>CAVOFA010000012.1:0-40639 GCA_963694865.1 Gammaproteobacteria bacterium | reverse complement strand
CCCTGTGAGGTGAGTTTAATCTGTTTCGGAAATTCACCTTTTGAAATCATCACATAAATTTGCGCCCTTGAAAGTCCTGAAGTATTTACAACCTCTGGCATCCGCAAAATGCGATCACCGGTAGGTATTGAGTTTTCTTTGATCATCATTAGCACCTGTACGAAAATAGTTTGCTTAATGGATTAAACAAACTTGTAGGGTGCAAGATATAGTTGGATTGTATCGCTGTCGTATTAGTCGGTTAGTTGCTAGTAGATTAATCTTTTAGATAAAGCGGTTCTTCGTTCTTAATCTTTCCCCACCAATAGCGAAACGTACCATCGGACGGGCGCTCGCCTATCTCTTTTTCAATTGCGTCAATTGCTTCAGTGATGTTTTTATATTCTCGTAATTTATATAGTTCTAAGTGTTTATTAATGATCTTTGAATATGGCTTCCAATGACCAGAACTTGCACCTCCGTCCCTGCATTGTCCTTTTTTCACTTCTCTATCTTGTAATTTCTGTTTAAGTTTGTGAGAGTGAATCAGGCTCTGACCAAAAATCAAACCTAACTCGAAAAATACTGACGCTATTGCAATATCACGATCTAATAGACTATCTACATCAATGACTCGCTCAACAATATTTATTGATTGCCAAATCCTTTCTTTATCCTCATCCAAGATCGGTACAGCTGAGTTGATGGTTTGTAAAACGAAAAGAAGGTTATCTTCTGGTTGCTCGGCAAATAGTGATTCACCCCCATCTTCCGGATGATATTCAATGGGATCAAAGTAACAAAGAGATGGCAACTCATCATCTAAGAATAATTGGCTAAATTTCTTGTATTTACCGGCCATAAACACACCTCACATACCTAACATCTTCCCAGTCCAGGGAAATGGACTATCTTCCCTATCCAGTACTTTTTTTGATCGATGTTACATTTTCTCCATATTCAAGCTCATCAATTTGGTCAGCCCACCATTGCATAATCTCTACACGTTCTTTGTAATATTCCGCCCTGTTATAAGCTGCTCTAACGTCATCACTTTGCTCGTGGGATAATTGTCTCTCAATTGCATCAGCACGAAACTTGGTGGATTCATTCAAGGCAGTAGAGGCCAACGAGCGGAATCCATGACCGGTCATTTTTCCTCTGTACCCTATTCTATCGATTACTCGCAGAATCGTTCCATGGCTCATCTGCTCCCTCGGTGCTCCCCTTTTGGGGAATAGTAGGTCTCTGTGGCCAGAAATAGCACGTAATTCTTCCAATGCCCTAATAGCCTGTTCTGAGAGGGGTATATAGTGAGGTTTACGGCGCTTCATCCTTTCGGCAGGGATGTTCCATATGTGCTTCTTAAAGTCGATTTCAGACCACCTAGCGCCGCACAGTTCGCTTGTACGAACAAAGGTCAACATCATTAGTCTTACTGCTAGTCTGGTTTGTAAATGGCAGTTGAATTTGCTTAAAGCATGTAGAAAACTGGGAAGTTCTTCCACTTGTATTGATGCAAGATTCTTCTTTGTAGAGCTGATCAGAACCTCTTTTAATGGCTCTGCTGGATCGTCTGTACATAACCCAAGGACTTTTCCATATCGAAATATAGAGCTACACCGTTGTCTAAGGCGCTTTGTCGCTTCAAGAGCACCTCTACTCTGAACGGATTCGAGAACAGGTCGTAATAGGCTAGAAGTAATATCAGATATTGGGATATTTCCAATACTCGGGAAAATATCTACCTCCATGGATTTAATCACATCCTCGGAATGTCCAACGCTCCACTTGTGGGATTTGACACCATGCCATTCCCTGGCCACCGATTCAAAGGTCGTTTCAGATTTAACCTTGTCGAGAAGTTTTTTCTTCTTTTTCTCTAGCGAAGGATCCAGGCCATCTCCAAGCTGCTGCTTAGCTTCATATCTTTTCTGCCTCGCCTCTTCCAGGGACAAATGCTTGTCTGCTTTCAAGGGATCATAAATACCTAAGGCCAGAAGTTTCTCCTTCCCGTGGAAACGATACTTCAAGCGCCAGTATTTTGAGCCGGTAGTAGTTATTAAAAGGAACAGCCCAGCACCATCCGCGAGTTTATAGTTCTTTTTCTTGGGCTTGGCCTTCTGAACTTGCAAGGCAGTGAGCTTGTCTTTTCCGGCCATATGAGGGGATCTTTAAAGAGAGTTTTATTTTATACCCCCTAATATACCCTCGTTTGAGATAAGATAGCAATAGACAATATAACACTTAATGAGAACAAGAAGTCTATATTTATAGGGTATTATAAGGTTTTGAGACTTGACTAGACGTCACTGCAGATTAGTTTGGCGGACCGGACGGGACTCGAACCCGCGACCTCCGGCGTGACAGGCCGGCATTCTAACCAGCTGAACTACCGGTCCGCAATATGCTTCTGTGGCAACCTAGTGTTGCTGTGTAAATGTTTCAAAACAGCTGCTTCAAAACAAGGGGCTAAATCTAACACAAAATGGTGGGTGATGAGGGATTTGAACCCCCGACATTCGCCTTGTAAGGGCGACGCTCTCCCAACTGAGCTAATCACCCAGAGTGCAGAGTGAGCGCATTCTACCGATTTAGCTTGGCATGTCAACAACACCGCAGGTTTCGGCGCAAGCACAGCGCAGTCGAGCTGTTCTCCGGCTTATTTGTTGGTATGGGTAAAAGAGCCATCCCAATCAGCCGGCGGGGGATTGTTTTTAAGCACTTCAATGCGATCGATATAAACCCGATACAACAGGGTATCCGGCTCCTCTAGCAACAGTGCGCGCAGGCCTTTGTCGGCCTTATCCCAGTCTTTCGCGTAGTAGTAGTCGAGCGCCTGGTGGTAGGCATCCACCCGTTGTCGAAGTGATTCCTCGGCGTCGGTGACGCGGCATATAGGCTGGTAGCAGTTAACCGCTTTATCTTTATCTTTGCCTTTAACCTTCACCTTGTCTATGTGGCGCAATAGAAAACCATCCAGGCCCTTAACCGTTTCCTCCCCCACCAGCAAGCGGATGCCATAAAACTTGGTCAGGCTTTCGAGTCTGGAACCCAGATTAACGGCATCACCAAGTACTGTGTAAGAGCGTCTGTAGGTCGACCCCATATCGCCCACATTCATGATCCCGGTATTGATTCCCACACCAACATTTACCTCCGGGAAGCCTTGCGCATGAAATTAAGCCTTTAGGTCTTCAACCTTCTGTAACATCGCCAGCGCCGCCTCAATCGCATGGGAGCGATGTTGCTCATCAGCGACAGGAGCCCCCCAGAATGCCATCACCATATCGCCAACGTATTTATCGATGGTGCCGCTGTGATCGAAGATGATAGCGGTTATTGGGGTAAAGAAATCATTCAGCAGTTTTTTCAGCTGCGTGGCATTCAAGACTTCGGATATTGAGGTAAAGCTCCGAATATCCAAAAACAATACAGTCAGTTCCTTACTCTCACCCTCGAAGCTGTAGTTGTCGGGATCTGCCAGCATAGAGTCAATATGCGCTGGCGGTACATACTGATCAAACATGCCTTTAATGGTCCTGCGGGTCTGACTTTCTGCCAGAAAACCATAGATCATATTGGTGAGCGTCAGCATTACAATTAGCAACAATAGAAGAACTAGCGGGAAATCCCATTTCAAGGTGTCCCAGAGTTGAAAATTTGTCCAGATACTGGCAGCAAGAAGAATTACTGCGGTGAGCGCCATGGAAGCCGCACCAAGAACTGGCAGCAGCATCGACAAACCCAGCCCAACAACCAGAATGAGTACAAACATCACACCGGCTATAAAGTCAGGTTTGTAGGGGAAAAAGATAGAATCGGAGTTTTGAAAACTGGCGAACACAGATGCTGTGGAGGACTCACCTGAACGGACGTCTACCGCGGTCGCCGCTACCGAGTTGAGCAGTGCATTCAACATATTTGCATGCACTTCAACTCCTGGATAAATCGATGCCAGGGGCATAGCACGAATATCCCCCAGGCCTGGCGAGCTGGTACCAACCAGCACCAGACTGTTCTCTAACGCCGCTTTTTCTTCTGCATCGAGAGTATCGCGCAGCACATCGGTTGCAGAGATAAAAGGAAAGAACGCGTTATTATTTAAAGACGACGGGCCCACATAGGGCACGTTCACATAGCCTCGGCCATCGGTAGGTATTAAAAATGCACCCGCCCCCTTTCCGATACGCACATCGGTCAGAACCTCTAGCGAACCATAGGCAGCAGTGATAAGTTCGTAGTCTTCCAAAAAGTTGTAGACCCTGATCATTTCCAGGGACAGGGTTGGATATAACTCGGAACCATAACGAATAACAAGCGGTACCCGCCTGACAATACCATCGGCATCGGGTTCTTGATTCATGCTCCCATTTCCCAGCGCAGCGTCCTGCAATATTTTAATTGCCGGTGAAACCTGTCATGTCCGCTACCGTTACCCGCCGCGCCAACTCTCCGCCAATATCCACGATGGAAGCTGGTAATTCATTATAGGTTGCATTGTTCTGCTGAGTGAAATTAATGGCAAGAACGACATCTATGCCAGCGCGCATGACATTCGCGAAATATTGATCCGAGTTAATCTGCGTCTCTATAAACTCGCTGTTCAGGGAACTTAGATCGATGGGTTCCAGCAAGTCTCGAATATTTCGATCCGGTTCCGGGAAGGTGATATCGAATCCGACAACCAGCGCACCATTTTCCTGCAGTTTTTCAACAAGCTGTCCGACCTTGATTCGATTCCAGGGATACTGGCCTTCGGCCTGCGGGCTACGCTCGTCGAGATCCACGATGACTATTCTATTTTCAAGCGGTTTCTCGGCACGGGGCATTATGCTGAGACGCTGATCGTAAACCAGGTATTCCAGACGCTCCACAATATTATTTACTAAAGCAGGAGCGCCAATCTGTAACCAGAGCACGAATATCGTGACAAAAATCCCAAGATAGATGGGAAGTCGTTTACCCTCGGTGATAAAACGCCGGATTGAGTGTAGGATTGTCTTTTTCTGCATAAAGTAGTTTCGGCGAGTTTGAAGCCTTCCCGGCAACTATTTTTATGACATCATTATAGGCTAAAGACAGGCTAAAGGGTCTATACATAAAACGGATCCCTCGGTAATATGTGCGCCCCAGTAACCAGGGTACAGAAGCTTTGTGAAAATATTCAAAGAATTCAGTTTTGAAGCGGCTCATCGCCTGCCCAACGTCCCCGCAGAGCACAAGTGTGCTCGACTTCACGGCCATTCCTTCGCCGTCAGGATAAGCGTCGAAGGCCCGGTGGACGAAGAAAGTGGCTGGGTCATGGATTTTGCCGATATCGGCGAGGCATATAGTGTGATTCATCGACAGCTGGATCACTATTACCTGAACGACATCGAAGGTCTTGAGAACCCTACCAGTGAGAATATCGCACGCTGGATCTGGCAACGACTGCAACCGCAGTTGCCCCATTTAAGCGAGATAGAAATCAGGGAAACCTGTACCAGTGCCTGCGTCTTCAACGGCGATCAATGATCAAGCGACGAAGTTAACCGGCTCGATATGTTCGTCTTCCAGCACTGCACGCGAGAGCTTTACCCGGTTCTTGACTAAATGCTTGGAAACCACAAATTCTTTCGGTCGCCCTACGCAGTCAGCTGCGATCAACACAGATTCTTTTAGGTAAAACAGCGCAAACCCAGCCCCTTCACTGTTGCTGTTATCACCCCGGCACACGACTTCTTCATAACCTGCATTAAGCCCCACCATCTGCAATTTAATATTATATTGATCAGACCAAAACCAAGGCACCGCATCATAGGCGATTTGCTTACCACAAATATTTGCCGCCACTACTCGGCCCTGATCATTGGCATTTTGCACCGACTCCAGGCGAATACGCCGATCGTAGATAAGGCTTGGGTGAACAGTACAATCACCCGCTGCATACACATCGACACAGCTGGTCTGGGCATATTCGTCCACGACAATTCCAGCATCAATTTCCAAACCAGCACTTGCAGCCAATTCGGTATCGGCATCGATGCCGATGCCAACAACAAGGAAATCCGCATCGTATTCCGTACCGTCGGCGCAGACCACCTTCTGTACCCGGCCATCTCCCTGAATATCTGTAACCACAGCAGAAGTCACGATGTTAACACCGTTATTTTTATGCAACTGCGTCATGTAGTCGGACATTGCGACGCTGGTTACCCGCTGCAATATTCTCTCCGCCATCTCCAGAACGGTTACCTGCAACCCTCTGGTGGCGAGCACGGCTGCCGCTTCCAAACCGATATATCCGGCACCAATTACTACTACTTTTTTACCTACCTCAATATGCCTGGATAGCGCGGCGGTGTCATCGCAGGATCGAATAGTAAATATATGCTCCAGAGAGCTACCGAGAGACAGTTTTCTAACCGTTGCCCCCGTGCACAGTGCCAGCTTGTGATAAGTAAGTTCACGCCCATCATTGAGCATAACCAATCTGGCATCGGTGTCGATATTTTGAACTCGGGCACCGAGCAACAACTCGATATTATTATCCTCGAATACTTTCGCCGGACGCAGACGAATCCCGTCCAGGGTTTTTTCTCCAGACAGCAAATCCTTGGACAATGGAGGCCGATGGTAAGGCAGTTCGTGCTCGGCACTGACAAGCTGGATCGAGCCAAGCCATCCCTCTTTCCGCAATTGCAACGCCAGGGTTGTACCAGCGTGACTAGCGCCCACAATGATGCAATTTTCTTCACTCATGGTGGCTAATCATTCTCCGCTGGTGCAGTAGCTAACGTCATTGGTAATTGCCAATCTATAACGCTCTTGCCCTGTGCCAGCAAATATTCATTGGCTCGCGAGAAATGCCTGTTACCGAAAAAACCCCGACTGGCAGACAATGGCGACGGATGGGGCGACTGCAATACCAGGTGTCGGCTTCGATCTATCATCGCACCTTTTTTTTGTGCATAGCTGCCCCACAAAATAAAGACTATGCCCTCTACTTCTTGATTTAACAGCAGTATTATTTTATCGGTAAATTGCTCCCAGCCCTGCCCCTGATGTGAAGCTGCTCGGCCTGCTTCGACCGTCAACACCGAATTCAATAGCAGCACGCCTTGCTCAGCCCAAGGTGTCAGGCAGCCGTGGGACGGGATAGCAAAACCGGTATCGGCGTTTAGTTCTTTGTAAATATTCCGTAAAGAAGGCGGCACCCTGACCCCAGCCTCCACAGAGAAGCATAGGCCGTGGGCCTGACCAGGACTGTGGTAGGGATCCTGCCCCAGGATAACAATTTTTACCGCATCAAAATCGGTGCTGTTGAGGGCGGTGAATATCGCCCTTCCCGGAGGGAAAATATGCTTTCCCGCTGCCTTTTCCTGCAATAAAAACTGCCGCAGGCGAAGCATATAATCCGCGTCAAATTCCTCGCTCAACTGTTGTTTCCAGGAATCGCCAAGCTTCAGTTCCCGGCTGATCTCAGATCCGTTCTCAGTTGTCGTCATGTTGCGGGCGCATATGGGGAAACAGCAGCACATCTTTTATTGATGCCGCATCGGTAAACAACATGACCAGGCGATCGATACCAATGCCCTCGCCCGCAGTTGGTGGCAGGCCATACTCCAGCGCCGTCACGTAATCCTCGTCATAGTGCATGGCTTCGTTATCACCGGATTCTTTTTGTGCAACTTGTGCCTTAAACCGCCGCGCCTGGTCTTCCGGGTCGTTCAACTCAGAAAAGCCGTTGGCCAACTCTCTCCCGGCAATAATTAATTCGAACCTGTCGGTGACTTCCGGGTTGGCTTCATTACAACGAGCCAGTGGCGAAACCTCAATCGGATATTCGGTAATAAAGGTGGGCTGATCTAACTGTGCCTCTACCTTCTGCTCGAAGATCTCCATCAATATCTTGCCCTTCGGCCAATTTTCGTCGAAATGAATGTCCAGATTGTTAGCTATAGCGAGTATGGACTCCTTGCTGGAGCAAGAGACCTCGTCATCCAACTGACAAACCTGTCGAATGGACTCCACCACCGTAAGTCGGGCAAATGGCCGGGATAAGTCGTAGTTGCTGCCCTGGTAGCTGATCTCAGTGTGGCCGTGTAGCTCTACCGCTATCTTGCGGAATATGTCCTCTGTGAGATCCATCAGATCCTCGTAGCGGGCGTAGGCCTGATAAAACTCCAACATGGTAAATTCGGGATTATGCCGAGTAGACAAGCCTTCATTACGAAAACTACGGTTCAATTCGAATACTTTTTCAAACCCGCCTACAACCAGCCGCTTCAGATTTAGTTCCGGCGCCACACGCAGGTACATATCCTGATCCAGGGCGTTGTGATAGGTGATAAACGGACGTGCAGTCGCTCCGCCAGGAATGATCTGCATCATCGGCGTTTCGACTTCCATGAAGCCTAATTCTTCAAAGTATTGGCGGATAAAGCGAACGATTCGAGAACGCATTATAAAAAGTTCGCGAGACTGTTCGTTAACGATCAGATCAACATAGCGCTGGCGATAACGCATCTCGGTGTCGGTCAAGCCCTTGTATTTATCCGGCAGCGGTCTTAGCGATTTACTGAGCAATTGAAAACTGGCAACTCTGACACTGAGCTCGCCCTTGCCAGTTCTGAACACCTCGCCATTGACGCCGATAATATCTCCCAGATCCAATGCCTTCAGCTGCTCAGCTTCCTCGCTAGCAAAAGACTTCTTGTTCATATACAGCTGTATTTGACCACTGCCATCCTGGATCACCACAAAGGGGCCGCGCATTCGTACTATACGCCCAGCGACGGTGGTCTGCGCCGCAATCCCCGCAAGCTCTTCTTTGTCTTTGTCACCGAAATCGGTGATTAATTCGGCCGCTGTGTTCTCGCGATTGAAGTCATTGGGATAGGCCTGACGTTGTTTGCGAATTGCCGCCAACTTCTGGCGACGTTGTGCTATCAATTTATTTTCATCTTCACTCAGCGGTTCAGAATGACTGCTGCGTTTAGATTTTAGTTCAGACTTTTCTTTAGACATTTGTTCAGACTTTTTTTCAGACATAGCTTCCTACTGTTCGCTCTACAGCCCCATTTTTAAACTAGCTTCGATAAATTTATCCAGGTCACCATCCAACACGGCCCCGGTATTCGTTACTTCCACGTTAGTACGTAAATCCTTGATTCGCGAAGAGTCCAGCACATAGGATCTTATCTGACTGCCCCAACCGATGTCTGCCTTGGATTCTTCTACAGACTGCATCTGTTCCTTGCGTTTTATTTCTTCCAGCTCATACAACTTGGCTTTTAACTGCTTTATCGCCATATCCTTGTTCTTATGCTGGGAGCGCTGATTCTGGCACTGCACCACGATGCCACTGGGCTCATGGGTGAGTCTGACCGCAGAATCAGTTTTATTAACATGCTGCCCACCGGCGCCACTGGAGCGGTAGGTGTCAATTCGGACCTTAGACATATCCAGATCGATTTCGATATCATCATTAATTTCAGGCGACACAAACACCGATGCGAAGGACGTATGACGCCTGCTACCGGAGTCGAATGGGGATTTACGCACCAGTCTGTGCACGCCAATTTCCGTCCTTAACCAACCGAAAGCGTACTCGCCTCTGACGTGGACCGTCGCGCTCTTGATGCCGGCGACATCGCCACCGGAAACTTCCGCCAACTCGGTGACAAAGCCCTTGTTTTCACTCCAGCGCAAATACATGCGCAGTAACATTTCCGCCCAATCCTGTGCTTCGGTGCCACCGGAGCCAGCCTGAATGTCCAAATAGGCATTATTGGAGTCCATCGCCCCCGAGAACATGCGTTGGAACTCGAGTCCCTCCAGCCTGGTTTGCAAATCATCCAGGTCGGCGTTGGCCGCGTCATGGAGCTCCTGATCAGACTCTTCCTGTGCCAGCCTCAGCAAATCCTCGACTTCAATTATGCCAGCAGTCAGCGTATCGATGGTAACAACAATGATTTCCAGTTTGGATCTTTCCTTACCTAGCGACTGTGCGACTTGCGGTTTTTCCCACACCGTCGGCTCAGCAAGCTCTAGCTCGACTTCAAGCAAACGATCCTTCTTAAGATCGTAGTCAAAGATACCTCCGCAGGCTTTCAGTTCTTTCGCTTAATTGCTTTAACTTATTCAATTGACTATTTATTTCCAACATCGGTTAATTCCTGTCCTCAAGTTCTGCCGGGTTTGCAACGATGGCATCAGGGAAAGGGTATTTTACCTCAATCCCGACATGGCAGCGACATGCATGCATGTTACCGCGGCACTTGTCCCACACTAGCAAGAACGAGTAGGCTGACGGCCTTATTCAATTCCACCGTCCTGTGGGCATAAAGCCAACTATGAAAATAAAAAATGCGGCCATGCGCTGGCTTGAAACAGGCCTGCCCTATTCGTCTCAATTCGGCGATGTCTACTATTCCCGTCACGACGAGCGCGCCGAAAGCCAATATGTTTTCCTCGCTGCCAATGCACTCAGCAAGCGCTGGCAGGCGGCGACAACTTCTACTCAAAGCTTCTCCGTCGCCGAATTGGGCTTCGGCAGCGGCTTGAACTTCCTGCAAGTCTGGCAAGCCTGGAGCCAGGCAACTGAGCGACCCCGGCAGCTGAGTTATATAGCCTTCGAAAAACACCCCTTAACGGCGTCAGCCCTGCAATTGGCACACGAGAAATGGCCCGAGCTGTCGAGTCTGAGCCAGCAATTGCTCGCCGCGTATCCAGACCACAGCAGTGGCTGCCATCGGCTTTGCCTGTCAGACGATGTCATTCTGGATCTTTACTACGGCGATGCCTACTCGCAATTACTCGGTAGACAACGCTCAGGCAGTAGCGGCTTCGACGCCTGGTTTCTCGACGGCTTCAGTCCCCGGCTAAACCCTGAGATGTGGGAGTTACGCTTATTCCAGTTGGTGGCCGGCAGCAGTCATAGCCAGACGACACTCAGCAGCTACAGCGTTGCTGGCAAGGTCAGGAGAAATTTGCAGAACGCCGGCTTCAGCGTCGAGAAATTACCTGGATTCGCCCGCAAACGACACATGCTCGGCGCCAGCCTGGCCCCCAATTACAGCGCAAGCCCCATAGCTGAAACTCGGCCGTGGTTTCGCCTGCCTGCACTCAAACCTGCCGATACTCGCGGCAAGCATCGCAACGCACTGATCATCGGCGCGGGACTCGCTGGCTGCAGCAGCGCCTACAGCCTGGCCCAACGTGGCTGGCAGGTTACCCTCTGCGATAGCGCCGCTGAATTAGCCAGCGGCGCATCCGGTAACAGTCAGCTCGCGCTGCGCTGTCGACTCTTTAAACAAGCCTCTGCCATAGCAAATTACTTCCTGCATTGCTTTCTATTTGCAAGCAGACAATTCGATCAGCTGGCCCTGGCCGGGGATTTACACTGGCACAAATCAGGTGTGCTGCAACTTCAAAGCGCACTTAACAAACGCCAACAGCTTTCTAGTTCCGACTTGTCTGCTGTCTACGCCGCTGCCGTGATTCGGCAAACCTCGCTATTGGAAGCCTCGGCGCTGGCCGGCGCCGAGCTGCTCGAACCTGCCCTGTACTCTCAAGGCGGGGGCTGGATCAATCCCCACTCCCTCTGTCGCGCCTACACAGCGCACCCAAATATCCACCTGAGTCACACAAACAGCATCACCGCACTCAGTCATGAAGACGGAATATGGTCTGCAGTTGACGCCAAAGGTCAATCAGTTACTGATCCAGCGAAGGTCGTGATTATTGCCAACAGCTACCAGGCGAAGCAGTTTGAGCAAACCAGTGCAATCCCGTTACAGGCCGTCCGCGGCCAGACCACCGAGATAGCCAGTAACGTTCTCAGCGAGGAGCTCAAACTCGTCATCAGCGGGCAGCGCACAATTTTCCCTGCCAGCACCCACACCCACACAGTGTCTGCAAGTTATTCAACTGACGCCCTCGACTCCAATATCAACGAGAGCGAAAATCTAGAGAATATCGAAATGGCTTCGACGCTGTTTGCAAACAGCAAATTCCTGCAATCGGAGATCACCGGTGCACGCGCCTCGCTGCGTTGTAATTCTGTCGATCAACTACCCGTCGTCGGACCGGTAGCCAACGCCGCTGCTATGCAGTCATGCTTCGCCCCGCTGGCCCACAACGCCCGCGCCAATTTCAGCGCAATTGCCGCCGCATCGAAGCAGCCGCCCCTGCACCACCCCGGCCTCTACATCAATACCGCCCACGCCTCCAACGGCCTCGCCAGCTGCCCCCTCAGCGCCGAATACCTCGCCAGCCTCATCAACGACGAAAACCTACCCATCAGCACCGCCGCCACCGAAGCCATCAACCCAGCCAGATTCCTGATTCGAAATCTAAAAAAACAGAAATAGTGAAGTTAAGTACTGCTGGCGCACAAATATTAACTAAATCCAGCTGACGTCCACCTGGTATTGGCTCAGTGACAGACATGAATGTGGTACTCACTTCCGTGACACGCCGTGAATACATCCCTGTAGGCTCGGCGCCCGCTCCCTGCGGGCGACGGTCACTACACTGAGTACCAAATTTATGTCCCGAAAATCTGTGGGACAGCAGCGCCAAGTTAATATTTCTTACAACAACTTCTTATCTAGGGCGCAGCTGATTCACTGGTTAATCCGACCTAAAGAAAAGAACTTCCACCTCTTCGTAGATTATCCGACTTACGAAGCGATGGGATGCCGTATCCTTCTGCATCAGCGATAAAAGCGTAGCGCCGAGTGACCGAGGGAGACCATCTTTTTGGGCTCCCGACCGAGTGAGGGAATCCGGGAGGGGCGCAAGCTGCTGATGAAGGAGGGTACGGGAGCGCAGCGCGCCAGCACCGATATCCACCAATCAAAACAGTTATTTTAAAAAAGGCTAACGATTATAGAAATGAGTTACTACCGAAGACAATGCCTGCGGATCTTCCGCACCCGCCAACTCCCGAATCGAGTGCATAGCGAAGGTAGCGACACCAATATCGATAGTATTTATACCCAACTCCGCCGCCGTTAGCGGACCAATAGTAGAGCCACAAGCCATGTCATTGCGCATGACAAAGGTCTGGTAGGGAACAGTAAGCTCGTTACACAAAGACTTGAAGAAGGCAACGGATTCACTGTTGCTGGCATAGCGTTGATTGGCATTGATTTTAATCACCGGGCCTGCATCCAGCACCGGTTGATGCCTGGCGTCATGTTTATCGCCATAGTTGGGATGAATGCCATGAGCATTGTCGATAGACAGCAGTATAGACTGACGCACAACTCTTTCGAGGGCATCGCTGCGGTCGTCCTCCGCCTGCACCATCCGCTCCAGCACGGCCTTCAGAAATGGCCCTGGGCACCAGGCTGCCCACCTCTTCATGATCATTGCAAACCAGCACGCTGGCATGAGAATCATCGCTAGCCAGCAGAGCTTTGAGCGCCAGAAAACAGCTCAATAAATTGTCCAAACGGGCCCCGGCGATGAATTGCTGCTGCAAGCCAACCATTGCCGCCGCCTGCGTGTCGTAAAGCATCAGTTCATGGGCAAGCACTCCACTAATATCTGGCTGATCACCGCGCTGTTTTAGATGCTACAGCAAAAAATTGTCGAGACTGAATTCTTCCCCTTGTTGTAATTGCAGGAGTACAGGTGAAAGCTCTTTCTGTGGATTAACCACCCTGCCCTTGTTTGCCTCTCGATTCAGATGAATAGCCAGGCTTGGAATGAAGGCGATGGGGTCTCGCAGATCGATTAAAGTCGAGCCCAACGCGCCGGCCTCTGTCTGAAAATTAACTCGTCCGGCTAGGGAAAGATCCCGATCGAACCACGGCTGCAAAAGGGCGCCTCCATAGACTTCCACGCCAAGCTGCAGATAGCCGTGTTTCTCTATCTCGGGTGAAGGCTTGATTTTCAGGCAGGGACTGTCTGTGTGCGCGCCCGCTAGTCGCAGACCTTCACTCAGCAGCGGTGCCTTACCTGTCTGTCTTCAGGCCGATGAGTGCCGAATCATTGCGTAAGACATAATATTTTGACTGCTTTTCAAGCTGCCACGACTGTGTCTCATCGAGGCGTTCGAAACCTTCTTTTTCAAGCAACGCCGACATAGTCGCGACGGCATGAAAAGGGGTAGGTGATTGCTGTAGAAACACTAGCAATTCCTCGTTAAAACTCTCACTATTCATCGTGCTAGCCAGTCATTGTTGGATACGAATCAAACGCAACACTAGTCCCCGTGAGTGGATCAACGAATTTCCAGTAATTCGACATCAAAAATCAGGGCCGAATTTGGCGGTATTGCCGGGGTTGGCGAAGCCTCACCGTAGGCCATTGCCGGCGGGATAAAAAGACGCCATTTATCGCCTACCTTCATGAGTTGCAGCGCCTCGGTCCAGCCAGCGATAACTTGTGAAAGACCAAATTGGGCTGGTTCACCGCGCTCCACCGAACTATCAAACACGCTGCCGTCGCTCAAGGTACCGTGGTAGTGCGCGAGTACGGAGTCGCTTAATGCTGGCGAAGCGCCATCACTTGGCCCCGACTCAAGAATCAAATACTGCAAGCCGGAATCGAGACTTACGACGCCATCCTTCTGCGCGTTTTGACTTAAGAATTCTTCACTCGCCGCCAAACTCTCCAACATCGCCGATGCCGCCCTTGCCTGTGCACGCTGCTGAAATGACTGTATAGCCGCAATCATCTCCTCGCTGGACAGCTTCAGGTCGCCGCCAAATGCATCTAACATGCCGATGACAAAACTGTCCACATCGACATCTTCGAGTATTTGCTGATCGAGTAAGTTCTGCCCAATATTTGCTCCAATCGAATAACCGATGCGGTTGTCTTCGTCAGCCAGATCGATGTCGGACTGTGCTATCCCGTGAGTAGAAAATAACAGCAATACCGTGGGCAGAACGACTTTTCGGAGCTGTTTTAATGCATTGAGACTAACTGTTTTCATACCAATTTCCTTAAAATCATAGGACAATCATCTGCTCGAGCAATTAGTTTTGCCTCTGCCTATTTGATGGGCATACTAGCTCGGTTAAGTGCCAAATACTAGGGAGCCCTTGGCTGTCAGGTCGAGCTTGCGGCTGCTTCGAACTCATTCTTTAAATCTGCCTGCCACCAGGTCGAGAACCACGGCAAACCTGAAGTACTGTTAATATGCCTGATTTCCAAACCAGACTCTTTCGAACAATCCTCATACTAATTGCTGCGCTAGCAAGCCAATGCTCCCAGCCATTTAGTATAGCCGTGAACAATCGAGCGGTTTTTGACCCGGGCAACCGTTTACTTGACGAAGAAACCCTCGACCCCAGTCTGCAGGGTTGCATTAACCTGGCCGTACGTCAGCAAAACCTGAACAACGCCGCTGAACTCACAGTGTTGTCCTGCGCCAACTCTCAGGTAGCTGATCTCGACAATATTGGCCAGTTATCGCAGATACGCTTTCTGGACCTGGCTAACAATTCCATAAACAATCTCACGCCGCTGGAACAACTGGGCCAACTTGCCGGCCTCAGCCTGTTAAACAATGCCATTACCGACATTAGCCCGCTGTTTAATGTTGTTAGCCTTACCGCAGTAAGCCTCAGTGGCAACAACTCTATCAAATGCGAGCAACTCGAGGCACTTGCCGACAAACTCGGTGGCAGTCTGACCGGACCGACTACTTGTCGTAATTGATCAAACGCCTGCAAACTAATTGGCCGGCACACCACTGTGAAAACGAAATTGTGTATCCACACTGTTGATTAGTTCCGCCTCTTGTTGCGCGAAATAGGCAACCCGGGAATCAATGCCCGAGCTGGAATAGATCCGGGCGAGCTGCAGATAATCTGCGAAATGACGCGACTCCGAACGCAGCAAACCCTTGTAGAATTTCTCTAGCTTCGGATCCAGCAGCGGGGCTAGCTTGGCAAACCTCTCGCAGGAGCGCGCTTCAATAAACGCGCCGACAATCAGAGTATCAACCAATTGCATATCCTCTTGTTTGCTAATATTTGATCGTAACCCGGAGGCATAACGGGAAGGGCTCAATCTGATATAAGCGATGTTTCGCTCCGCCAGAATTTCGACCACCTGCTGAAAATGCAACAACTCCTCCCTCGCCAGTTGCGCCATCCGTGTCATCAAATCGGTCTTGGCAGTATGTCGATACAGGAGGTTCATTGCGGTAGCTGCGGCTTTTTTCTCGCAGTTGGCGTGATCGATCAGCAAGGTCTCTTGCTGCCTGATCGCTTCATCCAACCACGCGACCGGCGTCTCGCAGGATAGGAAATCTAGAATAGCTTGTAACATTTTCTTGGATTAGTAATTTTGATTTGCTGCTCTTTAATGTCGCGTCTTATCATCGAGTTCATCTTCACCCTGCTTCTCGCCAGTATCTGCCGACAACTCTGCGACAGAATCTTCTTCCTGTAGTACCGAACTCAACAATTCCGACTCGTGCTTCTTCGCTGTCTTGGCACCGAGTTGCTTCAATATTTCTACTCGTTTAATGAGATTGCCACGGCCGGATTGCAGCTTTTTATGTGCACGCTCAAAACTTTTTTTGCTTGCATCAATTTTCGATCCGACGTCATCCAGGTCTTTGACAAAGGCTACAAACTTGTCATAGAGAGCACCGGCACGTTCCGCGATTTCATTTGCATTCTTGTTTTGCTGCGCAAGACGCCATAGATTCTGAACCGTCTTCAAGGTGGTTAGCAGTGTAGTTGGGCCGACGAAAATAATATTGCGATCGAAGGAGTCTTGAGACAGCTGAGGGTCATTCTGAATCGCGGAAAAGTAGGCCGCTTCTATGGGCATAAAAAGAAACACATAGTCCAGGGAGTTAATGCCGGCAAGGTTTTGGTAATCCTTGGCAGAGAGAGATTTTACATGCTGGCGAATCGACTGAATATGCTTCTTCAGCAACTCGTCTCGTTGCGGCGACTCAACGCTGGAACAGAACGCATCCCAGGCTTTCAGGGAAACCTTCGAATCGATTATCACGTCTCTCGATTCAGGCAGGTGCACAATCACATCTGGCTGATACTTGGAGCCATCCTCTGATTTAAGGCTGGCCTGAACATCATATTCTCTGCCCTTTACCAGTCCGGATTTCTCCAGCACCGACTCCAGAATGAACTCCCCCCAACTACCTTGAGCCTTATTATCTCCCTTGAGGGCATTCGTCAGGTTGATCGCATCTTCGCTGATTTTAGTATTCAGCTCCTGCAGACTTTTAATTTCCTTTTCTAACGAGAAACGCTCCTTGGACTCTTTGTCGTAGGTGTCTTCCACTCGTTTTTGAAACTGTGAAATTTTGTCTTGCAAGGGGTTAAGTATAGTGGCGAGGCTGTCTTTATTTTTTTCTACAAAGTTTTTACTTTTGTCCTCGAAAATCTCCTGCGCTATATTTTTAAAGGCTACGCTTAACTGTGCGCGGGATTCATTGAGTAGGGAGAGCTTTTCATCAAACTGTTTTCTTTCCAGGTTCAGACTGGTCTGAAGCCTGACGATATCTTCCGCGAATTTTAGTTTATCGGACTGCAGTGAGTCATTGTCGCTCTGTAACTGCGCCAGTCTATGCTGTAAAGAGGCCGCTTCCGACTCTCTCGCCGCACAGCGTTCATTTACACTGGCAACGTCAATACTGAGAACGTGAATTCGACGCAGCAATACAGCTATAGCGACAACTGCAACGAGCAGCAGACTTGCACTAGCGATAAAGAGAGAACTGGTCATTAGTATTACCGAAGCCGGCGCGGATCGCTTTCAATACTGAAGACCCGTGGTTCTGCACGGCAGCCGCGCTCCAAGTTGGTCGCCCTAACTCATGTTGTCGATGATGGCTCGCAGTAATTCTTCGTTGAGCACTGTGGTTTCTTCCGAACGTTCCGGCCCTTCTGCAATCACATTGACCACGGAATCGGTTTGTTGCAGTCGAATGTTGAAATCTTTTTCCGTTACTGGGGTGCGATTGCTACCAAAGAGGCGCCGAATAAAACCAACGTCATCTTCCTCCGCATTGCCGGCAAATTTGACATTAAAATACGATTCGTCACGATCGCTGTCAACAATCGCTATGTCGGCTTTCTCCAACGCCTGCCGAACCTGTACCCAGGCCCGATTGTAACCAATACGTAGTTCCAGAAACTGATCCCCCAGCTCATTTTCCAGTATATTCGCCTTGCCTTCCCCCTCGATGCTACCGGCTAGCAAACTCGAGGTAGATGCCTGGTATGCATCATTTCGGTCGGCAAGATACTGCGATACCAAAGTCAGTATTTGCCGCTCCATATCTTCTGAACTGGAGGTGTCGGGCCAACTCGTCGCGGTGGGAGTGGGCTCACTTCTTAAACCTTGTGTATGCAGCACATAGATCTCTGAATACCCTGAATGCAAACCGGGTTCAATCGTGACCCTGTACTTATGCCGGTTGCCGGAGTCGTCGCCGATTTCCAGCCAGGATGTTTCCATAACTCCAGCGCTAGCGTTCTCAAAATCCAGTACCACCCCTAACTGCCTCCAATAGTCTCGGATCAGCGGCCAAACCTGAGCTGGACTCGCATCCAGCACAATCCAGCGGCGATCGCCAAGGTTCTGGATGATGACACCTTCACGGCGATTGGCTTCGATGGGCCTGGGCATAGGTATAGCATCGAACACTGTCGAAGCCACAAATATCTGTTCAGGAATGACGTAGAGCTGTTCTATTGTGTAGCTATCCAACTCCCCTGGTATGCTCATCGCGGGAAGCATCGGGGCGGTGGCATAATCGGCGCTGCGATCACGTAACAAGCCGGTCTCGCCACCTAAATAGCCACCTACAAAACTGCAGGCGCCAAGCGGCAAAACGAGACAGATGTTGATTAACTTCTTAAACATTACACGCTTCCTCAATTGTTGCGTTACGCCGCTACCGGCAGGCTAACCCCTGCTCGCTGTAAGGCTTCATTTACTTGGATGTGATATCTACTATCAAGTTCCA
This sequence comes from Gammaproteobacteria bacterium, assembly GCA_963694865.1. Classification (GTDB taxonomy): domain Bacteria; phylum Pseudomonadota; class Gammaproteobacteria; order Pseudomonadales; family Pseudohongiellaceae; genus UBA9145. The sequence continues at coordinate 21,702 of CAVOFA010000012.1, read as the reverse complement.
CCATCGGCAATCTTATTCCCGAGCCAATCATACCCATCTGCTGCAACGCCCATTTTACCGGCACCGGATTTGCTTCGAGAAACAAGTTCTCGTGCAATAAGGCAAGCCTGTCATTTGCACTGCTAGCAGCATCCGCGTCACCGGCCAGTGCCAATGCGCACATTGCTGACATCTGCGCAGGAGCAGCGTTAGCCGTAACCGAAATGGTGCCGGCAGCACCAGCGAGGATCAGCGGCAGCGTCAGCGTGTCTTCACCACTGTATATCGCCAGCTGTGATCCGCACTCCTTGATAAGTTGCAAGCCTCGGGACAAATCACCGCTTGCGTCTTTAATGGCGACAATATTTTCCAATTGGGCTAGCCTGATTACGGTATCCAAAACCAGATCGCAAGCGGTGCGCCCTGGCACGTTGTAAAGAATCTGCGGGATATCGACAGCCTCTGCTATGGACTTGAAATGGCGGTACAAGCCCTCCTGGGAAGGCTTGTTGTAATACGGGGTAACCAATAATGCCGCATCGGCACCGTGCTCCCGCGCCGACTGGGTGAAGAACAAGGCCTCGGCGGTGTTGTTCGAACCGGTTCCGGCGATAACAGGAATGCGTTTTCCTACCGTGGTTACGGCGTGAGCTACCAGTTCGCAATGTTCTGCGGAGCTGAGAGTTGCAGACTCACCTGTGGTCCCCACCACCACCACGGCATTGGTGCCGGACTCAATATGCCATTCGAGCAGGCGGTCAAAAGCAGGCAGGTCAAGCATGCCATCACCATGCATAGGCGTCACTAAAGCGACTATACTGCCTTGAATTTCGAAGGACATCGGATTCCTCTTGTCAAATTAGTCACAGTATCAAACGACATGACCACGAACGAAACAATTGATTTTAGCATAGTGTGAGATTGACAACCAAAGCTCACAGCTACCCAGACTCGTCAATTTTGGCCTGCAGTCGCCCGGGCCAGCTATTTATAATGGCCTTGATGAAGGTGGCCAGGGGAATCGCGAAAAACACACCCCCCAACCCCCAAATACCACCAAACACCAGCACCGCGCTAATAATGGCTACAGGATGGAGGTTCAACGCTTCCGAAAAAATAATTGGAACCAGAACATTGCCATCGATTAACTGCAATATGCCATACACTATTAACACCGCATAAAACTCACCGCCAATGCCCCATTGCACGAAAGCAACAGCCGCAATCGGGATGGTCACCACGGCGGCACCTATATAGGGAACGATAACGGACAAGCCAACCAGCACCGATAGCAGCAGCGCGTAGTTAATCCCGAGAATCACAAAAGTGAGATAGCTGGCGCTGCCAACTATGATAATTTCGACTACCTTGCCGCGAATATAGTTCGAAAGCTGTTGATCCATTTCAACCCAGATTCGACTCATTAGCGGACGATTACGCGGCAGAAAATTACCGGCCCATTTCATCAACTCCAGCTTGTCTTTCATGACGAAAAAAACCAGGATAGGCACCAGTATCACGAACACTACCCAGGCGATAACGCTGGGAATACTTGCCAGAGAATATTCCAGTACGTTCTGACCATAAGCAGCCAGCTCAGCTCTTACCCCAATAATAAAATCCTGAATCTGCTGCTCTGAAAATAAATTGGGGTAGTTTTCCGGCAATAGCATTAGCGATGATTGCCACTGACTTAGCAGATTAGGCAGTTCATTCATCAGGCGACGTAACTGATTCCAGGCCTGAGGCAGCAGGAAAAGCAACATCAGCAGGAAGATTCCGATGAACAACACATAGACCAGACTAAATGCCAGGCGTCGGTCCAATCCGTATCTCAGCAAAATATTTACCAGGCCCTGCATGAGATAAGCAATGATCACTGCGGTAATCAAGGGTGCCAACACCCCGCCGAACAATAATAATATCGTCGCCCCAAGCGCCAGCAGGACCAATAAAATGACAGACTCTTCATCATGAAAGTAACGATCGAAGAAATCATTCAGCAGTTGCTTCATTGTGTGCCCATCCCTGTCCCTAGCCCTTCCTAATCCAGTAAAGATAGGAGCTCTCATTTCTCTGAAAATTAAGGATTTTATGATCACTCTGATCAACGAAGAGATGAAAGTCTTTCTCGGAACCGGGATCGGTTGCCAGCACTTTCAAAATTTGTTCCGACTCCATACCATTTAATGCCAATTTAGTCTTCAACAAAGGCATTGGGCACTGCAAGCCGCTTAAATCCAGCTCAATATCTACATCTATTTCCATCTGCTTATTTTATCCTGCTACGCCCTATTCCGCCACAACGCCCCTTCGCTTTCCCACAAATTCAGGAAGTCCGAAAGCAGAGGCTGAGGTGCTCCCGAGAGCACAACAAACAATGAAAATCATCCGAAACTCCCCTCACTTCGCCGGTTTACCTCAACTACGCGCAAGGTTTTGTGATAATCTGGGTCTTAAACAGTATTGTGGCTTCCCTTATGCGCTATCGCTGGCTTAATTCCTTTTTTCTGCTAATTCTCCTTAGTTTGTCGACATTTGAGCTGCAGGCTCAAACGCCGTTGCCGCGCTTGGGAGACCGTATCTCCGGTACAGTGACGCTGGGGCAGGAACATTTGATGGGGCAAGACTTCCTCAGCTCCATAAGGCGTAGCGCACCCACGATTCCCGATGCCCTGTTGAACAGCTACCTGAAGAACGTTACCTACAAACTCGCGGCCCAGAGCCAACTACAAGACCATCGCCTCTCCTTTGTCGTCATCGACAGCGAAGAGTTGAATGCATTTGCGGCACCCGGGGGTATCATTGGCGTCAACACCGGCCTATTCCTCAATGCCCAGACCGAGGCCGAATTTGCTTCGGTGATGGCCCATGAAATTGCCCACGTCAGCCAGCGCCATTTCGCCCGCACTATCGACGAAGCCAGGGCCAAACGGTTACCAGAATTAGGCGCCCTGTTAGCCGGAGTGCTGATCATGACGACCTCTAACGCTGAGCACGGCCAAGCGGCCATTGTCGCTTCTCAGGGCCTGGCTTTGGAAAACCGCCTGCGCTTCAGTCGCAGCAATGAAGCCGAGGCCGATCGTATCGGTCAGGATACGATGTTCGATGCCGGCTTTAATCCTGACGACATGTCCTCCTTGTTCGAACATCTGATGTCCGCTAATCGTTTCGGCAGGCAGCCTCCCGAATTTCTGCTTTCACACCCGGTCACCGAATCACGAATCGCTGACGCTCGCGGCCGCGCCATCCGCTATCCCACTCGCTCCTATGGGCGTAACCTCGAATACCAGATTATCCGTGCGCGGGTAGTAGCACACTACGCCACCGACAAAGAGGCCTTGATTGCGGACTACGAGCAGGCTCTGATATCCAGTACTGACGAATTTTCCCAGGATGCAAACCGTTACGGGCTGACCGTCGCCTATTGGGAAAATGAGCAATATGGAGAATCCCTGGCGACCCTTGCCCCGCTACTGAGGAAAAATCCGAATCGTATCAGCTACGCGGTAACGCAGGCCGAGATTTACACGGCACAGAATGAAGCCGTCACAGCCATGGATTTTCTAAGTCGCCATTTGGAAATCAATCCAGACAACCACCCGCTAACCATGGCCTATATCGATGCTCTGGTGGAGTCACGATTGTATGGTCAAGCCGCCGAGGTGATGGAGAAGCACAGCAAGACTCGACCTGACGATCATCATCTGTGGTATCAGCTTGCTGAAGTGCAGGGTCAGGCTGGCAACATCAGTAAAGTGCACCAGGCTCGGGCCGAGTACTTTGCCCTGCTCGCAGACCTCGGCAAAGCCCGTGAGCAATTGCGGTACGCCCTGCGCGTTGAAACAGACAACGGCGCTGCACCGGCCGAAGAAGCCAGGCTGAAACAAAAAATTCGTGAACTCGAGCAGAGAATGAGCGGATAAATCAAACTGTGTTGCAGCCAAGGCACCGTTAAAAAATCATTGCCTCACTGCTGTCAAGCGCGCCCTCTTACTTTGAGTTTATTGTTAGCGGCAAAATAGAGCATGCGTTGTAGCGGTTTCATCGCCTGCGCAGCGAGGGCCGAATCCACTTGTATTTCATTGCTACCCGCCAACAAAGAATCGTAGAGTTGCTTCACCGTATTCATACCCATCCACGGGCAATTTGCACAACTTCGACAGCTTGCATCATTGCCGGCAGTCGGCGCTATAATAAACCGCTTCTCGGGGGCTTCTTGCTGTAGCTTGTGGAAAATACCCTGATCGGTGGCGACGATAAATTCCTTATTCGGCATGCTGCAGGCCGCCGCGATGATCTGGGTAGTCGAACCGACTACATCGGCCATTGCCAATACCGCTGCCGGGGATTCGGGGTGTGCCAGCACCGCCGCGCGTGGGTACACAGCGCGCAGGTCTCGTAAACCCCTGGCTTTAAACTCCTCATGCACAATGCAGGCGGCATCCCATAACAGCATATCTGCGCCCGTGGTTTGTTGAATGTAACGACCCAGATGTTTATCCGGCGCCCAGAGTATTTTTTGTCCCTGATCCATGAGGTGTTCGACCACATCGAGGGCAATACTGGAGGTCACCACCCAATCCGAGCGGGCCTTGACCGCTGCCGAAGTATTGGCATAAACCACTACCGTCCGCTCCGGATGCTGGTCACAAAAAGCGGAAAAACGCTCTATGGGACAGCCTATATCCAACGAGCAGGTGGCGTCGACGCTCGGCATGAGCACGGTTTTATCCGGGCTTAGGATTTTTGCCGACTCCCCCATAAAGCGCACGCCTGCCACCAGTAGAATGTCCGCGTCGCATTGCCGACCAAAACGCGCCATCTCCAGGCTATCGCCAACAAAGCCATTGCTTGCTTCGGCCAGATCCTGCAGCAACGAATCGGTGTAATAGTGGGCGATCAAGCGCGCATTTTTTGCCGCCATCAGCGCCTTAACCTGGCTGAGATAGGCTGCGAGTTCTGACTGATCCAGCTGCTGGGGCCTGTTGGCACGGTCCAGATACTGTTTCACAACGGCGCTATCCGCCGCCAGCCCGGATTCAGAACTTGAGGTCTCTACCTGACTCATAGTCAAACTCGAAAAATCGAAGAATCTCATTTTATCACAGATGAAAGCAGGTATAGCTATGGGGGAGGAGAGGCAAGAGCCGCAGTAAGCGGCTAACGGCCAGGAAATTGAGCCGTTTAGAATAGAGAATAAGTGGTGGGGCGTGCGCGACTTGAACGCGCGACCAATTGGTTAAAAGCCAACTGCTCTACCAACTGAGCTAACGCCCCACGCAGAGGCCGGTATAGTACTATCAAATTAAAAAAAGACAAGTCATGCCGCTGACTTTTTCACTTTGGAGAACCAAGATCTTGCAGATGGATCCGGCTTCTCAAGCGATGGGATGCCGGATCCATCTGCATCAGCGATAGAAGCGCAGCACCGAGTGACCGAGGGAGGGAACCCGGGAGGGGTGCAAGCTGCTGATGCAGAAGGTTCCGGGAGCGCAGCGCGCCTACACCGAAACTTCATATCTTAGCCCATCAATTTTAAACATTTGGCTCCAATGTTTCCCAAAATTACTGGTAACTAGTAGGATCATCGAAGCCTGCATCTTTGAATCCCTGCGCTCGAAACCGGCAGCTATCACAGCGACCACAGGCCCTGCCCTTGGCATCGGCCTGGTAACAGGACACGGTGATACTGTAATCGACTCCCAACCGGGACCCGGTCTTGATGATCTCTGCCTTGCTTAGGTCTATTAGCGGTGTTCTCAGCTCAACACTTCCGCCTTCGACGCTCATTTTTGTCGCCAGGTTAATCACTTGTTGAAATGCGGCGATGTATTCCGGTCGACAATCTGGATAGCCAGAATAATCCACCGCGTTGACACCGATAAAAATCGCTTGAGCTTCAAGTACTTCGGCCCAGGCCAGGGCGTAGGAAAGAAATACGGTGTTGCGGGCCGGCACGTAGGTGACCGGAATGCCATCAGCCGCTTCTTCCGGTATCGCTATGTCGACATCGGTTAAGGCCGAACCACCTAGCTGGCCCATCTCCAGCTTGATGAATTTATGCTCTTGCACACCTGCTGCTTGCGTCACCTTGCGTGCTGCCAGCAGTTCACTGGCTGAGCGTTGGCCGTAGTCGAAACTTACTGCATAACAGTCATAGCCCTGTTCCGTGGCGATGCTGAGGCAGCTGGCGGAATCCAGGCCACCGGACACCAGAATTACCGCTTTCTTGGTATTTGAGTCATGCATTTTGAAATCCAGGGCTTTTTTCAAGAAGCTGGCGTTATCTGCCTGGCTCTAGCCCCCATATGTACTTGTGCAGCTGCAGTTGCACTCTTACCTTAAGTGAATCTGCCAGCACCCACTCTGCCAGCAACGCCGGCTCCAACTGACCGTATGATGGTGAGAATAGAATATCGTCTACCCTGCCCACCAATGCGTGCTGATCGAGCCGAGCTTTCGACCAGTCGTAATCCACACGGTCACAGATAACAAATTTCACTTGATCGCTAGTCTTCAAGTAAGAAATGTTTTCATATTTGTTGCGGTCCGCTTCCAGCGAGCCCGGTGTTTTCACATCCAGCACTATGCAGACACGGTCATCGACCTGATCTATTAGCAGCGCTCCGCTGGTTTCCAAGGACACCTTGTAGCCTTTATCACACAGCAATTTCAGTAGCACTATAGCGTTAGGCTGGGCCAGAGGCTCACCCCCGGTGACCGTCACATAGGGACAGGAAAATTCTCCTACCCTGGCGCTAATTGCTGACAACTCTAGCAGTTCTCCGCCAGCAAATGCGTATGCAGTGTCACAGTATTGGCATCGCAGCGGACAACCCGTCAGTCTGACAAACACCGTTGGCAGCCCGGCAGTTCGGGCTTCGCCCTGTAGAGAATGAAATATCTCGGTGATTCTCAGCGATGTAGATGTAGTTTCGGTGGACATTTTGTTTGGATAAATTGGTTTATAGCGATGAAAACCCGGGGCGGTGCCACAACGGCGTGCACTCCTCGCAATCAATGCACGCAAGCAACAGCAATGTTAATCGAGGGATAGCAACCTGGTGTCAGCCAGATTGGCAACACCGGTGTTGGGGAATCTTCTTCGAATGTCGTTGAGCAACTGCCTGGCCTGGGAGATATCGCCCAGGCCCTGATAGGCCAGTGCCAAGCCGTACATGGCATCTGGCAGCTTGGCAGACACCGGCTGTAAGTTCAGGATGAGCTCATAGGATGCCCTTGCTTCAGCGAAACGATCCAGATAAAGATAAGCCTGTCCCTTCCAATAGTGGGCATTGGCGACGAAACGCCCCTGAGTGTATACACTCAAATACTGATCGAACTCTGCGATAGAGCGTTCGAAATTGCTGTTTATGACCGAATCGTATGCCATCTGATAGAGCTGCTGCTCACTGAGAATCGCAGGTTGCAGCGTGGCCCGGCCTGGACTGCTTGCAGACGCGTTAGCGGTGCCCGGTGAGTTACGCCGCGAATTGGCCAGAAAGCTTCCCCCGGCATTGTCTGAATCCGCTGCAGTCGAGGCTGCATTCGCTGAGTTTCCAGCTACCGCACTTGTCGAAGCTGAATTCGAGGACAAGCCGTTAGTCGCTGCCGAAGCTGTATCACTGCCAAGTGGATTACTCACAGCTGGAACTAACGCCGTGGCAGCCGTAGCCTCCAGCGACCTCAAGCGATCATCGACATTGGTGTAGCGGCTGAGCGAGTCACGCTGCAGTTTGCGTAACTCGAAACTCTGTTCTTCAATCAGTGCACGCAGGGCCTGCACTTCAGTCTGCAGATTACGATTTTGATCCAACAGCAGCGACAGGGCGTCACTGTTTGGCGCTGCTGTATTTGAAGACCTGGAGTTCTGAGCAGATGCTCCCGATCGACTTTGTCCAGGAGTGAATGCCTGCGACTCTACCACGGAACTCACGCCTTGAGCTGTCGCTGACGACACCAGTACAACTGCGCTAAACACTATAGCGGTAGAGCTTATCAACAGCTTACTGGTTGCAAGCAACAGCTTGTTTTTCATGCCGTAGTCTACTGGATTTCGACTCGTCGATTGCGGCTATAAGCAGCTTCGGATTGGCCATTTTGAACAGGCCTTTCTTCACCGTAGCTTACCACTTCAATCTGGGAACGAGACGCACCGTTAACGATTAAATAATTGAGGATACCATTGGCACGACGCTCGCCTAATGCCAGGTTGTATTCTCGCGTGCCACGCTCATCGGCATGCCCTTCCAGGCGAATACTCTTGCGTGGATTAGCAGCCAGGTCACGCGCATGATAGGTCAGTGTATCGCGATCATCCTGCTTAAATTCGGCGACGTCAAAATCGAAATAGAACACGGTTTGACGCAATGCGGCTTGCGCTCTGATCTCTTCCTGGGTCAGTTGACCACTGTTAGAGCCAGCATTCGAGTTCGGCCCGGATCCATTATTACTACTGGAAGGAGCCTCACTGCCGGTAGTGTCTTCCTCCGGCTCACTGGTTGAACTACACGCCGCGATGGCAAATAGCGAGATGACCATCAAACCTATCTTAAAAAATTGCTTGCTTTGCTTACCCACTCTGAGTCCTCCAAAGACCTTCTATCATTAATCAAAATCAGCAGCCGGATAGCCCTGAATACCTTCATTTTACTGTTATTGTTCGAATATTCAGAAGTTCCTTAATTCAGAAACGGGGACCAGGAAGGCTCCCGCACATCGCCCTGCGAGGATGGTAGCCGGAACTTCACTCGTCCGTCAATGGATACGGCATCTAACACGCCCCTGCCATTGAATTTTGTGGCATACATAATCATGCTGCCGTTGGGAGCAATACTCGGTGATTCGTCCAGAGAAGTGTCAGTCAGGGTGATAACTCTCAGAGTTTCGATGTTCAGAACTGCAATCTGATAATTTGGACTCTGGCGGGATTCCCGTCGCACATGTACCAGATTTACCCCATCTGGTAGAAAAGCCGCCTTCATACACTGAAAGCAATCGTAGGTGAGCCGCTCCACGTCGAAGCCGCTGGCTCCCAACTCCATCTGGTAAATCTGTGGCTGACCGGTACGATCAGACATGAAAATTACCGAGCGGCCGTCCCTACTCCAGCTGGGTTCGGTATCTATGAGAGGGTGGTCGGTTATACGAACTAGCTGATTAGTGGTCAGATCCTGTACGTAGACGTCCGGACTGCCATCTTTTGAGAGCACCATCGCCAGCTTGGTGCCATCGGGGGACCACACCGGCGAGCTGTTGATATTCGGATAGTTGGTGATTTGCTGGCGCTTCCCACTGGCGATGTTCTGGATATAGATTCGAGGCAGGCTGGTCTCGAACGACACATAAGCCACGTCCAGCCCGGTCGGAGACCAGCTCGGCGACATAATAGGCTCTTGTGACTCCAGCAATATCTGCGCGCGTTTGCCGTCGTAATCAGCCTTCTCCAGACGGAAGTTGGTGAGCTCTGGGCTAATATAGTCCGCAACTACATAGAGAATCTGCGTAGTAAAAGCACCCCGTGTTCCAGTCACGTGCTCAAACACGACGTCGCTGATGGCGTGGCCTATGTCCCGCAATTGGGCGACGCTACCGGTTAATATTTCACCGGAGAGCTTCAACTCCCGGTTTATATCGAAAAACTCATACTGCACCCGCACTAACTGACTGCCGGCGGAGCGGCTGATTTTGCCTACCAGCAGATAATCCTGTGCCAGCAGTCGCCAGTCCCGGTAGAAAACATCCCTCTCCTCACTGGGCATACTCAACATATTGGCGCGAGAAAGTGCCCGAAACTCCCCCACCTGCTCCAGGTCATCAATAACTATCTGCCCCACATCTTCACTCAGTACTCCACTGCCTTCCCAGGAAAAAGGCACGATGGCGATAGGTATTGGGTTATCGACGCCCTTGGTGATTTGGATGCTTAATGCTGCCTGCACCGTAATTGGAGCAATAGTGCACAGGCACAAAAAGCATGCGCCGATATAACTGGGTATTTTCAATTTAGTAAGTCCTCAGGTTCGAAGATCAGCGATAAAATTCTGAAATTCGTATTAAACAGATTAATCGGCAAGATCTGCAATTCTCTGAATGGTGCCGCTTTAAATACTGCGTTTTCCGCCGATCGATCGAAGGCCGCGTCACCACTGGATTGGGTAATCGACGTCGACACCAGCTCACCGGTGGGCAATATGCTTATCTGCAAGATCGCGCGCATCCCATTCCTGGCGCTGGGAGGTCGGGACCAGTTTTCCTCTACCACCTGTTGAATCAAGGCAGTCGCACTCTGCACCAATTCAAATTCTGTCGTCGCCAGTTCTGCAGCGGCCTGTTGGCGCTGACTTTCTTGTTCTCTGGCCAGATCTCTTTGGCGCTGTTGCTCGAGCTCTCTTTGCTGCACCTGGGCCTGCTCTTGTCGTCTGCGCTCAGCCTCCGCCCTTGTCTGCCTGTCAACCTCGTCTTGTTGCTGCCTGCGTGCATCATCCCGTTGCCTTTGCTGCTCCTGCGCCTGTACCCGTTCCTGCTCGGCCACACGTTCTCTTTCTAGCTGACGATCGGCTTCGGCCTGCAGGTCTATTTCCTGTTGCCGTGTTTGCCGCTGTTGCTCGAGTCGCTCCAGGCGTTGGCGCTCCAGGTTCTGTGCATTACGAAGCTGGGGATTTACCTCAACCAACAGCGCCTTCACCACCGTGGGCTGCACCAGATTGAAAGTTTCGGGTCTACTGTTACTTTGAAAATAAATAATCGCAGCTAGCACCAGGCAATGAAAGCTTATGGCAGCAACTATCGAAACCGGATAGCCGTGATAGATCACCACATTGTCCATAGTGTTATGCATTTTTCTGTATCACGTTGATTGGTAAATTACAGGCTGTTAAGCGGTTGGGTTATAAAATTGGGATTCGAAACGCCTGCACGATTCAATGTCGTTATCAAAGTCACCATGTCTCCCCAATTTGCCTCTGTGTCGCCTTCTACCAGCACCTGAATCTGTGGATTGGCATTCATGATACGGGTGACCTGATCGCCTAGTGTCTCCAGTGTCACCGACTGCCTGTCGTCACCAGTGGCACCAACGCTCAAGTAGTACTCTCCATTAGACGTAATGGACACCACCAGGGTTTCCAGGTTTTCATCAATACTCAGGGGTTCATTATTGGCATCGGGTAATTCCACCTCGATGCCCTGTTTCAGTAGTGGTGCTGTAATCATAAACACGATCAACAACACCAGCATCACGTCGATGTATGGCACCACGTTCATTTCGGCCATCGGTTTGTGGCGCTTGCGAACCATCATTTCCATGTTCTATTCCTACTACCCCTAGCCTGGTGGTTTATTTCACTCGCTGTGTATTTGCCGATGCAGGATGCTGGAAAACTCATCGCTGAAGGTCATATAGCTACCGGTGATGCTATCTACGTTGGCGGAGTACTTGTTATAAGCCACCACCGCCGGAATCGCGGCGACCAATCCCATGGCGGTCGCGATCAGTGCCTCGACGATACCCGGCGCCACCACTGCCAGGGTCGCCTGGGCAGTGTTAGCCAATCCCAGAAAGGAATTCATGATACCAATTACGGTACCGAACAGACCTATATAAACTGAAATGGAGCCTACCGTGGCCAGAAAGGGTAAATGCTTCTCCAATTTTCCCTCTTCCCTGGAATAAGCCACCCGCATAGCCCGCTGTGCACCCTCCATGACCGCATCACGATCGACTGTATCCTGCTGGCGCAAGCGCATGAATTCCTTAAACCCGGCACGGAAGATATTTTCCATCCCCACAATTTGCATATTCTCCTTCTGCATTTGGCTGCCTTCTTTATAGAGCTGACTTAAATCCATACCAGACCAGAAGCGATTCTCGAAGCTCTGCACTCCCTTCCTGGCGGAGGAAAGTACGAGAGCGCGCTGCGTAATCATGACCCAGGACACTATCGATAACAGCAGTAGTAGCAGTAATACCAACTGGACTGCCGGGTGCGCATCCACAACCAGTTGCGTTAGCGTTAAATCATTCACCTACTCTTCTCCAAATCAGCGCCGAAAGCATCCTGAATATTCAATTATGACAGTCACCCTGGCCAGGAAATCCGCGAGTTCACAGGAATATTCGGCCAGTTGCAGAAATAGTTTGGCTAAAAAGCATTTAAGCCCCGAAATGTAACGTTCAGGGGATAAATAGCGACATAAAAAAGGTCAAATATGTCGCAATTGTGACCAGCCTCGTAAAAGCAAATATTGCCTGTGGAGTAGCAAACGCTCCGGCTCCTAGTCCTGCTCAAACAAATCCGGTCCCTCTACGTTGGCTTTGATGCCGAAGTGGCGGTAAGCATACTGGGTGACTACTCGCCCCCGTGGGGTGCGCATAATAAACCCCTGTTGTATCAGATAAGGCTCCAATATATCTTCGACCGTATCCCGCTCTTCACTGATCGCTGCGGCGATGCTGTCCAGGCCTACGGGGCCACCGTCAAATTTTTCAATCATCGTCATCAACAGCCGCCGGTCCATATGATCGAAACCATTCTTGTCGATACTTAACATGTCCAATGCCTTGCCCGCAGATTCCAGGTTTACTCTGCCATCTACCTTTACTTCGGAATAGTCTCGCACGCGTCGCAGTAGCCTGTTGGCGATGCGAGGCGTACCCCGGGCGCGCTTCGCTATCTCTGAGGCGCCTTCAGCATCACATTCACAGCCTAAAATTTCTGCCGAGCGACTTACAATCTGGCTCAATTCATCTACTGAATAAAATTCGAGTCGCTGAATAATGCCAAAGCGGTCGCGCAGGGGCGAAGTAAGTAGCCCGGCTCTGGTGGTAGCACCCACCAGGGTGAACGGTGGCAAGTCCAGTTTTATCGATCGTGCTGCCGGCCCCTCTCCGATCATGATATCCAACTGATAGTCTTCCATCGCCGGGTACAATATTTCCTCGATGGCAGGACTGAGCCTGTGAATCTCATCAATAAACAGCACATCCCCCGCTTCGAGGTTCGTCAGCATAGCCGCCAGATCACCGGCTTTTTCCAGCACCGGACCGGAGGTGGTTCTGATGGCGACCTTGAGTTCGTTGGCGATGATGTAAGCGAGGGTAGTCTTGCCCAAACCAGGAGGCCCGAAAACCAAGGTGTGATCCAGCGGCTCATTACGATTTCGAGCAGCACTGATAAAAATATTCATTTGCTCTTTCACCACCTGCTGACCCACGTAGTCCTGCAGGTAGAGCGGTCGAATTGCTCGATCCTGGGAGTCTTCTATGGCGTTGTCATCTGGCGAAATTAGCCTTTCTTCCTCTATTGCCATCTTAAACCATGCTCTTCAGGGCGAGCCGTATTAATTCTTCGCTGTTTGCTATAGCGGTGTTGTCTTTCACCACCAGCGCAATTGCTCGCGCCGCCTGCATCGGCTTATAGCCCAGGCTTACCAAAGCCGTTTCTGCGTCTTTCGTGACTGCCGAGGTACTGATCCGGTCTCCGCTACCGTCGGCGGCAATTCCGCTCACCTCCCACTCGCTCAAGCGATCCCGCATCTCTACTATTAGTCGCTCGGCTGTTTTTTTGCCTATTCCGGGCATACCAACCAATGTCGTCACGTCGTTGTCACGCACCGTGCGGGCGAAATCATCCGCTTCCATGCCCGACAGAATTGCCAGCCCCAATTTCGGCCCGACCCCGTTGACCCTGATCAGGGCTCGAAACATCGCCTTGTCTTTGGCGTCATAAAACCCATACAACAACTGCGCATCTTCTCTCACCACAAAATGCGTATGTAGAATCAGTTTCTGGCCAATCTCCGGCAACTGATACAGGGTGCTCATCGGCACTTGAATTTCATAAGTGATGCCAGCTACTTCCAGATGAATCTCCGGCGCTTGCTTGGCAACCAAAATGCCGCTTATTTGTCCTATCAAAACGTGTTCCTTGGCAAACTTGAATTAATACTATAGGGCAATATCACATCAATTACACAAAACCTGAAGACAGGGGTGCGGTACTGTCTGAGTAAACCGTCGCCAGCACGGAAGGATTCACGGCGTGTCTATTCAGACAGTACCGCACCCCTGTCCTGTTCAATGTATTCTGGCTACCTACTGGACTTCACTAGCTTCACCGCAAGCGCTTGCGAGAGAATGACTTTGCTCCCGCCATACGGATTAGACTCGCCTGGGTATTGGCGTGACAGATAGCTACAGCCAGCGCATCCGCTGCATCTTCAGCTATATTATCAGTTATCGACAGCAGCGCTTTAACCATGTGCTGCACCTGCCCCTTGTCCGCCGCGCCGTTGCCAACGACTGCCTGCTTCACCTTGCGTGCCGAATATTCTGCCAACGGTAGCTCATGCGAGAGGCAGGCGACCATGGCGGCGCCCCGCGCCTGACCCAACTTCAGTGCGGCCGAGGCATTGCGACCCATGAATACTTCTTCGACAGCAGACTGTTGTGGTGAGAATTGCTCGATAACCTCACACAGCTGAGCGTGAATTATCTTCAAGCGCTCAGGCAAAGCGTCGGTCTCTGTGCGAATACAGCCGCAACCGACATATACAAGTTTGTTGCCGAGTGCATTGATCAGGCCATAGCCTGTCACGCGAGAACCAGGATCAATTCCCAGTATGATGGGCATGTGTGTTCCTTCTAATCGCTAACACTAAATGGTGGGCATGGCCGCTTGCCGAGCCACTGCCAGACGCTTACAGTTGGCTGGCGATCTCGTCTGAAATATTGGCATTGGAGTAGACATTCTGAACATCATCCAGGTCTTCCATTAGCTCAATGAGCTTGAGCAGAGTTTCTGCTGCACGCAGATCCAGCTCTGCCTCGGTGGTAGTCAACATCGTCATTTCGGCGTGCTCGGCTTCCAGGTTTTGTTCCTTCAGTGCATCCTGCACGACACCAAAGGTTTCCAGAGTCGTCATCACGTCAATACTACTATCGTCATTGTTGACGATATCATCGGCCCCCGCTTCCAACGCGATTTCCATTATGGCTTCTTCATCACTACCCGCGGCGAAATGAATGACGCCGGTCTTTTCGAATAGATAGGCGACCGAGCCGTTGGTGCCCAGGCTGCCTCCAAACTTGGTAAAGGCATGTCTCACCTCGGCAACGGTTCGGTTCTTATTGTCGGTAAGCGTTTCTACCAGAACTGCGACTCCCCCCGGCCCATAACCTTCATAGACCAACTCTTCCAGGGCGTCGCTTTCCGCCGTACCGGCGCCGCGCGCTATAGCCCGATCCATAGTGTCGCGAGTCATATTGGCCGCCAGCGCCTTATCCACCACTGCCCGCAGACGAGGATTGTCCGCCACCGCACCACCACCAAGTTTTGCAGCGACAGTGAGCTCACGAATCAGCTTGGTAAAAACTTTCCCACGCTTGGCGTCCTGTCCCGCTTTCCTGTGTTTGATGTTGGCCCATTTACTGTGACCTGCCATAGTCCACTCCGCTATTTTTCTGTCACCGGCCCAGCCTCGCAGCAGGCACGCTACATCTTATCCTTGTTGAGGCTGCTCTCGTAGCCTGATATTGAGTTCTCGCAGTTGCTTGTTGGAGACCGGGCTGGGCGCATCGGTGAGTGGGCAAGCCGCCGATTGCGTCTTGGGAAAAGCGATGACTTCCCGAATTGAAGCTGCCCCGGTCATTAACATAATCAGTCGGTCCAGGCCGAAGGCAATGCCACCATGTGGAGGACAACCATAGCTCAGCGCGCCCAGTAGAAAGCCGAACTTTTCGTCAGCCTCCTGCTTGCCAATTCCCAACACCTCGAACACGGACTGTTGCATCGCCGGTTTATTGATGCGGATGGAGCCGCCTCCCAACTCGGTGCCATTCAACACCACATCGTATGCCCGCGACAGGGCATTTACAGGATCTTTGGCAAGCGCCTCGGCATCACATGCGGGGGCGGTAAAAGGGTGATGCAATGAGGTCAGGCTGCCGTCGTTGGCGGTTTCAAACATGGGAAAGTCAATTACCCACAGGGGTGCCCAGCCAGCCTTCACCTGGCCCAGGTCTTCTGCCACCTTAATCCGCAAAGCCCCTATCGCTTCGTTAACCACTTTCGCTTTGTCGGCACCAAAAAAAATAATATCGCCGGTTTCCGCGTTTAATTTCTGCATCAGGCTACTGATGACAGCCTCTGGCATAAATTTTAATATCGGCGACTGCAAACCTTCAACGCCGGCGGCGATATCATTCACTTTGATCCAGGCCAAGCCTCTGGCACCGTAAATAGCGACAAAGTCTGTATATTTGTCTATTGCCTTTCGGCTCAGACTGCCACCCTGAGGAACCCGCAGAGCCACCACCCGACTGGCGGCGTCGTTCGCCGGACCACTGAACACCTTGAAGTCCACCTTTTGCATCAACTCAGCTATATCCACCAACTCCAGATCAATACGCAGATCTGGTTTATCGACACCATAGCGTCGCATCGCGTCGGCGTGGGTCATGTGGGGAAACTTGCCCAGATCTACATCCAGATGAGTCTTAAAAACATGCTGAATCATGGTTTCCATAATAGACATGATTGCCTCTTCATCCATAAAGGAGGTCTCGACATCAATCTGGGTAAACTCAGGCTGGCGGTCCGCCCTTAAATCTTCGTCTCGAAAACATTTTGCTATCTGATAATAGCGATCCATTCCAGCCGCCATCAGTATCTGCTTGAACAATTGTGGCGACTGCGGCAGGGCAAAAAAACTGCCTGGGTGGGTCCGACTCGGTACCAGGTAGTCTCTCGCCCCTTCCGGCGTTGCCTTTGTCAACAAGGGGGTTTCGATATCCAGAAACCCATTGTTATCGAGAAAATTACGCACGGTATTTGTCACTTTGGAGCGAAAGCGCAAACGCTCAATCATCTCCGGGCGACGCAGGTCAATGTAACGATAGCGCAACCTAACGTCTTCACCGACAGAGCCGTGATCGTCCAGTTGCATTGGCGGCGTCTCGGCGGCGTTGAGTACCAGCAATTCTTTTCCCAGCACTTCGATCTTTCCCGTGGCCATCTCCGGGTTTATGGTGCCCTCAGGACGCAACCGCACCCGGCCCTTAACCTGAATAACAAACTCATTGCGCACGCCCTCGGCGATGGCAAAGCTTGCAACCGTGTCGGGGTCATAAACCACCTGAGTAATACCCTCCCGGTCGCGAACGTCGAGAAAAATGACACCGCCATGGTCGCGACGCCGATGTACCCAACCACACAGAACCACGTCCTGGCCCTCAAATGATTCGTCTAATTCTCCGCAATAATTGCTGCGCATAGCGTTTTCCTGTGTAAACTAAATTCGTAAATCGCGCCGGGTTTTGCCGCCGGCGATATTTACCTGGCTTCGGAGACCGGGCCTGATTACTTGGAACCCCTGCCAGTATTCCCGCCGGTCTTAGCCGGCGATTTTGAATCCAGCTTGCTGGAAGTCTTCTCTTTGGCACTTGATTTGCTGCTTGATGTACCAGAGTCTGCAGGCGATTTTTCGCCACTGGGCGAATTTTTGCCTGACTTAGCATCGGCTTTGCCGGCATCACCGGTAGCGGGAGTCTTGCCAGAATCGGATTCTGCCAACTGCTTTTTATCCCCTGTTTTGAAGTCCGTTTCATACCAACCGCTGCCTTTCAGGCGAAAACTGGCGGCTGATATCAACTTCTTTAATCCGGGCTTCGCACATTCGGGACAATCCGTCAGCGGATCATCGCTCATCTTCTGCAGGGCCTCCATCTTGTGCTCGCAGAGAGCGCATTGGTATTCGTAAATAGGCATGTTGTTCCTCAGCTATAGCGGCAGTTGCCCTGGTAGGCATTTGCAGCCAGCAAGCAACTGCCCCCAACCCGGCCGATAAAAACCGGCGATTATACCTTATATGGTTTTTAGCACGCACCCTCTGATTCAATGATATGGCAAGATTGGAGATCGAATTCGCAGTTAAAACCATAAAAACGATGACCCTCGCTGTAAACCAGGCTCGGGCCACCCCTTCTCTTGTCTTAAACAAACCAGGAAATATAAAGCCAGTACTTGCATCTAATGGCTTTGGATTGCTTCCTGTTTTTGTTGCTTGGCTGTCTGTGATGCGCAAAAAACGTAAGCTGATTTTGATTTGCCAAGCCTGATACCTATAGGTTTTCCACCCATTCAAATCTGAAATATGCAAGGAAAATCTACTATATATTTCATCAATTTTGCTTATCCAGTTTATTGTGTTCAATTTGTAGGAATTACTTGCGAGCACAAGTTGAATGATTTATAAATACACCCCCCTGAGTGGCAAAGACAATTCACCGCCGTTACCACAAAACAAGCGCGAAAACACTTTATTAGCGATTCCTCAACCGGAATATTATTAATTCACTAGAACTAAAAGAGACTAGGCATGGCCGTAAAAAAATCATCAAAAAAAGTTGCAGCGAAAAGTAAGGCGAACGCCGTAGAAAAAAGAAAAATCCCAGCTATTCGAAAAAAATACACCAAGACTGAAATTCTAAATTCAATCGCGGAGAGCACCTCGATAAGCAAGAAAGAAGTAGCCGCTGTGCTTGACGAGTTAGCTGTATTGATCGAAAGACACATCAAGAAACGCGCCGTAGGTGAATTCACCCTGCCCGGTTTGCTGAAGGTGAAGTCTGTAGCACGCCCTGCCAGGCCTGCCAGAAAAAATGTACCCAATCCATTTAAGCCTGGCGAACTAATGGATATTCCGCGCAAGCCTGCCACCACTCGCGTTAAGGTATTAGCTCTGAAGAAGCTTAAAGAATTTGCGCTATAGCGAAAGCTGCATAATTATACGCGCCAAATTCAATTTGTGAGGAAATCCTTCTCACTAAGGCACAAAGAAAGGCAGCCACTGGCTGCCTTTCTTTTATGGAATAAAAATGCGAGCCAGTAAGTATCTAATTGCCACGCTAAAAGAGACACCCGCCGATGCTGAAATAATCAGCCACCAGCTGATGTTACGCGCCGGGCTCATTCGCAAACTCGCCAGTGGTCTATACACCTGGCTACCGCTCGGGCTGCGGGTACTGCACAAGGTAAGCCAGATCGTACGAGAGGAAATGGATAAATCTGGCGCCATGGAGATTTCCATGCCGGTGGTACAACCTTCCGATCTATGGGAAGAATCCGGTCGCTGGCGTGATATGGGCCCCGAGCTACTGCGTTTTAAAGACAGGCATGATCGTGATTTTTGCCTCGGCCCAACCCATGAAGAAGTGATTACCGACCTGATTCGGCACGAATACAGCAGCTACCGACAACTTCCTGCCAATTTTTACCAAATTCAGACCAAGTTCCGAGATGAGCGCAGGCCCAGATTCGGCATCATGCGAACTCGAGAATTCATCATGAAGGACGCCTATTCGTTTCACATCGACGAAGAGTCTTTGGATGAAACCTACCAACTCATGCACCAGACCTACAGCAACATCTTCACCAGACTGGGGCTGGACTTCCGTCCCGTTATCGCCGATTCAGGAAGTATCGGCGGCAGCACTTCGCACGAGTTTCATGTCCTGGCTGATTCCGGTGAGGACGAGATCGTCTTCAGCAGCGAAAGCGATTACGCCGCTAATATTGAAATGGCCGAAGGAATATTAGCCTCAGCAGCCACGACAACGGAAAAAAAGTCGATGGAAGTCATTGCAACCGGTAACGCTCATTCCATCGAGGCGGTGGCGAAGCTGCTGCAGATTGAGACGAAAAGCATGATCAAGACCCTGCTGGTTCACGCTGCAGATGCCGCAGGAAACAGGACCGACGAACTGGTTGCCTTGCTCTTACGCGGCGACCAGGAACTGAACCAAACCAAGGCGCAAAAATTGGCTGGCATTGCCAGCCCCCTGGAGTTCGCCAGTGATGAACTGATAGAGAAAACATTGGCTTGCCTGCCAGGTACCCTGGGACCGGTAAAACTTAAAATTACAACCATCGCCGACCCCAGCGCCGCCGATTTAGTCAACTTTGTCTGCGGTGCCAACCAGGCAGGCCAACACCTGCGCCATGCGAACTGGGATGAGCACATAAAATATGATCAGATCGCAGATATAAGGAAAGTTCAGGAAGGCGATCTCAGCCCTGACGGCAAAGGCACATTAGCCATCAAGCGTGGCATCGAGGTCGGTCATATTTTTCAACTCGGCAAGAAGTACAGTGAAGCACTAAAAGCCAACGTGCTCGATGAGAATGGCAGGGCCGTCACCATGACAATGGGTTGTTACGGCATTGGCATAACCCGCATTGTCGCGGCCTGCATCGAACAGAGTCATGACAGCCATGGCATTATCTGGCCGGATAATCTTGCACCCTTTCACCTGGTCATCGTGCAGATAGATGGACATAAATCCGAGCAGGTAAGAAAGGTTTCAGAATCCATTTACGCAGCGATGCAGCAACAAGGCATAGAAGTATTGCTAGATGACAGGGACAAGAAAACGAGTCCGGGAGTTAAGTTCGCCGATTCTGAGCTAATGGGAATCCCCCATCGCGTGGTGGTGTCGCCACGACTACTGGCGGATGGCGTGCTTGAGTACAAGGCGCGTAGCCTGGATGGGAAACAACTCATTGACAAAGACACGATGACCGACTTCCTCATCAAGACCATCAATACGCTTGATGAGCCCGTCTAAGACACTATCCTGAAACCCGTTGGCTTGAAATTCGTTGGCAGCGGAGCCTTTATCGGCAGCAGTGACACCTCCGCAACTACCGCCAACGGTGGCCCTTGCCGTAACCATTCAAGCATCTCCCGAATATCGGCTTCACTGCCGCAAATCAGCACTTCCACAGAGCCGTCATCAACGTTGCGCACCCAGCCATCAAGGCCCAACTGCTCAGCTTTGCGCTGGGTCTCTGTCCGAAAGAACACGCCCTGAACGCGGCCACTCACGCAGCCTTGATAACAGATCGTGGTCATTGTAATTGTCCTGGCCCGCAGACCAAGCTGTGAGTATCCAACGTAGCTTTATACCGTATAATACGTAAAATCCTTTGCAGCAAGTTCTCCATGGCTATTAACTTTGCGCCCCTACAAGCCCAGCTAGACAAATTTCGCGCACTGCTACGGAAATTTCTCTGGCAACAAGATATCGCCAAATTACCCTATGCCAAGCGCTTTCTGGTCAGAAGTTGTCAGATTCTGATCGCGATTATCAGGGACTTGGTACAGGGGCAGCTATCATTGCGAGCCATGAGCCTGGTATTTACAACCCTGATTGGTCTCTTTCCCCTGCTCGCCCTTTCCTTCGCTATACTCAAGAGTCTCGGCGTCCACAACGCGATGGAACCGACTCTGCTGGCGCTGCTTGAACCATTGGGCGATCGTAGCGTCCAAGTCACCGGCCAGATCCTCCGCTATGTCGATGATATACAGGTGCAGTTGATTGGTGTAACCAGTGTTGGGCTGCTGCTTTATATCGTCCTCGATATGATGCGCAAGATCGAGTCTTCATTCAATTATATATGGGCAGTGAAGCAGGGCAGATCCTGGTCCAGCCGAGTCAGCGAATACCTGCTTGCCGTGATCGTAAGCCCTATATTGCTGTTCCTTTCTATCAGTATAACGTCATCTGTAAACACCAATTTTTTCGAGCGTTTCCTGGAAAATCTTAGCTATGGCAGTCTCGTCATCGAGGCGATGGCACTGCTGACACCGGTGTTATTGATGTCACTGGCTTTCGCCTTTGCTTACAGCTTCCTACCCAACACCAAAGTACGATTCGGC
>CAVOFA010000011.1:0-40959 GCA_963694865.1 Gammaproteobacteria bacterium | reverse complement strand
ACGCCGACATGATTGGCATGGGCGTTACCTCCATCGGCAAGATCAACGACTGTTACTGCCAAAATGAGCGTTTCGAGGATACCTATTTTGAGGCCCTGGACGCTGGCCATCTGGCCGTGTTTCAGGATTATCAATTGAACGCCGACGACAAGCTGCGGCGCAGAGTGATCCAGGCTTTAATGTGTCAGGGAATCGTTGATTTTGAAGTCATAGAAAAAGAGTTTGATATAGAATTTTCGTCCTACTTCGCCGAACAGCTAAAGGATTTGGCGCCCCTGGCAGAAGATGAGCTGGTCCACGTTGACGAGTCGCAGATTGTGGTGCAGCCATTCGGGCGCTTGTTACTCAGAAACATCGCCATGGTCTTCGATGCCTATCAACAACCGGCGAAGCAACAACAATTCTCACGCGTAAATCTAGTCTTACAGCTTAGCTAGTTAGAATTTTTCTTGAAGGGTTGTAGTAACAAGAAATAGAGATTTGTCGACTTGCCATCCTGAAATCCGCTGATTCCAATATCCAATTCTTCCTGAGGCAATTCAGGGTTTTCGAGATAGCTTCCAAACAGGCGATCCCACCACGGAAAATTGAAACCAAAATTACTGTTGTGCTCAACACTGTCGGTGGAGTGATGAATTCGATGCATGTCTGGTGTGACCAGAATCAAGCGCAAGCCGCAGTCTACTGCCTCCGGTAATTTCAAATTGCTGTGATTGAACATGGCAGTGACATTTACAACCACTTCTGCAAGTAAAATCGCGGTGGCGGAGGCTCCCATCGCTATTACCAGAAAAATTTTGATGGCGGCGGATATCAGGATAGATACCGGATGAAACCGATTGCCCGTGGTAAGATCATAGTCCACATCGGTATGGTGCATACGATGAAAGCGCCAGAGCCAGGGTACCACATGAAACAGTCGGTGCTGCCAGTAAATGGCAAGATCGAATAAAAACAGAAAAACCACGACGTTTAACCACGGCGGAATCTGCAACTGATTCAATAATCCCCACTGTCGCTCCTGCGCCAGTAGCGCTGCCGCTACCCCTGCTACGGGAAAGCTAAGCCTGACCAAGAGGGTATTGAATGCACTGATGCTGAGATTACTGAGCCAGCGCTTCGATTTGGAATAGGCCGCTTTCCTTCTGGGAAACAAGGCCTCGGCGATCGCAAAAACCAGGAACATCCCCAAGAAAATTGCCAGCCTGATACTGGATTCGGAGTCGGCAATAAGGTTGTTCATAGTTGACTATTCTTGTACAGGAAGTTGTCAGACCAGCGTGGCGATTTACTATAAAGGCTCGACGTAAAAACGATCTAGCCCCAATCCAGATATTTGACTATCTTTGGAACCGCCATCAACACCACACCGGTGACAATCATCGCCGGGTTGGTCGTCACGGAATAGGGATAAACCATCAGTCCAATTCCTGAAAAATAGATTATCTTCTGCTTCTGCTTCTGCTTCTTCCCGTAGAGGAAATACCCCATGCCTATGGAGCTGAACACCAGCGTGGTTAGTAAGTAAGATGATTCGAACATTCTGGTACCGTCGCAAGCATTCTTGAAAATAGGATTCTAAAAAATGAATAGTACCAACATTACGCTACTGCTGCTGCATTACAAAGAAGCGTTTACGCTATTCTATCGCGTCCTATGGCGTTAATAACGATGTTAGTGCCACTATGGGAGTGAGTTATAGCGACTGAAAACCCATGCTATCGCCCTTGCCGGCGGCAGAACAAGATTGACTCCTTACATCCGCTCGGTCTACAGTGCAGACAGATGACTGCCCTGTGATCCGCAGCTGTTGACCATTCGGACTATAAGCCGCGCGAACAACGTCGCGGCCGGCGCTGGAAAAACAGCTTGCAAAACCCTGAGGGGGTGGTTTTGAAAATCTTCATGGCTGCCTCTGAAATTGACGTTGTTTCTGAGGGCAGGAGTATCGGAGTTCGCCACCCAAGACAATCATCAATCGACTCTGTTCCAATTTTCTAACAAGATGAAGACTACCATGACCAAAAATATCCTCAGCATCGCACTATTGCTAATGAGTGTCGCCGTAGCAGGTTTGGCAATTTCCCAACAACGACCCACGCTGACTGCGGAGCAACTTCAGCGGGTGCAAATACATGCTGTCGCCGGCAAAGCTGGCCTCTACGTGATTCCTGGTTTCGATGGCAGCATGTCTGGCGGCAATGTCGCCGTGCGGGTAACCGGTGACGGCGTCATTCTTGTCGACAACAAGTATTCCTACAGCTTCGCCGACATCGTGCAGCAGGTGGCAAGCGTGACTTCCGAGCCTATCCGCTACGTATTGAATACCCATCAACATTTTGACCACGCGGGCAGCAATGCCGATTTCATGCCCACGGCGCAGGTGATAGGGCATGAAAATGCGCGCGCCAATATGATCAAAAACGACGAGACTGGCGCGCCACCGGTTACCTTCTCTCAACACACCAGTGTCTATCTGGGTGCTGCCGAAGCGCAGGTTTATCATTTCGGACGTGGGCACACCGACGGTGATGCGGTGGTTTATTTCCCCGACTTACGTGCCATTCACACCGGCGATCTCTTCATCTGGGGTGATCGCCTGGACGGCTCAACGCTGTCGCCGTTCATAGACTATGCCAACGGTGGCAGCGCCGCCGAGTGGTCGGCAACGTTGGATGGGGTGTTAGCACTGGACTTCGACACCGCCATTCCCGGCCATGGACCCATTCTTGGCAAGGCTGAGGTGAGGACGTTCCAGCAGAAATTCAAAAGCTTGATTCTCCGCATGACTCGTCTGATCGAGTCAAGCGTCAGCCGAGATGATATTGCTGACAGGCTTAACATCGAAGACCTGAATTGGCCGCTGGCACCAGCTAGCATTCGGGCCATCTACGACGAGCTTACCGAGTAGTTAAAACCCTTAATTGCTACGTAGCACCCGCTCGATAATTACTGGCACAACTAAATCCTGTCCTCGTGCCTCACCAGACTGTATGCGTCGCACCACATCCATGCCCCCGATGACACGACCGAAAGCGCCGAAGCCCTGTCCGTCGGGGTTTCTCATGCCGCCAAAATCCAGCGAAGCCTGGTCACCGATACAAATGAAGATGGCCTGGGTCGCCGTATTGGGACCACCTCTGGCCATGGAGATTACCCCGTCCAGATGCTTAATGCCGGTAACATTGGTGCGCTCCAGTACTATTGGCGAGAAAGCATCGGCTTCTCTGTCAAAGTTGGCACCGCCCTGAATGACTTCTATGCGAACGTCGTTGTCGGGTTGATTATCCATGGTGACGGTTCGATAAAATGTCCCGCCTTGGTAGAAGCCTGCATCAACATAGCGCAGAAAGTTGTTAGCTGTGATAGGCGCGGCAAGCGTGTTTATTTCCACCTCAATGTCACCTGCGGTGGTTACAATAGTCACCCTAGGCAAGGTTGGTGGTTAGCACGCAGCCAGGACTACACAGCCAAGCAATATGCTGATCAACTTCATGCTTTATCCTCACTGATTTTCAGGAACCGTGCTACTACGCGCCGTGAATTATTTAAGCACCAGACTAGCAGTTCTGACTGCTCAGGTATAAGAAAACTGCTTGTGCTGCCTCCGTTTAACCACTTGCATGGCATAGAGTTGCAGGCCGCACCGGTCGTTTTCAACTCTGATTTTGTTGCTGTATAGTGGTTTGCAACAATCCACCAGGAGTGTTGTTTACACCATGACAGACGTCGTTGATATCGATATCCCACAAGCAAATGCAAGTCCGCGCAAGGAATTAACTTTCAGAGTCGTAGTGCTCGGTTTGCTGCTGGCCGTAGTAATGGGTGCAGCCAATGTCTACGTTGGCCTTCGAGCTGGAATGACGGTTTCGGCCTCCATCCCTGCTGCGGTCATGGCAATGCTGCTGTTTAAAATGCTTTTTAAAGACTCGACTATCCTCGAGGCGAACCAGGTGCAAACCTGTGCCTCGGCAGGTGAGTCTCTGGCGGCTGGAATCATCTTCACCATGCCGGCGATGATCCTGATTGGCTTCTGGGATTCCTTCGATTTCTGGTCCGTTACCATCATCGCTCTCACCGGTGGTCTGCTCGGCATTCTCTTCATGATTCCCATGCGCAAGGTGTTAATTCTCAACAACGATGAGCTGGCCTACCCGGAAGGCGTGGCCTGCGCCGCGGTACTGAAAGCCGGAGAAGATCAGGGCAACGAGGGTGCCGGACGTAACCTGCTGTTTGGAGGTCTGTTAGGCGCTACCGTTGCTATTTCTGCGAAATTGTTTGGGCTAATTTCCGGCACCCTGGAGGCGGCGTCGGTAGTCGGCTCGCGTATTTTTTATTTTGGCGGTGACCTCTCTCCCATGTTGATCGCCATCGGCTTTATTGTCCGTCTCAATGTAGCCATTCTGATTTTTATCGGTGGCGCGATTTCCTGGCTGATTGGCATTCCTCTGCTTGGTGGCGCCGACCAATTTCCTGTTGCCCTCGATGGCGCTTATGAACTGTGGAGTACGAAGATCCGCTATGTCGGTGTCGGCGCCATGGTGGTAGGTGGCTTTAGCTCGCTCTATTCCGTCAGGCACGGACTCGTCGCCGCGGTAAAGGAACTACGCAACAACCTCACCAGCGGTAAATTACTGGAGCACGACCTGCAGCGGGACATATCGACCTCGACGATCATGGGATTGGGCATAGCCTGCATAGTGGTACTGGCATTTGTTAACTATCGCTTCACTGGTGGCATCGGCATAACACTGCTCTCTACGCTGGTCATGGTGGTGATGGGGTTTTTCTTCACCGCCGTGGCAAGTTACATCGTCGGCTTGGTTGGAAATTCCAACAGCCCGGTGTCCGGCATGACAATAACTGCAGTGCTGGTTGCCGGTGGCATGTTGTGGTTGTTTAACTATTCCGGCATGGAAGCCATGGTGGCTACGCTTGGCATCGCCGCCATCGTCTGCTGAGTAGCCGCGACCGCGGGCGATGTGTGCAACGACCTGAAGACGAGTTCACTGGTAGGCGCGGCACCTTTCAGACAACAGATGATGCAGATCGCCGGTGTCTTTGTCGCCGCCTTCATCATGTCACCAGTGTTAAATTTATTACACAACAACATCGCCGGTGGCATTGGTGGTAGAGAGTTATCCGCTCCCCAGGCTAGTTTGTTTGCTGCGCTGGCCAGAGGCTTTTCCGGCGAAGGAACCTTGCCCTGGGATTTGATTGGCTACGGCGCCCTGGTCGGGCTGGTAATCCTCGGCGTGGACAGATACTTACGCCTGCGGCAGAGCAACTTCCGGGCTCATCTAATGCCAATCGCCGTCGGCATGTATCTCCCCTTCGGCCTGGCAACGCCGATCTTGATTGGCGGCCTGATCGCCCATTTTTACTCCAGGGGCACACCCACTGCCGAGCATGATCGCGTATTACATCGGGGTGTGCTGTTCTCCTCGGGAGTAATCGCCGGAGAGGCCCTGATCTCCGTCGGTCTCGCCTGTGTTACTGCGTTGGGATTCCAGTCGATGGATCTGGGCCTGGCACCCGGCCTGGTTACAGCACTCTCATTTTTCGCCGCAGTTGCCGTGGTTCTCTGTTTTGTGAGGCTTACCCGTCCGCAAGCTCTATGAGTAGTTTCTTGAACGCCGAGGCTGAGCTATCGCGCTATTCTACCACCGAAGAAAACCTTAACATCGCATCCCACGCCATCGGCTTCGCGCTGAGCATTGTCGCTCTGGTGGCATTGCTTGAGCACGCCATTTCATTGGGCGATGTAAAACATACTATTAGCTTCAGCATCTACGGCCTGAGCCTGGTTCTTCTCTACGGCAGTTCCACGGTATATCACAGCAGCAAAGATCCTTATCGGCGTGGCAGGCTGCGAATTCTGGATCACGCCAGCATCTACGTTTTGATCGCAGGGACCTATACGCCATTCACCCTGATCACGCTGCCCACCACAATTGGCTGGGTAATACTAAGTGCATCCTGGGGCATGGCCTTGATCGGTATTGTGCTTAAGTTTTTCTTTACCGGAAGGTACAGAC
Source organism: Gammaproteobacteria bacterium (assembly GCA_963694865.1). Classification (GTDB taxonomy): domain Bacteria; phylum Pseudomonadota; class Gammaproteobacteria; order Pseudomonadales; family Pseudohongiellaceae; genus UBA9145. The sequence goes on along the minus strand of CAVOFA010000011.1, from coordinate 34,921 downwards.
TGTTTTCAACGTTGATGTATGTTTTTATGGGATGGCTAATCGTCTTTGCCATCGGACCGTTGCTTCAAAATTTCCCTGCTGCAGGACTGGGCTGGTTGGTGGCAGGGGGGCTCTCCTACACTCTCGGTGCAGGACTATACAGCATTAAAAAAATTCAGTTCAACCATGCAATCTTTCACCTGTTTATACTGGCAGGCGGCAGCTGTCATTTTGTGGCAGTGTATTTTTATATCGATTAATTAGATAGGTTCGAGAATTACCGGTTAATTTTTCAGAAAGTGAAAATATTTCGAGTTGTCTTTACTGCTTAAAAAAATCCCATATCAACTCGCTAGCGGACAATTCTTCGGTTTCCCTCTCAATGCCTGCTGAGGATCCGCCTCCTGGCCAGGCGTGACCATCCCCCTCTATTAAATACCATTCAGTTTCTGCCGCACAATTTCGCCAATAGTAACGCAGCACGTTGGTGCTAATGCGCTGAGTAAAGGCTTGTCTGTCGCAGCTATTGTGCGTCGCCCAACGGCGCATTACTTCGGACATGGGCTCGCCAAAGCCTTCGATGGGAACGGTGCGATCTGCATCTCCATGAAATGAAAGCAAAGGCCGCGGCCCGGCAGCGCCGCACTCTGCATCGTTATAGTAACGGTAGGTTACCGGGGCAAATGCCTTGAACGGCGTGTCGACCAGGCAGGCAAGCGCTGAAACCATATCGCCGCCTGCAGACATGCCGGTAGCAAAGAAGTCCTGAGCGCAGTGCTCGGCTTTAATAGTGTCTACGAGTTCGAGAATGAAATTGAGGTCATAGTTCCGCTCTCGCAGATTAGCTTCCCAGGCATTATCCCAGTAACTGGCCAGGCGGTGTTGCGGGTCGATGTAGATCTTATTGGCATCCGGATGCACCAGAATAATTCCTTCACGATCGGCCAACGCCGCAAATCCACTGTATCTGAACTCTCTCTCAGCGGTACTGCCAGCACCGTGAAAATCGAAGATTACATCGGCGCAGGAATCTTGTTCAAATCCTGCCGGCAATCTAAACAAATAATGGCGCCGGTCGCCGGCGCGGGTAATAAAGGTACGGGATTCGTAGGGACGACCGGGGCTATATGAGTTAGCGGCGCTATTGCTTTGTGTGGCTGCCGGCCGAGCCGAGGATGGCGGTACGGGAACCCCGGAACCATTAACGCTGCAGCCGGATAGTGCAAAACTGAGCAACAAAAACAGCAAAGTCTGTTGACAATTTTTTTGACGATGTTTGTGTCGGTCCTGTCGTCGAAATATTTGTCGACTCTTTTCCCAAATCAGGAGGCTGGCGAAACTCATAGCGCTGACGTCGAAATACATTGATTGAATGCTGAATCTTACAATAATCTTTTGCTACACCCAATCATCAATTGGACACGCTGGGCGTTCTCTACTTCTTGCTGGAGACATATTTCGCCTCAATTTCAGTTTTTTTTAAGGAGTTAGTGGATACACTCCTCCTATTTTTCTTATACTCCGTAAATCAACAGGTTTAGCGCGAAAATGAATTTGCACACCCTGCATTTGAGACCAAAGGAGAACTCTATGTTTCGTTATATATTAAAGCTCGTGAGTACTGGATTGCTAGTGGCTGCGGCCACTGCCGTCAGTGCACAGTCCGACATGTACTATGCCTCTCACCACAATTATCGGGTCGTGCCAGTGGCAGACGATCTGGTGCAGCCCTGGTCCATGGCCTGGCTGCCGAACGGTGACATGCTGATCACAGAGAAACCCGGCCGGCTGCGGGTCGTGCGCGACGGTCAATTGCTGCCTGAAGCCGTGCCTGGCATACCGGTGGTTTTTTACAACGGCCAGGGCGGTCTGTTCGATGTCCTGCCGCACCCGGATTTCGAGAGCAACCGCTGGCTCTACCTGAGCTATTCCAGGGTTGACGGCGCCGATAACTCCATCACTGCGATCGTCCGCGGCCGCTTTGAAAATGACCGCCTGACCAATGTGGTGGAAATCTTCGCGGCACAGGCGGTCGGTCGGCCCGGCCACTATGGCGGTAAAATGGTAATCGATGATGACGGCTACCTGTTCCTGACCGCTGGCGATCGCCAGGCACCTTCCACCGGGGATCTGACCATCCATCCGGCGCAGGATCCCAGCAACCACAATGGCGTCATTCTACGCCTGCACGATGATGGCAGAATACCCGACGACAATCCCTTCGTTGGCGACAGCGATATACTGCCGGAAATTTGGAGCTTCGGTCACCGCAGCCCGCAGGGTCTTGCCATCCACCCGGAAACCGGCGACCTGTGGGAGTCCGAGCACGGTCCCCAGGGCGGCGATGAAATCAACCGGATTGAAGCTGGCAACAACTACGGTTGGCCGGTGGTAGGTTACGGCGTCAACTATGTCTCCGGCAGCCCGATCCACGCCAACACTACCCGAACCGGCTATGAGTCGCCGATTCATTTTTGGGTACCGTCCATCGCCACCTCCGGCCTGATGATCTACAGCGGTGACAAGTTTCCGGGCTGGTACGGCAGTATCTTTGCCGGCGGCCTGATTGGCGAACAGCTAGCCCGTCTGCAACTGAGCGATGACTACCGGGAAGTGATCCTTGAAGAAACCCTGGCCTACGACATGGGCCGCATTCGTGATGTGCGTCAGGGTCCTGATGGTTACATATACCTGGCCATCTCGGACAACACTGGCGAGCCAACAAGCGTTGTGCGCCTGGAGCCGGTTGAGTAAACTGAAATTCAAACCCAGGGAGTCAGGTGGCATCGGGCGCATCAGGATTGCGCGTGAAGATCTTGAAGGTCTTGAAGGTGCCATTTATCCACTAACGAAAGTCGGGGCATACACAGGCTTATACCAGCCGATTAAACTGCATCTTGGCGCTTCTGGAAAAGCCCACTCAAGTGGGTTTTTCCATTGCTGGCGTCTGACTACCAGGATTTACAAGGGCAACCAACGGCATGTTGGGTGGTATGAGTTGGGAGTATTGAATTGAATTGAATCGCATCTGCAACTGAACCAGTAGTTGTATCGAACTTTGATCCCTTAGATTGACCGCAACGCCATGCGACCATTAATAGTGCTGGATCGACAATTCAATGCAAAATTCGTCCAAATTAGGTCAGGTTTGGGTGCAATTCGACAGATCTGTCTATTTCACCTGTAGCAGAATGATGATGCTAACCTCCGAGGCTTGAAAAAGTTCGAAATACAAGAGTTCTACCAGACCGACCGCCTTAAAAGGAACCAGCCATGACCAAAACAACAAGAATTTTCGCTATTTTAGGCACTGCAACTAGGCCAAAACCAGTTAAACCAGACCGTCTCTGCGGCCAGCAATGAGCGTTTGGCACCGATGATGGTGGTTGACCCATTCTGGCCACAGCCCTGCCTGACAGCTGGATACTGGGTGCCACCATCGGCGTCGCCGTAGACTCCCGGGATCACGTTTACATCGTTCATCGTAACCAGGACAGTAATTTTGCCGGCCAGGAACTCGGCCTCGACAACGGCATAGCCGAGTGCTGTACGGCGGCTCCGCCAATCATCGAATTTGACCCCGAAGGCAATGTTGTCAATGCCTGGGGTGGTCCAGGACCAGGTTATACCTGGCCGGAGTCCAATCACGGTCTCGAAATAGCGCCCAACGGCAATATCTGGATCGGCGGTAACGGTGGTGCCGACTCACATATCCTGGTGTTTCCCGCTAGTGGTGACTTCGTACGTGAAATCGGCATACCAGGTGAACCGGTCGATAGTAACAGCACCACCCACTTCAACAAGGTAGCCGAGATTGCCATCGACGCGGTCGCCAACGAAGCTTACATAGCGGACGGTTATGGTAACAAACGAGTGGCGGTACTGGATGTCGCCACAGGCGCATTCAAGCGCTATTGGGGCGCATATGGCAACCGACCGGACAACGCCCGCGTAGTCTACGATCCTAATGAACCGCTACCACAGCAATTTGCTGGCCCTGTCCACTGCGCCGAGCCATCCAATGATAACCTCATCTATGTGTGTGACCGTGGTGCCGATCGAATTCAGGTTTTCCGACCCGATGGCACTTTCGTCAAGGAAGCTCAGATCGCTCGCAACACACGGGGCGCCGGTGCAGTTTGGGACATTGCCTTTTCACGAGATGCTGATCAGGAATTCCTCTTCGTGGCCGATGGCAGCAACTTCAAAGTCCACATTCTGGAGCCGGATTCCCTCGAGAAGCTCGCGGAATTCGGCGGTGGCGGACGTCAAACCAGGCCTGTTTTACGGTACCCACAGCATCGTCAGTGACTCTCAGGGTAATGTTTATACAACAGAAACCTATGAAGGTAAGCGCGTGCAGAAATTCGTCTTCCAGGGTTTGCGTGCAATAAGCGATCATAGCACCGGCGCTCCCTGGCCGGCCGGCGAAATCAACTAACGAGGGATAGCCTCTCACTTCGGTGAATCAGAAAAAGGCCGAGCCTGTTTTCTTGATTCAATTTATCCCAGGTAATGCTGAAGCCACGCACGACTACCTGCTCTAATGCGATCACGGGATCGCGTTAGAGCATTACTTCCTGAAACAAAAATAAAGGAGAGACAAAATGCCGCTTTCCAGAAAAGTTACCTGCCGTCGCAGCCCTTCTCGGATTCGAGTGAGATTTACCAGTACCTTAATTAAAACATTAACAGGGGCTCTCATTGTCCCCGGTCGCGCTGGGCTTGATCATCGGCGCACTCAACCTGTCATTAGCTACCTCATCCCAGGCCGCCGTCGACACAATTGCCTATGACAATGTGCACCTTGCCGTCACGGACCCGGCCGCCGCAAGACAATGGTACCAAGAATATCTGGCGGCGAAGAACGCGATGGTGGCGTGGTCTATTTTGGCGACACTTATGTGCGCTTTGTGCCAACCGATGAAATCCGACCCAGTATCGGCAGTGTCATAGACCATATCGGTATTTCTTTTGTCGACCTCAGCGCCACAATGGCCAAGCTTGAAGGCAGCGGCGCCAAAGTATTGAACCCTCTATTCGACGCCGAGGGCTATTTCAAAGTAGTTTTTATCGATTTTTTGTCTGTCGCCCTGAGTAGTGGCGGTTACAACTAGTGCGAGCCTTAGTAAACTCTGAGACGGTGTTAGGGTAATCATCCCATTTTTAACTACCTTCAAAAGGGGTATCTCAGGAATAGATTAATTCTTCCTTTTTTACCATGTATTCCTGAGTTCCCGCAGTTTAAGAAACACCGTTTGTGGGTCAGGAGCATCCGGCAGGTCTGAAAATTCTGCTTTTAGCGTGGCAATGATCGATGGATTTTGTAATCTGAAAAACGTATTCACCTCTCTTTCCATGGCGATCGTGGATACCAGTGCGGCTTCGGGATCTTGATCCTTTATCTCATCGAGTAGGGATTGCGCCCGTGTATTACCCGCCTCCCGGGACAGGGTAAATTCCAGATTATTGATGATATAGTCGTGGCCCGGATAGATTTTGGTATTGTCCTGCAGGTTCGAAAGCTGACTGGCGAAGGTTTCGTAAAGTTCTGCCGGGTGGCCACCGTTGTGGCAATTGCCGGCACCGGCATTGAACAGTGTATCGCCACTGAACAATCCCGGAATATCCGTTTGTGACAGTAGGCAAACATGAGACATGGTGTGTCCCGGCGTATCCAATACCAGCAGTTCTACCGATTTTCCAACCTTGACCATATCGCCGGCAGACAATCCTACATCTATATCGGGGATGCTGTCGGCGGCATTGCGGTGGGCTAGCAGCCTGGCACCGGTGGCGGCGATTACACTTTTGTTGCCGCCGATGTGATCTCCATGTTCATGCGTGTTGAGGACCTGGGTGATGGTCCAGCCGTTTTCGCGGGCGGCTTTTAGACACTTCTCATGATCCAGCGGATCAATCGCCAGCGCCTCACCAGTTTCCGGGCACACCACCAGGTAATTAAAATTACGATAGGCATTGCCCGTCCAGATTTGTTCGACAATCATGTGTTGCTCCCGAATGAATATTACGGCTAGCTTAGCGCAGCGATGTTCTCAAGGAAAAGGCAGCAGGGCAAATGTAAATCTGCCCCTATCTACAAAGCCGACTACACTGAGCCAACACTGTATTGGAAAGGAATCCAGCATGTCATCGGCAGAGACCGCCGGGTTGCGTTTGCACTCATTCACCACAGGGCCAGTCGCCACTTGCTCTAACAATGCGATCTACCTCTTCCATGAAGTCCAGGGCAAACCATTGGTGCTGATTGCACCATTGTAGCTGGGTTGCAGGCGTAGCCATCTGCGACCGCCAACGCCCCATTCTCGGCTCGAATTCAGAACTATCAAATAAACCACTTTTGTATTGATAGTAAGAGTTCTCCCATTCCCGCCAGACGCCGGCAAGAAAATAGCCAATCATAACCCGTTCGCGGGGAGTCATGGACTCCATACCACTTCCCAACTTGGATACGGCTTCCGCCAATTCAGGTTCCGTAGTTACCCATTCAGAATACATCATCTATTTTTCAGTGATGGCATCCCGCGCCTGAGATTTCATCATCTCTGTGTTTTGTCGAACTTCCAAACCAAGAAAGAGAATGCCCAATAACACACCAATAGAAGAGCCAATGCTGACCCAATTAGTTTCCGTGCTCATATTTAATCCTTGGTAAGTCTACTCAAATGTTTCACCGACAATAGCAAATCACGAATAATGGGTTCAGAGTAATCCAAATAATTGTCTGGCATAGTAATAATCAAGCCACCTTGATCATTTTGATTCCCTGCCTTTTGATATTCACTCAATATTGATCCATTAAACACGCATCCTGGCATCGAACTTTGAACCATTCATTAGGTTCAGGGTCTTACCCGCTCATATTTCTCGAAGCGCTGACGGCCGACCTGACCGGCATAAATGCTGCCATCGACATCCGCCGCCAGAAACTCGATGCCGCTGCCTGTAGGGATTTCGTAATCGGGAATAAATTCCGTGACCCAGCCGGTGCTGGCATCGCCGATGCGAATGCCGCGCTGCCAGCCACGATTCCATTGCGCGCCAGACATGCCGTCGGCGACGTAGATGGTATCACTGGCGTCGATCCAGATGCCGCTGGGACGACCGAACTGGGTCCAGATATCCAGCAGTTCGCCGTCCTGGCTAAAGATTTGCAGGCGATTGTTGCCACGGTCGGCCACGAACAGTCTGCCCTGAGAATCCATCTTCAGGTCGTGAGGGTCATTGAAACGTCCACTCTCTCGACTGAGGGACTCGATGCCGTCACCTAGTTGCAGCAATAATTTCCCGTCGCTGGAGAATTTCAGTACCCGGTTGTTGCCTCCGCGATGACCATCGGCAATCCAGATATCACCATTGGGTGCCACCAGCACGGCGGCCGGCCCATTGAAATGATCGGCGTCGTCGCCGGGTACCCCAGCCTCACCCAAACGCATGAGAATCTCGCCATCCTGGTTCATTTTTACTACCTGGTGGCCCATGCCTCTTTCCATCCCCGGCTCACCGCGAGCGTCTCCCATTGGCGCGCCCTCGGTAATCCAGAAGTTGCCATCGGCATCCATATCGAAGCCATGGGGCCAGGCAAACAGGCCCCCACCGATGCTCTTTACCGTATTGCCTTCCCTATCCAGTTTGTGAATCGGGTGCTCCGAGGAGCCGGCGCACTGGTTGCTGCCGCAACGCTCGACAATCCAGATATGCTCGCCGTCGGGGTCGGGCTGAACTCCGGTCACCACGCCCATCTCGCGTCCACCGGGAAGTGTGCCCCAGGGATAGATGGCCTGGTAAGGGTTTTCCTGGGCACTGACGGACGTTGAAACCGATGCCGCCAGTAGCAGGCAGCAAAAGTTCTTCAAAAAGGATCTGGATTCAAAGCTATTCGGGCTCTTCATGTTGAACTCCTGATTAAGCGTAAACAAACCATACTTTTGAGGATATCTCATAAGTGTGGGTTGTCCCTGAGATATTTCCACAAAAAATTAAAATATAGTTGTAGGTAGTTGATGCGTGTATCGGGGATAGGGAAGGGGTAATGTTTTTCCGTTCCAATGGGCCATCCCTTGGCTGTTTTGCACAAGGATGTGCGGTATGCAGGTTTTGCAGGAGCAAAAACCTGCCCCGCGCTCCATCCCTGGGCGCTAGTCACTGCAAAACAATACCCCTTGCCAAGCCCCTGCCGGATTCAGTGTCCATTTCAACTGCAAGTCTTGTTACTTTCGCAATAAGATCACAGAATCAAATGATTGCTGGATCTAATCCGCTGAATCATCTCGATAATTGGGGGGGAAAGCTCAGCGACTACCTCCAATTTTAGCAACTACTCAGGCAGGGCAAAGACCAGGAGTTCGTCATCCTTGTCCCTGCCACCACCGGCAACGGCGATGTATTGGCGACCTTCGTGCATATAACTCATGGGTGGCCCGTGCAGACGTTGCTCTACCATTACTTCGGCGATCAACGCGCCGGTCATCTTGTCATGAGCCACCAGAATCGAACCGTGGGCATCAGGATCGATCTCGTCTTTCTGTGCCAGATAGGAAATCAAGAGGGTTTGGGTAATCAACAGACCGCCCTCGGCCGAGACATCGGAAAACACGCTCCCCAAAGGCGGCAGGTTCAGGTGCGCCAGGGCTGGATGATTCGCCGGGCCCTTGCCGAAAGCAACCTGCCACACGTGTTCACCGGTGTTCAGATCGATAGCGGTAATGCGACGATAGGGTGGTTTTACCAGCGGCAAGCCCATGGGCCCCACGTTACGCTGCACGGAAATGACATAGGGCCAGTCCGAGGTGCCTGCCGGCGGTTCCACCAGTGACATGGCGTAAGGTCGGGTGTGAGATGGGATATAGAGAATATTGGTTTCCGGATCGATATTGGCACCGGGAAAGTTGGCGCCCCCGCCGGCACCGGGCAGGAAGATTGTCGCCCGCTTGCCGTTGCTACCTTGCACAATCGGTGGCGTAAAGATCGGACCCAGCACGAATTCGGCGGCTAACACCCGCGCCTGTGCGGCGATCTCCGGCGTGAAATCAATCAGATCGTCCTCGGTCATGCCCTGGCGCTCGAATGGCAGTGGCCAGGTAGGATGGGGCTGGGTTGGGCTGGTGCGCTCACCAGCGACATTACTGGGCGGCACCGGTAGCTCTTCGATAGGCCAGACTGGCTCGCCGGTAAGCCGGTCGAAGACATAGGTAAATCCTGTCTTGGAGACCTGAGCTACGGCCTTGATAGCTTTACCGTCGACGACAATATCCACCAGGTTCGGCGCCGAGGCGATATCGTAATCCCAGAGGCCGTGATGTACGGTTTGAAAGTGCCAGACGCGCTCACCGGTCTGGGCATTCAGCGCCACCAGACTCTCGGCATAAACATTGTCGCCCAGGCGCTTGCCACCCCAGTAATCATTAGTGGGCGTGGAAACCGGCAGATACACCAGGCCAGCCTCATCATCGGCGGACATAAAGGTCCACACATTGGTGTTGCCGGCAATCTGCGAGGAATCGTCTTCCCAGGTTTCGTTAAAGGCTTCGCCAGCTTGCGGAATGGTGTTAAAGCGCCATTTGAATTCGCCGGTGTAGGTGTCGTAGGCACGCACGTGCCCGGGTGGACTGCGGTTCAACATTGTGTAGTCGTAGATTTTTGAACCGACGATTACAGATGTACCGACGGCGATGGGTGGGGCGCCGTGGGTAATATTGTTGATCTCAAACTCGAGCCGGCCCAGGTCGTTTTTCAGATCGACAAAACCGCGGTCACCGAAATTGGGATCCGGCGCGCCGGTTTCGATGTCGATGGACACCAGCTGCTTACCCAGGGTCGCCAGGAAGATGCGTTCAATTTCCCCGTCGGTCCAATATTCGATGCCTCGAGTTTGTACCCGGGAGAACAGCGGCGGTCCCAACAGATAGCTCTCGGGGTCGAAGCGCCACAGTTGCTCACCGCTGCCGGGGTCGAGGGCTACCACCTGGCCGTGGTTGGTATTGGTATACATAATGCCGTTTATCACTAACGGCACTGCCCGGTAGTCACTGGTTGGGTAGGACAGCTCTGCGGGGATGGTTAAATCGTCCGACCGATAGCGCCAGGCAATTTGCAGTTCGGCAAAATTACTGGCATCGATCTGGTCCAGCGCCGCATATTTGGCGGAGGCATGATTGCCACCTGCGTGGCGCCACTCACCGACAATATTGGCCCCCGCCATGTCTTCGGTCTCTGCGCCACAGCTCAGAAGCAATAACGAGCACAAACATACTGCAACTAGTCTCTTCATTTTTATTCTTCTTATAGCTCGGATTTTAATGACATGGTCTTTTAAAACATGAGGGAGAGAAGAGAGTTTATAGGCTCAGCTCTGCATTTGCACATATTGGGGGTTAAGAGACGTCGCTAAGCTGTTATTCTAGTCGCTCTCTCAAAGTGGCGGAGATTACTTATGAAGAAGCGATTGCTGAATGGCCTGGTAAGTTCCATGCTGGCGCTAGGGTTAACCTCGCCGCTGGTGTTTGCGGCACAGTCCGAAATCACGGCGGCACCGGGAGGGTACACTGCGCTTACGCCCTGGGGTGATCCCGATCTGCAGGGCATGTGGTCCTATGCCAGCCTGACTCCACTGCAGCGACCGCAACGTTTGGAGGGCAGAGAGTTTTACACCGCCGAGGAAGCCGTCGACATCAATGCCCAGGTGCTGGAGGAACGGCCCATCACGCAGGGGGTCGTCGGTGACTACAATATCGCCTGGTATGATCGGGGTAATGTATCGCCAAATCTGAGAACCTCGTTGATCGTCGACCCGCCCAACGGCAGGCTGCCCTTAAGAGCTGAAACAATTCAGCGACAGGCAGAGGCGGCGGTGTATAGAGAGGAGCATCCCGCAGACTCATGGCTGGATCGAACCAATTGGGTTCGCTGCATTAGCTACCACGGTGTGCCCCCTGTCTCCACCGGTTATAACAACAGCTATCAGATCGTACAGAACCCGGATTTCGTCGCCATCTACGTCGAGAATATCCATGACGTGCGGATAATTCCCCTGGACGGTCGCCCCCAATTGCATGCAAACATCCGCCAGTGGAACGGCGATTCACGCGGCCACTGGGAAGGCAATACCCTGGTAGTCGAAACCGCCAATTTTAGTGACAAGACCCAGCATCGCTTTCCTTCTTCAAAGAATACGCGCGCGGTAGAGCGCTACACCCGGGTCAGCGATGAGCTCATCGACTATGAATTTACAATTGAAGACCCTGACGTGTACACCAGTTCCTGGACTGCGGTGCGGCCGATGCCAGCGGTTGCAGACTACGTCATCTACGAGTATGCCTGTCACGAAGGCAACTACGCCATGTTCAATATTTTGCGCGGTGCCCGCGTGCAGGAACAGGCAGCCCGCGACAATAATTAGCAGAGGGAGGTCTTCAATATCTTATGATTAAAGGCTTACATCACAACGCTTATCGCTGTCGGGATTCGGAACAGACTCGAGAATTTTACGAAGTTTTTCTTGGTTTACCTTTGCCGCTAGCCTTTGAAATCAAGCAGACGATAACCGGGCTTGAAAGCAAGGTGCTGCACAGTTTTTACCAGATGGACGATGGCTCTTTTCTGGCCTTCTTCGAAGAACCCGACGCGCCGTTTGACTTCAAGCACCAGCGCGACTTCGACTTGCATATAGCATTGGAGGTGGAGCCTGATCACCTGTTGGAGATGCTGGCAAAAGGCAAGCAGGCGGGTATCGAAACCCGAGGAGTTTCCGATCACGATTTTATTCACTCGATTTACTTTCGTGACCCTAACGGCTATGTCATCGAACTCACGACCAAAACCGACACGCACAATTCAACAACCTTCAATTCAACTGCAGCCCACGACACATTAGTCCAATGGCAAAATAGTAAATAGACTTCTCCGGCACTGCTGTCCTTCAAATAATACTTAAACCCGATTGACATCGCACTGGCCAATGTCTACCTGATATTGGCTTAGTGACAGATATGAATGTGGTACTCACTTCCGTGACCCGCCGTAAATACATCCCTGTAGGCTCGGCGCCCGCTCCCTGCGGGCGACGGTCACTACACTGAGTACCAAATTCACATCCTGAAAATTTGTGGAACAACAGTGACTCTGATCCTGAGATATCCTCGCAAATCACCGAGACAATTCAGCGGTCTAGACCCTCCAATTTTTTGTACCTGCGACCCTAATTGTAAATGCAACAAAACTTGCAGTTGAAATGAACACTGAATCCGACAGGGGCTTGGGACAGGGTGTTGTTTTATCGTGACTAGAGCCCAGGGATGGAGCGCGGGACGGGCCAGGGATGGCCCACCGGAACGATAAAACAACACCCTGTCCCAAGCCCCGATACACGCATCAACTACCTACAGCGGTTTTTAAATTTCTGGTGGAGACATCTAATCCTCCGCCCCTTTTTATCCTCCAGTAATAAGACATCTGTAAGATTTTAATATCTCTGTTTAACCCTGCTCACTTAATCGGATTGCCCACGTTAAAGACGCCTGAATCCCCATAATTCTTGTTAGGGTCTCGCTCGATATCGGGAGGGAAGACCTCGCGTTTATTCTGATAGTACTGTTCTCTAAAACCGCCCTGTGAGGCTTTGTTATAAGTAACATACAAAACCCGGCGTGGCCTTGCGCTGTTGTTGGGGCCGGAACGATGTGGGATGTAGGAGTCGAAGCAGACGATATCTCCGATCTTGGTGAGGAGGGGTTCCCAGCGCAGGGTATTGGCGAAATCAGGGTCGAGGGTGGCATCGTCAGCCGCCGGCAATATCCCTTGTAAGTGATGTCCCGGCACCATTTCCAGGCAACCGTTTTCCAGGTTGGAGGCGTCAATGCTTAGCATCATGGTGATGTGATAGCTTTGATTGAAAGAGGTAAAGGCTGGTGCGTCCTGATGTGGCAAAAAACCGTTACCACCGGGTAGTTTAAAGTTGATTTTTTCCTTGAACAAAACCGCTGGCTCCTGCATTAGCTCGGAGAGAATTCCTATCAGCTTTTCACCCCGTAACAATGCCTCGAAGCCGTCATGAAATTGGAGGAAATTTTCAACGCGGCAAAGTTGTCGGCCAGCCGGATCATGCAGTGGCACTTCGAAATACTGCATCCATCGGCCGACAGTTTCGGGACGCGCTTGCAATTCTGTAGCCCAGGAAATCAGCTCTTGCTTCTGGGATTCGGTAAACAACTCGCTTATTTTGAGGAAGCCGTTGGCCTCCCAGAAATCGAGTTGTGCTTGGTTAAGAAAGTTGTTCATAGGGAAAGACAATGATCATTCGGCGGCTGTCATTACGACAAGTTCAATTGTTGTTGCAGATGCTTTCTCGCCATGTCCCGGTAAATGTTCAGATCCGGCAGTGGTTTGTTTTCTGCCTTGCCCAGTTCGTCCCAGGCCCTCACCTTAAGACAAAGCGAGAACAAGGGGTCGCTTTCGAAGGCAGTTGTCTCTGACGCGGACATGGGTCCGCCCTGAAACTCCAGAGTCTGCTTCGACGCCCTGGAAAGTTTGTCATAGTATGCAGAGTTGCGGGCACACAGGTAGCGTTTGGCCTGCACATGCTTTTCGACCAGAGTGGCGATCTTCTCAGAAAAACCTTGCTGGCGAAGCAAATCGGCGCCGATTTTTTCGTGACTAACACGGCCAAAGCCGTCCATATTTTCGGCATCACCATACTTGCCGTAGATATGACCGAGGTCATGAAAGAAGGCGGCGAGAATAACTTCGTCATCATGACCGTGCTGTTGCGCTAATTCGGCGCATTGGCTCATGTGTTCAATTTGAGAAACGGGCTCGCCGATGTAATCGTCTTCACCGTGCTGCCGGTAAAGCTCGAAAACCTGGTCGAGTACGGACTCTATGCTGGCGCTCATAGGCTTTTACAGCTCTCTGATTTCAACCTTTCGAAACCGTAATTCGCCCCGGCCCCACTGTAATGCGAAAGGACCACTGGCAAACAAGCTGTCTCGCACATCCACAGTTTTAGTGCCATTTAATTCCACCACCAGGTGATCACCCTGCAGCGTGAGCAGGTAAGTGTTCCACCTGCCCCCGGCAGTCGGCCTGGGTTCGGCAACTGCGGCGATATGCACGATGCCACCGGTGCCAAAAGCAGGATCTGCGCGTTGATCGAAAATATTGGCTTCATAGCAATTACGATCATTAACCGAAGCTGGGTCCTGACAACGCATGAAGATTCCGCTGTTGGCATTATCGCTGGCCCAGAACTCTACTCGCAGCGAGAAATCGCCGTAGCTTTGCTTGCTGACAAGAAAGGAAGCTCCATTACCTGCAGTGGCCCGAATAGCGCTCATCTGCGCTGACCAGTTGGCGTCGCCGAGCTGGTTGAAATTATCCATACCCTCAGCACCGTCAATCAGGGTCACCCAATCGCGCTCGGCGCTGTACGCGAGAGCACTGGCCAAGCCCAGAAAGGTTGGCAAGAAAAATTTAAGTAAAACGGAAGTTGCATGCATTAGCTTGATTCTCGTTATTGGCTTATTTAAAGATACTCGGGTAGCGAGCAAGTTTAAAGCAGAAACCCGGCACTATTGCCGGCCGGATTTCAGCTGTAATAAAGCCAATGCAGGGAAGCAGCTGGATGATGCTAGCCTGGGTAGTGTCACTTTCATCTGCCTCTGGATTGATTTATATTCACGCCGGGCGTTACGATGACTATTTAGAGTGCCTCTGATTAATGAATCAAAGGTTCCCTGATTGTTGGTATAACAGCTTTGCATAGCATCAGATAGACAAAGGCCAGGTTGAAATGAGCAAGCAAAGGTTAAACCAGAGCACCAAAATGGGAAGGGCTGCCTATCAAAGGAAAAGCCCCTGTCTCTGGCGTTGAAATTGGGGGCAGGGACGGTAGCACTGTTCTACATTTTTTCTGCTTTCTTCAGCCAGGTCGAGAGAGACGAGCTGACGCTGTGCCGAATGGACCGGGCCTACCCCCGTGAGACCGCCTTATTGTTAGACACAACCGGAGGTTATTCTGCGGCGCAGGCAGCTGTCATCTCGGCAAATCTCAACAAACTGCTGACAGACTCCCAGATCGATGAAAAGTTTAGCTTCTACTCATTGGGCGCGGCACCAGGCAGCTATTACCAAAACGCGACTATATGCAATCCCGGTGATGGCTCCGATCAGGGCGAGCTGACAACGGATCAGGCAAGAATGTTTGCTGGCTGGCAAAGTAATTTTAACGCCAGAATTGTCAGTTCAGTAAATGATCTTATGGGTCGACAGGCAGCAGAGCAGTCACCGATCATGGAAATGATTCAGTATGTATCCAGGCAGAACAGTTTATCGCCACCGGATACGCCGAAACGGCTGATAATAGTTTCTAATATGATTCAGAAGACACCGGAATACTCACAATACGGTGACTCGCTAAATTTTTCCTCGCTCGCAGGCACTGCCTATCTCAATCGAGTGCAAGCCCGATTGGCGGGGGTAGAGGTGGGAATACTGTATGTACTACGGCCCCAGTTACTGGGGATTCAGAACCGTGGACATATAGAGCAATTCTGGCGGCCCTACGTAGATTTTTCCGAGGGCCGCATTGTTTCGACTGAGCGAATTAGTCTGTAGCAAAGAGGCACAGATTTATTTTCTGTTTCATGAAAAAGTAATTCTGCTAGCTGTAATCTAAAATTCCTCCACCTTCAAATCCAGCAAGCTCTTCGGTCCATTCAGCATTACTTCCTTGTGGTACTTTGCCCGTGGCAGCAATTTCCTGTAGTAGAAACGTGCGGTCTTGATCTTGCCTTGATAGAAGGCTTTGTCTTCCGCACCGGCATCCAGGGCCTTGTAGGCAGCATCGGCAATCGTCGCCCAGAAGTAGGCCAACGTCACGTAACCGGAGTACATCAGGTAGTCCACGGCGGCGGCACCGACCTGATCGCGGTTGCGGATCGCCTTCAGGCCAATCTTGCGGGTAAAACCACCCCATTCCCGGTAGTAGCGGCGTAAGGGTCGAATGAATTCCTGCAGCTTGCGGTTATCATTGTCGCGGCAGAAGCGGTGCATGACGCGGGTGACGATGCGTAGATTAGCGCCGCGGTCTCCCAGCACCTTGCGGCCCAATAGGTCCAGGGCCTGGATGCCGGTAGTGCCTTCATACAAAGTGCTAATACGAGTATCTCGCACGATCTGCTCCATGCCCGATTCGGCGATGTAACCATGACCACCGAACACCTGTACCCCGAGATTGGCCGCTTCCAGGCCGGTCTCGGTTAAAAACGCCTTGGCGATAGGGGTGAGTACACTCATCAATGCCTCGGCTTCTGCCTTTTCTTCCGCGCTGGCGTCGCTGTGCAGAATGTCCCCCTGCTGGGAGCAGAAGTAAATCAGGGCACGGCCACCCTCGGCAATCGCTTTTTGGGTCAACAACATGCGCCGCACGTCCGCGTGCACGATGATCGGATCTGCCGGCTGCTGGGGAAATTTTAGCCCGGACAGGGAGCGCATCGCCAGGCGCTCCTGGGCATAAGCCAGCGCACCTTGATAAGACAGCTCCGCCGCAGTCATGCCCTGCAAGGCGGTACCGAGGCGAGCAAAATTCATAAAGGTGAACATGTAGCGCAGGCCCTGATTGAGTTCGCCGATCAGGTAGCCGCGGGCATCGTCAAAATTAAGCACGCAGGTGGCATTGCCGTGTATACCCATCTTGTGTTCGATGGAGCCGCAGTGCACACCATTGCTGGAGCCGCTGTCTGGATCCATCTTTGGCACGATAAACACTGAGATTCCTCGGGTACCAGCCGGGGCATCGGGCAGTCGCGCCAGCACAATGTGAACGATATTCTCGGTCATGTCATGGTCGCCGGCGGAAATGAAGATCTTGGTGCCGTTGAGGGTATAACTGCCGTCCCCTGCCAGCTCTGCCTTGGTCTTCAATAGCCCCAGATCGGTGCCGCAATGGGACTCGGTCAGGCACATGGTGCCGGTCCACTCGCCGCTGATGAGCTTGGTGAGGTAGGTCTGCTTCTGTGCCTCGGTGCCATATGCTGCCAGCGTCAACTTGGCGCCATGACTGAGGCCGGGGTACATGCCCCAGGACCAGTTGGCGGTGTTATTCATCTCACTTAAGGCCAGTGACAGGGACTCCGGCAGTCCCTGACCACCGTAGGCTGGATCGCCTGCCAGGCTGGGCCAACCGCCCGCTACATACTGTGCATAGGCTTGCTTGAAGCCCGTTGGAGTCGTGACCTTGCCGTCCTCAAAATTGCAGCCCTCCCGGTCCCCCACCTGATTCAGTGGCGCCAGTACTTCTTCGGCGAACTTGGCAGCCTCGGCGATGACTGCATCCACCAACTCGCGGCTAGCGTCCTCGGCGCCAATGCGCTGATAGTGCTGCTCTGCCCCCAGCACCTCATAGAGGGTGAATTGAATATCTTGAATTGGGGCTTTGAAAACGGGCATGAAACATCCTTTTGATGTTACTAAACTGGCGCGCGACATGGCGCCGTGTAAAATTTAAGATACCAGTGGTCCAGTTTTTTAACCACAGCGTGAGTTGTTCGCGTTGCCAACGAAGAGACCAATAAAGCAGCTCATTTATTCTGGCGTCTCGCAAAAATTAATCTCCCCTCTGCTACTGTTGAACACCAGTTGTGCTAGCCGCGTAAATAGTCGTCGGTACCATCCAGCCAGTCATCACGCCGTGGCGACCACATGTCAATCTCTTCAACCTCGCCGATACAAGTTGCCTGGTGCGGAACCTGGGCTGGTATCACCACTACATCTCCAGGGCCTAGCAGCATTTCCTTCGGCTCCTTACCTTCGAACACGAAGCGCATCTGGCCTTTTAGTACCTGGGTAATCTGCTCGTTGTGGTGGCTGTGCATGGGTACCATGAAGCCATCATCGAAGTAAATTCGCGCGACGGTCATCTTTTCCCCCGTCACAATACGGCGCTGCATGCCCGCGTTAACGCGTTCTAGTTCGATTTCTTCCCAGTTGAGCAACTGCAAATTTTCCGCACTCATAGCTCGCTGCCCTTAGCAATCACACCGGTTTCTTCCAATTTTTTTATAGCGTCGACATCGAGTCCGAGCTCCTGCAGTATGCTCAGGTTCGCCTCGCCCAGGCACGGTGTCGGCAAGTCATCGGACTGTTCCACTCCCCGCATTGTAAACGGCGACCTGATTTGACGCAGGCTGCCCTCCGTGGGATGTTCGTATTCTTCAAACAGTCCAACCGCCTGCAGATGCTCGTTGTCTAAAAGGTCATCCAGTCGATTGACCCTGGTGTGAGGGATATCGGTTTTACCCAATATCTCACACCATTCATCTGTGGTTCTGGTCGGGGTAAATTGAAGAATTTTCTGGTAGAGCTGATCGATATTCTCGCTGCGCTTGACCGGGTCTTTCACTATTTCCAATTCGGTAAGCTCAGGGTGATCGACCAGGTTGAAGAATTCATTCCAGTGCTTGGTGCTATAAGGCAGCAATGCAATAAAGCCATCTTTAGTCGGATAGGGGCGGCGATAGGGAGACCGTATGCGTTCGTAGCCAGTGCCGCCCACCGAGGGCACGAAGCTCTGATTGGAAAATTGCTCGATCATTATAAATGACACCATTCCCTCGAACATCGGAATCTCTATACAACAACCTTTGCCAGTACGAATTTTTTGGATCAAGCCTCCCATGATGACGAAAGCCAGTTGGTGCGCAGCCACCTTATCGACAATGATAGTGGGCGCGTAACGTGGATTACCTTCAGCGTCGGCATTGAGGTGCGCGAAGCCGGAAGCCGCCTGGATAATATCGTCATAGGCGGGTGCGTCAGCCAGAGGCCCTGCTGCACCATAGCCCTGGGCCCCGCAGTAGATGATCTCCGGCTTGTGTGACTTCACATCCTCATAGCCGATGCCCAGCTTCAGCGCCGTCTTGTTGCGCATATTGTGGACCACCACGTCAGCTGTCTCCACCAGTTGGTAAAACAGCCGCTTGCCTTCCTCGGTTTTTAGATTGAGTGTTAACGATCTCTTGTTGCGATTACTGTTGATAAACCCCGCACCCATCTTCGCCGAGCGTCCCGGCCGTACCGTGCGAAATAAATCTCCATCGGGGTTCTCGATCTTGATAACTTCTGCGCCAAAATCGCCCAGCATTTGAGTAGCATAAGGGCCAAGCACTATGGTGGTTAAGTCCAGGACTCTGACACCGTTTAAAATGGCAAACATTCTGTGATTCCTTTAAAAAACAGGCAGCAGTCTACCATCTATGCTGAATAATCAATATTTTAGCGACTTTACCCGCCTGCTGGATTACAGGCGTTCGCGAAATAATTTCAAATCGTTTGGAATCCATTGTAATTTGGAATGAGCTGGCGTTAAGATGCAGGAATTCCGTAGAGAGCTGCTCCCCATAAATTCGGCAGCCAATATCAAGAATAATAAGCACTAGCTCCGTGCCATATCGGCTATTGGAGGATCTCATGAAAACAACACGTCGCGGATTTGTAGGAACGATCGCGCTCGGCACTGCTGCTGACGTACTCGCGGGTACATCCCTCCTCAACCAGGGCGCCAGGGCTCAGACCCGGACTGAGTCAGCATCAGACATGTACGACAATGGCATCATACAGCTCAACCAGAACGAGAGTGCTCGCGGTCTAGGCCCCAAGACAGTCGCGGCCCTGCATTCCCACATCAATAAGCGGGTCGGCCCCGAATCACGTTAATGAACTGCGCGCGGACATCGCCAATTACTACGGCCTGGCAACCAACACCATGATCCACATCGACGAGGCCTATATTAATTACGCCAAGCCCGCTGCTATAGAAACGGCACTGCCACTGGTGCTTGAGTTTGAAAACGTTTTTATTACCCGGTCGTTCTCCAAGGCGCATGGATTAGCGGGCCTGCGCGTAGGTTATGCGTTATGACAGCCACAGACCCTGGCCAGAATCAGAGCCGCCTGGGGCATGGGTGATGTCAATATGCTCGGAGCCATAGCCGCATTGACAGCATTGGAAGACAAGGAACATATCGCCTGGGAAGCCCAGGAGAACGCCGAAATTCGTGACATGGTAGTTGCTGCCTTTAACAAGATGGGCTTCGAAGTTGGGGATTCCAACACCAATCATATCTTCGTAAATATCAGGCGGCCGGCAGCAGAGTTCCGCGCTGCTTGTCTGCAACAGAAGATACTGGTCGGCCGGGGCTTTCCACCTTTGCAACAAACCCATTGCCGAATTTCACTCGGCAGCAGAGAAGAGATGAAAATAGCAGTGGAGGTATTTAGAAAAGTTTTAGCTTAAGACTAACAACCCGGCTATTCACAAGCTGGAAATTAGCAGCAGGGCCGCCAGGTTTCTTTTGCTGAGAACAACCCCTGGCACTCTTTGATTTTAAAATAACGTTGCTTTCAAAATAAAAGGGGAACAGCGATGTCGAAGATTGTCGGACTGAATAGAAGAACCTTTATTAAAAATGCTGGCTTGACGGCGCTGGCCGGGGCCACAGCTACGGTGGCTTCTGTTAGCAGCACGGCTTCCGCTCAAAATCCAAGCAGTATTCCAAAACTGGCAACGGGTCAATACGATTTTGAGACACCCTACAATCGTGTTGGCAGCAATTGTTCGCGTTGGGATTCTCCCGCGCGCAAATACCCGCAAGGTGTATTCAAATACGGCATGGGTGTGGCATCGATGGATTTCGAATGTGCGCCCTGCATAACTGAAGCGCTGGCGGAACGCGTTCAGCATCACAACTGGGGCTACATCAGTACCACCGAACCGCTGAGAGATGGCATCGTCAAGTGGAACGGTGAACGTCATGGCGTCGATCTCGACCCGGCTGCCGTGGTTATCTCCGATGGTGTCTACCCCGGCGTTATTGCTGCACTGAGATCCTTCGTCCCCATCGGCAATAAAGTGTTGTTGACGTCACCCTGCTATTCCGTTTTTTACTCTATGGCCCGCGCCGCCCAAGTGGGCACCTCTGAATAACGCGGTTGGCACTCAGGCTTACAGGCGAGCTTGCCATCGAGACGTCACTTTGCAGGCATACGCCCGTACGCCCGTACGCCAAAAAGTGACAACGAAGAGGGCAGGCTCGCCTGTATGCCCCTTCGGGCGGGGCCTAAAGCACCCATCTGCGTTGTTGTGCTTCTTGCTAAGGACTAAGGCCATTAACTTCAAAGCACGCCTAGCATATGTGTGCTTTATGCCCCGCTGAGAGCTAACCGCGTTATTCAGAGGTGGCCCAGCTTAAAATGCTCATTTACGGCAAAATAAATCTGTCCCTGTTTATTTACACCCCAATCTGTCCGCGCTAGATTGGGGGCCCTGTTGATCGCAATAATGAGAACACTCCAATGATGCATACAAAAACAAGCAATAATTCGCTCCATCTAACCTTGCTCGCGTTGCTGTTCCTCCCTGCCCTGGCATTGACCCAGGACTTCGACAACATCGAAATCACCACCATCCCGGTGCGGGACAACATCTACGTGATGCAGGGTAGTGGCGGCAATATCGGCGTGTCCATCGGTGCTGACGGTGTTCTCATTATAGATGACCAGTTTGCACCGCTGTCGAACAAGATCGCCGCCGCCATCGCCGAGCTTAGCGACCAGTCGGTTACATTTGTCGTGAATTCCCACTTTCACTACGATCACAGCGACGGCAATGAGAACTTCGGCCGCGCCGGCGCTTATATTGTCGCCCAGGACAATGCCCGCCGACGCATGGAATCTACCCAGGTACTGGCGGGGAGCGGGCGCGTACAGGAAGCCTATGACGACGTCGGCCTGCCCAAGATCACTTTCTTCGATGACATGCGTTTCTACTTCAATGGCAACACCATCGAACTCGTCAACTCCGGTCCCGGTCACACCGACGGTGACGCTCAGGTTTACTTTCGTGAAGCCAATGTCATCCACACCGGTGACATGTTCGTACGCTATCGCATGCCATTCATCGACCAGGCTAACGGCGGCACCATGGATGGCATGATCGATGCGGTTATGAAAATTGCTGATCTGATCGATGATGACACCATCATCATTCCCGGCCATGGTGAATTATCTGACCGTGATGACTTGCTGGACTATCGCGCCATGCTGGTGGTGGTTCGTGGCAATTTGGTGCGGGCAAAAGTACAGGGCCTATCGCCCGAAGAGATGCTGGCAACCGAGCCGGCCGATGGCTACGTGCCTGCCGATGACAGCACTAACGATTGGTTGCTGCGGGCGTACGCGGAGTACACCGGGCAGTAGTATTCGAAGAGTCAGACTAGTGAGAATCTTCCTGCTGGTGAAGAATCACTTTAGCTTTGTCGAGGGTCGTCGGGGGTAGGCGTTACGGTCATCTGCTGGTTCGAAAGCAAGGACCGACTTTCATCTTCAGAGGGTTTTGCAGCTGATTATCCAGGGCAATCGGGGATCAGGTCATTTTCCTTGTGCACGCTAACGTGCAAGACCTGACCCCGTGTTATGACCCGGTGTTATCGCTGTCGCTGCTGGCCGCTCTGGCCCAAAGCTTCGAGCATGCGCCAACCGCGCATGGTGGCAGCCATGGAATAGTTGCCTTCGTGGCAGGCGTATTCATAGATAGGAAACTCGTTGCGCAGCATAGGGAACATCACAGTCCAGGGTGCCTCCCAGGTAGTGGGATCGGTAATGGTGAATTCGTAGCCCAGGGTGTCGGCGTCGATTAGCCAGAACTTCTCCTGCAGGTGCATATTGGCGCTGGAGTTTCCGAAAGCTGTGTCACGTGCGAAATTACTGGTTTCGACAATGAGCGTGTCTCCATCCCAATGTCCGATGGAATCACCTTCCCACTTGCGGGGTACTTCGCGATGAGCCTCGCCATTCATCTTTACGGGACGGATGTTATGTACCATCTCGTTATGTATGAGCGTATAGTTTTCGGTTTGTACCAGTTGCACATTGTTGTTGTAGGCACTGGGGAGCATGGGTGGTCCGGAATTAAATCCCATGATACAGCGCTCGGCCAGTGGTCTCACTTCGATGCCGGCAGCCTCATCGGCGGCTTCTCTTCGGACCTGATCTCTGGCCTGTGCAGCCGCGGTTAGTGCCGGGATGCGGCCGTTGGCCGGGTCGGTAATCAAGGAAGTACGGCCACCAACCAGAATTTCGGAGCCGCGGTCGTACCAGAAATCGTTGTAATCTCCGGTGGTAGTGGCATCGGTGAAATTATCCCGGTCCACGAGCTCTTGTTGTGCAGCCTCGAAAATCGCCGCATCGGCTTCGTTCAGAACCTCGATATCGGCGACCCTTTCGGGCCGCTGCAGGGGAGTGATGGTGCGAAAGTCCCAGGTGCCCTGGAAATCTGGTCGTCCATCGGCAAGACGCGGGATGTCGTCTGCAGCTGACTGCGCACTGACTGTGAAGGGGATACCGAGTGATACCACTAACCATATTGCATTCAAGCGAAAATTTATAATCATTCTAATCTCCTTGTCGCTGAGTCTGTATTTGAGTATAGCGCGCAGTGCTCTGTTATTCGACAGTTACGCTTGCTGCAGAGGATTATCAATTGTTGAACGACTGAAAAGCACAGAAAGGGTGCAGTTTACCTAGCCTTTCTTCAATTCAGTAAAGCGTCCTCGTTCCGAATTCCGTCGGTAAGATATACTCTTCAACTGCTGTTCTGTCAAGTCCAGCGGCTGTTTCAAGGTAACCGATGCAAAGTAAGCGACACTGCTGCTATTGGTTTCATCGGTGTCGCAGAACAGTGCGATGTCGGTGATAGAGGCCGCAGTGTCGTCTTTCCAGATTTCACGGTAGATCTCCAATAGATTAATTTCTTCATCCTGCCAGCTGCCTACGTTCTCAGCGCCACCGTTGGCCACATAGTGGGGAAATCCACCGATGTATTTGTACTCTCCACGCCGTAGACGGTTGCCCCAGATTATCTCCATGGCGCGGCGCTCCCCCGCCTCTGTGCGAAAGCTGATGAACAATCGCGCCGGATGATCATCGCCCTCACGGGTGAGTTCATCCAATGGACTATCGATGGCTTGCTCGACTAACCATTGCCATGCCAGCACTGGATATAGCCCAAGCTCCACATCGACATGCCGGAATAGCATTGAGGCGCTATTGTCAGTGGCGAGCCGGATTGCCGGCCGGCCATTTTTTTCGGCAAAGGATCTGTCCATAGGCGCGCGGGTCAAAAACCGGCGATGTCGCCAACCTGGGGGGACGGGATCGAGAGAGAGTGGGGTGGAGAAATCCATGACCACGAGCTCAGCCGGGCCCACGGCTACAGTAAAAGCCCGCACGTTGGGCTCGGTAGTATCAATGGCTTCGAGGCGGGATTGACTATCGGCGGTCAGGACATTGAGACGTTCGGGTTCTTCAAAGTAGGGGCGCAGTATGAGAGTCGCTGCGATTGCCGTGGCTACAAACAAGAAGAGCAGGCCAAACAACCCTCTGCGCAAGCGTTTAGATTTGAACAGCCTGCTAAGGAAGCATTTCATCATCTTCGCCTTTAGCCTCCCCAAATCTCATTGCAGCTTCCGCATTAAAGCAAGCGCCACAATGCAGGCACTTATGGGTAATCAAGTTCAGCAGTATCGACTTGACGAAAAACTGCTGCTTGCACAATGGACAGCGACGCATGGACATATCGAGGGCAAAGCCGGCATACAGGACCATGTAGATAAACATGAATGAATCTATGCCCTGTCCATTGCTAAGCAGAACCCACAGCCCAATGACATACACCGGCAAGGTCCAGAAACAAACCAGAAGCCGCATCCGCGCTCGACTGATTTTTTTCAGTACCATTCGCTGCTGCAATTGCAGCGCCGCTGCTTTTGCACGGGACTCAGGCTCGTGGTCTGGAGGATCGGAGTTATGATTCATAAGTACGGCCTGCACAAACAGTCTGCATTGCTTGGTCCGGGGAATCGCTAATAATAGCTGTGATTAAAGCATCAGCTTGGAATAAAACCCATCATAGCGGATTCAGGTCATGAGCGCCGAAATGGCATTCCAACCCTGGCTAATACCGATAAATAACAGCACTGCCGCCAGCAGACGATTCACCAAACGGCTACTCTCCTGTAAATGTGTCTTCAAATAATCACTGACGACGACGAAAGCGTACAAGGCTGATAGTTTTCCAACAAAAACCCCCAGCAGAAAACCAAGTAAATAAACACCAACATATTCGAAAACGAAGTACTGGTTTATTGCCGCTAGGGCAAATATCCAGAACGGGAGAGCCTGGGGGTTGAGGGCGGCAATCAACAAGCCTTTGCGAAAAAAAGATTGCGGCTCCTGGCCCTGGTCTTGTAACGATGGCCTGGATTTGCGGGTGACTACAAAAACCGCCAAACCAATAAAAATCAAAGCGATGATCAGACTGAACAGCCAATTACTTTCCAGATAGCTGCCAATCAACAGGCCAAAATATATTGCCACCAGTGCTTCCAAAATCTCCACCAGCGACGCGGCCAGCGCCACCTCTGTGCCGCGGCGGCGATCATGGTCGACTGTGGTTTTCACAACTGTCAGGTTGATGGGGCCGAAGGGTAAGGTGCCGACAAAGCAGGTGGCCAAACCCACCAGGAAATACAGCACTGCACTAGCCATAACTACTGGTAACCCTTCGCTTGCAAGTTAAACAGCGTGGCGTACTGACCGTTCGCCTTTAAAAGCTCGGTATGACTGCCCTGTTCCAATACTTCGGCCTGGTCCAGAACAATAATATGGTCCGCCCTGCGCACCGTGGAAAACCGATGAGAGATAATTATCGAAATCTTGTTGGCGGTAAGATCCCGAAAGTGTTCAAAAATTTCTGCCTCGGCTTTGGCATCGATCGCTGCCGTCGGTTCGTCGAGAATCAGTATGTCTGCCTGGCTGCGCATGAAGGCGCGAGACAGGGCAATTTTTTGCCATTGTCCACCAGATAATTCCTTGCCATCTTTGAACCAGGTACCGAGTTGAGTCTGGTAGCCCGAAGGCAGGTCTCTGACAAAGACATCCGCCATACCTTTTTTGGCCGCTTCTGCAACCTGGCTGTCTTCGTGAATATTTTCAACATCGCCGATGCCAATATTTTCGCCGACGATTAACTGGTAGCGTGAGAAATCCTGGAATATCACACCTATCTTCTGCCGCAGGGCGTCAATGTCCCAGTCACCTAACTCCAGTCCTTCCAAATATATCTTGCCCTCGGTGGGCGAATACAATCGCGTGAGTAGTTTTATGAGCGTGGTTTTACCACTACCATTTTCCCCAACGATAGCCAGGCTCTCTCCCGGTTGTATGTGCAGGGTTATATGATGCAGAGCCGGGCTATTGCTGCCTGGATAATAGAAACTGACATTTTCAAAGCGGATTCCTGCCGCCGGATCCGGTCCTGTGGTCTCGGTACCGGTTTGCTCGGGTACTTTGTGAGCAAGATATTCGCTCAGATTAGACAGATACAGATTGTCTTCATACATGCCGTTTATCGCGGTGAGGCTGCTGGTCACTGCATTCTGACCCAGACGAAACTGGGCGATATACATGGTCATCTGACCGATGCTTATGGTTCCTGCGATTGCGGCAAAACCGACCCAGCCATAGGCGAAGTAAAATGCCGCACTCGCCAGCAGTCCGAGCACGTACCCCCAAAAGCCGCGCCTGAGTACCAGGCTTCTGTCTTCTTTATAGATGTTTTTGAATATATCGACATAGCGACCCACAAACAGCTTACCCAGTTGCAGGAGTTTGACTTCTTTAACGCCGTCCTCACGGGTAAGCACCATCTCCAGGTAGATTTGCATACGGCGCTCGGCAGAGCGACGCCGATGAATCCGAAAAGCCTCACCGGAAAATCTCGCTTCTGCCAGAAACGCCGGCACTCCGGCTATCCCCAAGAGGAGCACCGCATAGGGAGAAAATTGAAATAACCAAATGCCGATAGTTACCAATACGATGCTGTCTCTTATCAGATCAAAGGTTTTGATGACCAGGCTTAATGGACGGCTGGAGGCCTCTCGCCGGGCTCGCACAAGTTTGTCGTAAAACTCCGAATCTTCAAAATGGGCGAGTTCGAGGGTCAGGGCTTTTCCCAAAATCATGACGTTGATCTTATTGCCAAGCAGAACTCTTAAAAT
Organism: Gammaproteobacteria bacterium; assembly: GCA_963694865.1. Lineage (GTDB taxonomy): Bacteria > Pseudomonadota > Gammaproteobacteria > Pseudomonadales > Pseudohongiellaceae > UBA9145. The sequence goes on along the minus strand of CAVOFA010000011.1, from coordinate 7,814 downwards.
AGATTGGCAAACCGTGTTGATCCTTTGCGCGCCAGTCATGAGTACCACTAAACCCGCTTCCAGAAAGACATAGTAAAGCGCGTCACTGCGCATCTGCTCGGCACTGGCCGCGGTGCCCTGAAATGCCGAGGCGACTGCGTCCACAAACAGACCGCCGACGGATGCAATCGCCGCGGGCAGAATACCTGCTACCAGAGTCGTGACCGCCATGACCACAGTTAACGCCGCACTAGTGCCCCAGACGATGTTGATCGCGGTGCCACTGTATTGGAAAACCGAAATGAATTTTTGTATCGAGTTGGAAGATGTTTCGTTGTTCAAACTGGTCTCGGTAAAGGGGGACGAAGCAATGGTTTAAAAGCGGGAGCAGAATGACTGCTGTTTGCAAAAAATAAGTCTGTCCTTATTATGGCCTCAATCCTGACGCAGAAAAAAGGGGCTGCGGTTAAACCGAGCCCCTTTACTCAAAGTTTTTAGGGAACCTCTGAATAATGAATCAATATCTCTGGCCTGCCAGCTCCTGCCACATCAAGAACACGCGTGTAGCGTCTACTATAGCTTGATCAGCTGCAAGACGATACGGTCGGTGTTTCTACCCAGGCTGGGGTCGGATTGATGAAGATCATGAGCGTCGGCGGGGTTATCCAGTATGTCGCTGGCACCTGCGAGCACGAAGCCCGCTTGTAACAAAGCCTTTACCGCGTCATCGAACGCGATTCTGTGCAGACTGGCATTGTCCGCACCGGAATTGCCTTCGTGATCGATCACACCCAGAATCCCGCCGGGCTTAAGCACTCCCAGCACCTGTGCAAGAATACCCTGAGCTCTGGCAGGATCGGCATTATGGAAATCGTGAAGATTCAGTCCAATTATGGCGAAGTCGACTGAATTTGCTGCCACATCCGTAATCGCAGCTACCTGCTCAATATTGGAAAGCCTCGCCGCCTTGGCATTAGCCGCTTCTTCGGCACGACCGCCGGGTCGATTCTGCATGAATACCTTGCCGTTGGGTCCAACGGCATAGGACAGCACTTCGGTGTACCAGCCAGTGGATGCATTAACATCCAGTGCGGTCATGCCTGCTTCCAGACCTAAAAAATCCAGCACCGCTGGAGCCTGTCGGCTGGCATCTCTGTCTTTTTCAGCGGTCGGTCGGTCCGGATTCTCCATTGCCCGCTCCAGGGCGGCGATATCGAGCGCTGACGCGGTACTGCACGCTAAGCAAAAAACTGTAAGCAAGGGAAAAATACGTTTCATAATCATAAGCCTTTCATAAATTCGCGGGATTTCAACTGAGTTCTTGGTTGAAGATAATGGTTGAAGATTGCTGGGGGCTAAGTACTGGCTCCCTGATTCCAAGTAGCCCTATCTAAAAATAGCCCATTTTTAGAGCAGCAGGCAGCATAAACCAAGCATCAGGAGCTGTATACCGTTATGCGATGAGTCGAATACAGCGCTTGGATCAAAAAACACAGGGGAGGAAAGTTCGGGTCAGTGTAAACGGCGATCTGCTTTCAGCTCTTTCTCAAAGAATTCTTTCACCTGCAATAACTGGGAGAGGTCGCCTTCATTTTCCATCAGCGGGAGATGCCACTCGATATCATTGAGGATGTTAGTAATGCTACTTGTGTCCAGAACACTGAGGTCCAGATCGAATGGGAATTTTGACTCCTTAGACATAAGAGAACAACTACTCCTGAATCGCCATTACACCCCCCACACTCAGAGGCTAATCCCGCACAAGCATAGTATCGACTGACGTTAAGAATTCTTCATAAGAAATTCTTATATAAAGGATTTTTGTGCTTTCTCAGCCTGCAATTGAATTTGTACACCGCGTATCTTTACCTTGCCAAATTCGCGTATTACACTGTCCCCTAACTCGACTAAATATTGATTTTTCGAGCCTGTTTGTTAGGGCTCCTCTAAATAAAAAATCGGCAATTGGGCAGAGCAGTCCAGTTCCAAGGCAGGAGTTTCAGAATGACAGCTCTGATTAAAGCCTGGGCAGACTTTGTTATCGCGCATCGACTCGCGATCATTGTCATGCCGTTCTGTTACTACCGTTAATCCTCCTCACCGGCGACGACATTCCCTTCGACAACACCACCGAGCGCTATTTCGTAAACAGCGACCCCGCTCTGGAAAACTACCACCAGCTAACCGAACTGTTTGGTGACAACGAATATCTCATCATTGGGGTTGAAGCCACAGTGGGCAGCGCCGACCTGTTTAACCCAGAGACGCTGGAAGCTATCTCGAAACTGACTGATTTTCTCGATTTTCACCCCTACATCACCCAAGTGCGATCACTCATGAACTATCAGTATATTCACGCAGACGGTGATGATCTGAGTACTGACTATCTCATTGGCAATATCGAAGAAGTGACCGGCAACCAGGCTTCGCTGGAACAGTTACGATCGATGCTACCGAATGAGTTGCTGGCTATAGGCACACTCATTACCGAAGATTTTCGTCACACCAGAATTGTCGGGCGCGTTGAATACCGGGCAGAAACTTCGGAGCACAAGGTGGAACTTGTTGAGGATCTGTACCAGTTCATCGAAGCTGAAGATCTTGTCTCCGACAATTACGCACTGCACCTTTCCGGTTATCCACTGGTGTACGAGCGCTTCGAAACAGTTTCGGCCGAAAACACAGGCTTTTTGGTTCCAATTATGATTGTGTTGATGCTGGCGATACTGTACGCGAGCTTTCGCTCCTGGAGTGCAGCGCTGTTTCCATGGCTGGTGATCGCATCTGGCTTGCTGCTGGTACTGGAGATTCAATCCTATCTTGGCATTCCTCACACCACCATCGATTCTTCTGCCCTGCCTTCGACATTAATTATTATCGGCATTGGCATTACTGTTCACGTGCTGGTGGAGTTTTTCCAGTTCCAAAAGCTGAGCGGCGACAGTGTGCAGGCGGCGCATTCGACCATTGTGCATTTGTGGCTGCCCGCATTTTTTACTGCGATAACAACCTCAGCAGGCTTTTATGCCTTGTCTGTTACCAAGATTATGCCGATACGAGAATTCGCGCTGTTGGGAGCTATAGGGCCGCTTATTCTGTTCTTTTTCTCGCTCAGTGTTCTACCGGCAATGTTGAGCTACACGAACACTATATCGGACAAGACTCAATATACACTCGGCTCCGGCATAGCTTCGAGGATCACTCAAAAAGTGCCAAGCTTCACACTAAAACACAGAAACAAAATTTTGTCTCTAGGTGCTATCGCTTTGCTGTTATCTGTCTTGTATTTACCCAACGTGCAGGTCGACACCAACTATGTAACGCTGTTTAAACAGAGTAGTGTAACCCGGCAGGACATCGAGTATTTTGATGATGTCTTTCACGGCATGATGACGCTGGATATCGTGCTGGATTCCGGCGCGGCAGATGGCATCAAACACCCCGATTTTCTGCGGCAGATGGACACAATACAATCGTGGCTAGGCCAGCGTGACGCGCTCGGACCGGTGAATTCGGTGGTGGATTATCTGAAAGAAATCAATCAGGCCCTGAATGCCGATGATCCTGCTTATTTTCGTATTACCGATAGCCCGGAAATGACGGCCCAGTTTCTTTTGTTGTACGACAGTTCGGGTGCCAATGAAGATCTGTCCGATATCAAGGATTTCGACAACCGCTACGGCCGACTCGTGATCCCGGTCAAGAACATGCCCGCATCGGAAATGCAGACAGAACCGGACAGCATTACTGCCTACATGAACAACAACTATTCACAGCTGCAGCCACTGTTAACTGGCACCATGGCGTTGAAGACGGTGCAGGATATTTACGTCTCGGAAGGCATGGTACTGTTCTTCAGTATTGCGCTATTAGTAATATCCATACTCTTCATTGTCTTGTTTCGCTCAATTAAATACGGTCTACTGTCCATAGTCCCCAGTATTTTACCAATCATTCTTACCGCTAGCGTGGCGTCTTTTATGGGCATTTATATGGATCAAAGTACTATGATTGTAGGAGCGATGACGATGGGGATTGCCGTTGATGATGCCATCCATGTCATGAATCGATACCTGGTAGCAAAAAAATCAATTGCAACTACGCAGCAATCGATCGAGCAGGCGATGAACGAGTCGGGCAGGGCCGTCCTGCTCAGCTCCATGGTGTTAGTGTGCTTTGCTTTGCCAGCTTTACCACCGTAATCTATGTAGGGTTGTTCGGATCGATTATCATGTCACTGGCGTTGCTTGGTGATTTGATTTTTCTGCCGGCAATTTTGTATCTGGTTGACGGCAATGATGAGCTTGAAGTCGCACCGTCTGATACCAGCCCTGCCTAGCTGTAAAAGCCAAGTAGGGGACCAGGTAAAGAGTTAGGTAAAGAGCTAATAAGGACTCATAGTAGAGCGCCTAAGCCTGAGAATTGACATGTGGGTATCGCAGTATGAGGATTCAAGCATGAAGGCTGGAATGTGGGGATGCTGGCAGCTGGGCACGAAGCCAGCAAGTGGGATTTGTCCTACAATATTTTCCCGCTATCAGCTCGAGTTGAATCTATCGATCTTTGCACTTCTCTGTAGTATTTTCACCACCAGCGTCGCCGCCGCCGCAGACATGTCGGCACTACAAGTCATGCAGAGAGTAGCTGATCGATACGACGGAGACTCCTCGATAGCCGAGTACTCCATGGTGCTTTTAGATCGCCGTAACCGTCAGCGGGTGCGTGAGCTGCGTATAATTTCAAAAGATTTCGGTCGCGATACCAAAGCTCTCTCGCTGTTTGAAAGTCCAGCCGACATCCGCGGTACGGCCTATCTTAATTTCGATTGGGATGACACCGACAGAGACGATGATTCATGGTTATATCTGCCGGCGCTGCAGCGAGTGAAGCGCCTTGCGACCGGTGATAAATCAGATTCGTTTCTGGGCAGTGATTTTACTTACGCCGATATAAATGGCTTCGAGATTGACTGGTACGACTACCGCTTCATCAACGAATCAGAATTGGTGGACGGTCAGGACTGCTGGGTAATTGAAATGACTCCAAAACCGAGATTCAAACAACGCGCCGAAGCTCAAACTGGTTATTCGAAAATACAAAGCTGGATACGCAAAGATAATTTTGTGCAGACACGAGGCCAGGTTTGAGAACTTCGAGGCAATCGCGTGAAATTCTTTACTTTTAGTGACATCGTGGAAATTGACGGCGTGTGGACAATCAATCGCTGACAAGTAGTCACTACACGCAATGGTCGACAGGAACACAGCAGTGTATTACAACTCAACAGTGTGCGATACAACATCGATGTGAGTGACGAAATGTTCACTACCGAGAACATGCAACGGGGCTTGGGGAGCCTCTAATCGAGTATCCCATGCCTCTGCGTGAACTGACTTGTAATTACGAAAAATGGCTTATTAACAGAGCCAGTAGCTTGCTGCTTATAAGCCTGGCAATCTCCATTGCCGGCTATCTCACTCCGAGCCATGCACAAGATGATTTTTTTAACAGCATCAACATTGATCTGGACTCCAGCGCCAACGCAAGCGACAACAGCTACTCTCTGATTGGCTGGATTACCGAAAAAGTCTCTTATGGACTCGAAGCTCCAGGTGGATTGTTTAGCCGGCAGGAGAGCGAGCTGAACAAAGTTGAAACCAGTGTATTCGCTCAACTTGATACCCGTATTAGCAGTAAGCTTAATCTGCGTATTAGTGGCAAGCTTTACCATGATGCAATTTATAGCGTAAGCAATGACATTGACTTCAGCAAGGACGAACGCGAGAAATTTCGTAACCGGGTTGAAGTCAAAGATTTTTACCTGGAAAGTCAGTTCGACAATGGCTTCTACCTGAAGATCGGCAATCAAATTCTAGCCTGGGGCATGGCAGAATATTTACGGGTTACTGATTTGATCAATACCGAAGACCAATTCACCTTTGGCCAACAGGATCTCGAAGACATTCGACTGCAGGTGCCGGCGATCCTGGCGAGCTACTCGGTAGCAGACTGGGTATTCGATGGAGTGCTGTCCTATGACGCCGGTCGGAACGATATTGGACCCAAAGCCGATGAATTTGATCAACTCATTAGCCTGAGAGATTCCGCAGCAGGTTTGTCGCGACGTGACCCGAAGCAAGATGCCGAAGTATTCCTGCGGGCTTCGACGCACTACGAGCAGGGAGATCTGCAGTTTGTAGCCGGCGAGTTCAATGACAATGCCCTCGGCGTTGAGCAAATTTTCGCCGCAGATTCGCTAAGCCCGCAGCTGGTTTTTTCCCAGAATCGAATGCGAGCTGTCGGCTTTGCTGCTAATTGGACACAAAACTCCTGGTTAATCTTCGGCGAATTGGCAGCGCATTTTGACAAGGCGGTACGTCCGCGCAGGGATTCGTTTTTTAGACAAATCAATGGCTGGGACCAGAAAGATCAGATTCTCTCGGTGCTGGGAATTGAATACAGTGGTTTCAGAAATTTATTGCTTAGCTTTGAGCTGGATAACGTCCACAGCCGCGATCACGATGAATTCATGGCCGCCGACAAAGACCAGAGTGGTTTCGGCGCCAGGCTTTACTGGACCGCTCTGAATGATCGACTCGAGATGCTTGCGGTTTGGAATGAACCGGGCAGCGAAAGTCGGTTCGCTCGTCTCTCAATTGATTACCATTGGTCGGACAATCTTGAGCTTGGCATGCTCTGGGTGGACTATCACAGCGCAGCGGATTCAATCCTGTATGACTTCAGAAATAATGTTGTCTTGCAGTTACAACTGCGCTACAACTTTCAATATTAAGGAGCCTTTGAATTATTAATCAGAGGTTCCTTAAGGCCAGAATCGGCGTGCCCGATGCTACCAATCCATTCCCATGGCGCGCCGCGCCAGCAAGTTTTTTAGCGCCGGTACGCTGTCCACCGCATTCATGCCAGAATTTCTTAACCACCTGACAGGCAGCGCCTGCTCCGCGAACAGGTGCTTGAAGCCTTCCATCAACCACATCATGCCGAGGTTGTGCCCTCGGCGCCTGCGTTGATAGCGCTGCAAGATTATAGGATCAGAAATTTTTCTGCCGGCCTCCATAGCGCCGAACAATTGCTGCACCAATGCCGCCGCGTCCAGTAAACCAAGATTGACCCCCTGCCCGGCCAGTGGGTGAATTGAGTGAGCCGCGTCACCCACCAGGACGATATTCCCCTGTACATAATCGATGGCGTGTCTCTGCCTGAGAGGGAAAGAAAATCGTGGCGCGCTCCACTCAATCTCTCCCAATTTATTTTCGATAGCGGCAGCCAGTTGGCTGCGGAAGTCGGCATCATTCAATACCATCATTGCCTCGGCTTTTTCTGGCAGCATGGACCAGACGATCGAGCAGTAGTGTTGATCGCTGGAATTTGAATCTGTGCTTAATGGCAGGAATGCCAATGGCCCGGTATCCATGAATCGTTGCAGAGCTCTATGCTGGTGAGCACTGGCCGTTCTTACCGTGGTAACCAGCGCGTGATGATTGTAGTCCCACTGCTTGGTAGCAAAGTTTGCCAGTTGCCGAATTTTTGAATTGGCACCATCGGCGGCAATGATGAGTTTTGCTGTTAGCGCGCGCCCTTGATCCATCTGCAATTGCACCACGGACTCGCCGACCTGCTCAAGAATATCCAGGGAAACCACCGCCAGCGGAGCCAGGATTTCTATATTGGGTGAATTCGCGAGCTTGTCGTAGAGCGCTGCTAATATCAGTGAATTTTCGACGATCGTTCCCAGTTCTGCCTGGTTGATGTCAGCAGCTGAAAAATGCACCAGACCGGTGCCATCCGCGTCCCAAACTTCCATGTGCTGATAT
>CAVOFA010000010.1:0-42131 GCA_963694865.1 Gammaproteobacteria bacterium | reverse complement strand
ATAGACTGTTCCCTGGTGGACATTTGGAGAGCGTTGCGGCTGCGTAATACTGACAATGTGGAGGCGCACGCCGAATCTGATGAAGCCCTGCTAGTAAGAAATTTTCAAGCCAAATTGGACGTTATCATCGAGCAAGAATTGGGCACACAAAAATTTATTGATGTAGACAGTTAAGGAAGCTCTAAATAATGCTTAATTATTCAGAGCTTCCTTAATAGTTAGAGGAGAACGCTAATGGCAAACATTAAAATTTATCACAATCCCGGGTGCTCAAAATCCAGGGCTACACTCGCGCTCCTGGAGGAAAACGGGGTGGCACCTGAAATCATATATTATCTGGAAACATCACCGGGCGTTGAGGAATTAAAAAGTTTGCTGCAGAAGCTCGGTCTGAGCATTCGGGAAATCCTGAGAAAGGGTGAGGCCCAGTATGAGACGCTAGGACTGGATAATGAATCCCTCAGCGATGAAATCATCTTTGACATTGCCTGCAAGCACCCGCGCTTGATTCAACGACCGATAGTGGTGCAAGGCGACAGGGCGATTCTGGGCCGCCCGCCAGAAAATGTATTAGAGCTAATTGGAGAACCGTAACGTGAAACCACCCTATGTATTAATTCTTTACTACAGCCGTTACGGTTCCACAGAGAAAATGGCACAACTTATAGGCCGCGGTGTGGAGCAGTGTGATCAGATCGAAGCAAAAATCAGAACCGTTGCTACTGTCTCGACAGACACCAGCGCCAGCGCTCCGGAAATTCCGGCAAGCGGCGCGATATACTGTAGCGAGGAAGATTTGCGGAATTGCGTCGGTTTGATCATCGGCAGCCCCACCCGATTTGGCAATATGGCAGCAGCGCTAAAATATTTCCTCGACGGCACCAGTGGAATCTGGACTTCCGGCGCGCTCATCGACAAACCCTTTGCCGCCTTCACTTCCACCTCGTCCTTACACGGCGGTCAAGAAACCACACTGTTAACCATGGCTATCCCCTTACTGCATCACGGCATGGTTTATTGCGGAATCCCCTACTCCGAAGCCGCCCTGACCGCCACCACCGGAGGCGGTACACCGTATGGCGCCAGCCATCACGCCGGGGCAGACGGCAATAAGCCCATCAGCGAGCATGAAAGCGAGTTGTGTACAGCGCTGGGTAAACGCCTGGCGAGCATAGCCATCAAACTTGGGCAGTAAGTTGTGAATGAGCCAACACTCACATTACCCGGCGACCTGCAGCGCTTACGCTGGATAATACTAACGGCCTATTTTGGCCTGTTGCTGTACTTCCTGTTGAACACCATTGTCGTCACCCCCCCGCATCACGCTAGCAACACCGGTGATCTGGTTGATTCAAACAGTGCCTCTGTTAATTTTTATGCGGGGCTTGCTGCGAACCAATCTAAGAACCTACGCCTGGACCTGTTTCGTGGTGCTGCTGTATTTCACCCACGGCGTGCTGCTGGCATTCGATCCTTCCAGACGTTGGCTGGGAATCACCGAGACCTTACTTTCCATAGTCATGTTCACGGCCATGATCGTGTTTATTCGGCAATACCGGGAACATTTTAAGGTAGGGTTGCTTTCAGAGCCTTAAAGTTGAAGTTCATCTGGCCCATTATTTTCAATTGACTACCACCCGAGCACGGCCTTTACAAAAGGGATGGTTAATCTTCGTTGTTCCTTCAGTGAACTCTCATCGAGCTGATTCAGTATTTGCATCAGTGCCGAGAGACTGCGTTCCGCCCTGGAGGTGATGTAGTCGGCAACGGCGTTGGTCAGCTCCATACCCCGGTTGCTGGCACGTAGCTGTAGCACGATACGTTTATCCGTGTCATCCAGCCCGCTTAATTGAAAAACCAATCCCGATTGCAGGCGTGACGCCAGGTCCGGCAGTTTTATCTGCAAGTCCTGGGGCGCGGAATTACTGGCTACAAGCAGCTGCGTGTTACTGTCCTTAATCTCGTTGAAGGCATTGAATAAAGCCATTTCCCAGACTTCATTTCCTGCCACGAGGTCGAGATCATCCAGGCACACCAAAGACAAAGTGTTAGCTCCTTGCAATATGCCAGGGGTTAAGCCTGCCAGGTCGTTTAAAGGCAAATAGATTGAACTGCGTCTGGCGGTGGTGTACTCGTGACACAAGGCTTGCAGCAGATGGGTACGACCGGATGAATGTGAACCCCACAGATAGATAAATTGCTCGCCGCCGCCAGGCCTACTGGCGGCTCGCAAATAGTCTACAGCTTGTTGGTTGACTGCCGAGGTCAGATAGTTTTCGAATGTGGCATCATCGTCAAGGTTGACCCCGAGTGCCAATTGTCTGGATCTGGAACCGGTCTTGGAAGTAGAGCCCGGCATGAATTACCGAGTCCATCGGTAGTGCAGGAACTCGTTGCCTGCGTTTAGTGAGCTTTCTATGGGTAACAAATCCCGGTCCAGGGCAATCAGTTCGAATAATTGCTGTGCATCACCCAACAAGCCAAGGTCCAACTCCAGGCGTTCACCATCCAGACCTACCGCGGCAACGGTTTCTACCAGACCCAAATTGTTGACGTAGGCGAGTAGAGCGGAATAGGCGCCGAGGTTTTTTATTCCCTCCACTCGCAGTCGTACGATCTGTTGATTAGAAAACTCTGGCACGATAGCAAAAAAACCGGCTAGCTGGCTGGTGATGCGATCCAGAGGAGCATTCAAATAGGACTGCAAATCAGTATCGAAGCCATCAAAAGTTTCCGCCTCGTCCTGAAATATAAACTGCCATAAGCCCACCAACTCCCCATTGGCAGTAACATGGAGGCGACCCGATAGCACGCTGTCAGCTCCATAGCGAGCGCTGGCATTACTAATAGCCTCCTGCTCCAATGCCCAAACCACATCTGCTGGCAGGTTTTGCCGGTCTTCAAAATCCAATACTGGAAAAATAATTGGTAATCCGCGCACTTCTGCGAAGCTTTGAATAAGCTGGATTATCTCGGGGTTGCTGTCGGTGGTAAGCAGCCTACGGTCGCCATTTTCATTCTGCAATACCATCCAGATCAACACACTGGGGCGATTGCTGTCCCACACAGCGATATTGGCACCAGCCAGTAATTCATCGATTAATTTCGCCGAGAAATCAACGTTGATATAACGTTGCTGGATAGTAGCTGGCAAGCTCTCTGCCAGGACTACAGAAGGGGGTACAGCAGCGGCCACCTCATCAGCCTCGACCTCAGGCTCCCCACTGGCTGTCGGCTCCACTTCGATGACAACACTGGAATAACTCATGGCTTCGACGTAGCTTTGTGCATCATCGAGAGCTCGCGCTATAGTTGGATGCTGCAGCGCTCGCCGGTCACCGGTCACCTTGACTACGACCGCAGCCAGCGCCGCGTTAAAGGCTCGGATCCTCTCTGCGTTGCTTTCATTACTAACCGCCACCTGCTGCCGGTACAGGCCGGCGACTTGTAAAGCATCGCTTTGCTGTAGACCGAAGCCTGGCAATACGCTGAGCGATAGCAACAACAGTGTCTTCCACCAGCTTTTTTGCTTAATCATAAACATTGGCAGCGATAATACTGCAGTTTGGCCTTTTTAACCTAGGGAAGCTCTGCCTAATTTACGCCAAGTCTGAGCTTGCATGCAATCGGTGTACAGCGCATTAATCGACTGACTAGCAGATAGCTTCTTGGTATTATCGTTGTTTCGATTTTTGTGTTGTTTGGGTGCATTGATCCGGCCGCTGGTTGTTCTGACCGCTGACTGAACAGGCTCCTCAACAAGCAGTAAAGTACACAGCAATCAGGGCAGCCAGTAATGACGTTGGACAAGGATTTAAACAAAAAAAACACCGCGGAAAAGGAATCTCTAAGCTACCGCGATGCCGGGGTCGATATCGATGCGGGCAATGCCCTGGTCGAGAAAATAAAAACCGTAAGCAGGAAAACTCACAGACCGGAAGTTCTCTCGGAATTGGGTGGTTTCGGAGCTCTGTGTGAAATTCCTGAAAAATATCAACACCCGGTGCTGGTATCTGCGACCGATGGTGTCGGTACCAAACTCAGATTGGCGATGCTGTTAGGCAAGCACGACACCATCGGCATCGATCTGGTGGCGATGTGCGTCAACGACCTCATCGTCTGTGGTGCCGAACCACTTTTCTTCCTGGACTATTACGCCACCGGCGGCCTCAACGTAGAAACCGCCGCCAGTGTTGTCACCGGCATTGGGGCCGGCTGCGAACAGGCAGGCTGCGCTCTGATCGGCGGTGAAACCGCCGAAATGCCAGGCATGTACGAGGGCGAAGACTATGATCTGGCAGGCTTTGCGGTGGGTGTTGTAGAGAAATCCGCTATTATCGATCCGCAGCACGTCAAAGCCGGCGATTGTTTAATCGGACTGGCTTCATCTGGCCCTCACTCCAATGGCTACTCGCTGATCCGGAAAATTATAGAAGTACGCAACGCCGACCTGGGCCAGGCATTTGCCGGCAGCAGCCTGGGCGAGACTTTGCTGGCGCCAACGACTATCTATGTGAAAGCAATTCAGCGCCTCGCCAGCCTGGTAGACATTAAGGCCATCGCCCATATCACCGGCGGTGGTTTCACCGAGAATATACCGAGAGTGTTACCGGAGTGTACCCAGGCTGTCATCGACCTTAGCGCCTGGGCCAGGCCTAAAATATTTAACTGGATACAGCAAAATGGCAATGTTACTGACGCGGAAATGCACCGGACTTTTAACTGCGGTTTGGGCCTGGTAATTTGTGTTCCCAGAGACCAGGCGCAAGCGGCCCTGGATTGCCTTAATGACAGCACCGAGTTGGCCTACCTGATTGGTACCGTAGCAACAAGAGCTGCCGACGAACCGGCAGTGGTCTTAAGTCACTCTCAATAGCAGCGGCAGTGCCGGTTAGAAATTTAAGCCAGATATCGTTATCTCCCAGCAGCAACAGGCTACTACTCGATGGAAAAAACACACTGTCACATCGTTGTTCTCATATCCGGAAACGGTAGCAATCTGCAGGCGCTAATCGACGCCAGCAGGGCATCTAATTTCAAGATACGCGCCGTGATCTCGAATAAGGCTGATGCGTTTGGATTGCAGCGTGCCGAGAGGGAAAATATCCCGACGCTGACGATCAGCCATCGTCACTACGCAACGCGAGAAGACTTTGACCTGCAACTAATCGAAGCGATCGAGGACTTCGAACCCGACTTAATTGTGCTGGCAGGATTCATGCGAATATTGAGCCCACGATTTGTACACCACTACGCCGGCAGGATACTGAACATCCACCCTTCGCTGCTGCCGGACTATACCGGTGTCGACACCCACCAACGCGTACTGGATGCCGGCGAAAAAGAACACGGTGTCTCGGTGCATTTTGTCACCGGTGAGTTGGACGGCGGACCGGTTATCGCCCAGGAGAAAGTAACAATTTACGCGGGAGATACGGCTGCGGAATTGGCCGCACGGGTAGCAGCCAAAGAACATATTGTCTACCCGAAAGTGGTTTCCTGGTTCGCGGCGGGGAGATTGCGACTGCAGGCCAACAACGCCTACCTGGATAATGATAAGTTACCAGCAACTGGCGTAGAAATTCACCCTAGCATAGTACCCGACTCGATCAATCTCCCCTGAACGCTAGCACGGAAAACGCTAACGGTGAGTGCCTGCAAGTGAGCTGATTGTTGGAGCTAGTCAGAGGTTCCCTAGCAGGTTGTTGAAAAGCACTCAGGCGAGCGCGAGACAAGGCTAAATATGGCGAAAAAGCGGAGTTTACACGCCGTAAATGAGCATTTTGAGCCAGGTTTTAACGCTGTATAGTGCCGGCTGAGAGTTTTTCAACAGCCTGCTAGGCAGAAATCGCTTGATCCGGATCGCCTTCTTGCTTTGCCGATTCCCGCTCTGTCAGTTCTTTCTGCGTTTTTGCTTGCTGCGGTGCCACGGTTTCGGAGCCCTGTTTTTCTCGATCGGGAAAATCGACACCTGCTTGCTTCTTCTGCAAACCATATTTCTTGATTTTTTCTCCCAGAGTCGTGCGCCGCATATTTAATCGCTCAGCGGCCCGCGCCACCACGCCGCCGCTGTCACCCAGCGCTTGGGAAATCATGTCTTTCTCCAGGTTCCCAAGATACTCTTTCAGATCGATACCATTCAGAGGCAACAGGGAAGGCGCCCCGGACTCTGGTTTTTCGCGCGTCTCGACGGGATCCAATGCCCTATCCGTGGGCATCAAGTCTGCATCGACGTAGCTTAAATTGGCAGGCAAATCTTTGGCGCCGACTATGCCATGGGGATGCAAGATGGCCATGCGTTCTAACAGATTCGCAAGTTCTCTGACGTTGCCAGGCCAGGCGTATTGCTGTAGCACGGTGATAGCGGCCGAATTAAACCTCACCGACCCCCGCTTTTCTGTCTCCATGATGGTAATGAGTTCATTTAATAACAACGGCACGTCTTCCGCCCGCTCTCTCAGCGGTGGCATCTCTATGGGAAATACATTAATGCGGTAGTACAGGTCCTGCCTGAACTCACCCAACTTGATTAATTTTTCCAGGTCCCTGTGGGTCGCAGCCAGTATGCGCACATCGGTTTGCATGGTTTTTACACCACCCACTCGCTCGTAACTGCGCTCCTGTATCACCCGCAGTATCTTCACTTGCATGTTTAATGGCATGTCACCAATTTCATCCAAAAACAATGTGCCACCGTCAGCCAACTCGAAACGCCCCGCCCGTGCGGAAATCGCACCCGTGAACGAGCCTTTCTCGTGGCCAAACAATTCACTTTCCAACAATTCCCGGGCAATGGCACCACAGTTAATGGCTACAAAAGGTTTGTCGGCCCGGGAAGAATTAAGATGCAGATTCCTTGCTACCACTTCTTTACCGGTGCCGGATTCACCAGTGATTAACACGCTAACTTCGGTATTCGCTACCTGGCCCATCATATGCCGAATTCGCTGCACCGCTTCACTCGTGCCAATGAGACTTCGAAACATATTGTAATCGCGCACACCCTCTAAGTTTCTGAGCCGGTTGTAATGGTCATGCAACACTGCAGCCTGGTGCAGGGCATCCAGCAAAGGTTGATAACTTAGAGTATTAGAAAGTGTCGCGGTAATACGGTTGTAGATCTCAGAATCGAGATCAGGGGGCAACTTGTGCTCGCCGAGCAAGACAAAGGGAGTGCCTGCTTCCCATTTATGAATATCGGCAAGCAGCTCCTCTATTGCTTGAATTTTGCAGGCGCCAATTAGAACGACTGCAACTCTGGACGGCTTATCTATTGCGGCCGAAACAACGTTGAGCCAATCACTGGCGGTCGCAGAGACTGTGGTTTCGCCCAGGAATGAAAGTACCGTTTCCAGGTCGTAACGGGATTGCTCGTTGTCATCTATTAACAGTATTGTGGTTTCTTCAGCCATTTATCAGCAAGGCCTAACTTCGGTGCAACATCATTGTTAACACCTTTTGCCTGGAAAATTCCGCAGAAAATTCTAACGCCGCACAGGGCTGAAAAGAGATTTTGAATTGTCCGGTGAGTGGGTTCATACAGCCGTTCATTGTAGTCTGTTTCGCAGCACTTTATACCAAAATTTCGAAGAGAATTCACGCCTCTGTCTGGCCTTCACAGCTATCTCTTAATTCTCAACACTGCCACAGCAATCACAGCAGTATTCATGCTAAAATTCTGCAGCTATCTCTCTAATACCTTCCGCAGGATCGCTGGCTGTGAATTGGGATCTCCCCGCCCCCTTTACCTATGAAATCGAAGTGCAGGCCGCCGAAATCGACGGCATGGGTCACGCCAACAATGCCTGCTATGTGGTCTGGTGTGAAACCTGCGCCTGGAAACATTCTGAATCTCTGGGCCTGACTGTAGCAGACTATCGGCAACTGGATCGCGGCGTTGCCATTAACAAGGCCGCCTACGAATACTCCCTGCCTAGCTTTGAGGGTGACAAGTTGTTGGTTGGGACCTGGTTGACGGACTGGGACAAAAAGCGGCGCCTGCAACGACGTTTTCAAATAATGAACCCTGCAACCGGGAGTACCGTTCTGCGCGCCAGCTGGCAATTAATCTGCGTAACCCTGTCGAGTGGCAGAGCAAGCCGATTCCCCCAGCAATTTATCGATACCTACGGCGGTGTTGTAATCAACAAGTAAATTAAATTTAAACTTCGATCTAGCCCCCTGTCGGTGCAGACCGATTTTATTTCTAGCTGCCGGCTTTTTTTGGGTTTTTTTATGGCTACTCTTTCGAAGTGCTTACTTACACGCCAACACCCATTGCTTGTGAGATCAACTTGCGGAATCTGTTGCCCAGACACCTCGGCGCACCGCAGTGACCAGGCAAGTCTCAAGCCTAGATAGCGAATTCCGGACTCCTGGACAGGAGAAATAATAAATTATTATTAAGAAATATCAATGAGTTAAAGGAATAAATGGCATAGCTCTTCACGCGTAAAAGCACGTTGTTGGTTCGATCTTACCTCGATTTAAAGTAATCCCTGTAGCAGTCGTTATATTTTAAACCCGTTGCCTATTGGCCAGGGAAAACGCAGCTAATTGACGGACAATGAAATAGAGCAGCAGTGAATAAACCAGGACCCAACACGAATCCCTCTACGCTCAAAAAACCGACCCGGGGCGTTGTCACCAAGCTATCGACCAGGCGTAAAAAACGAGTACGCCCAGAACACTCTGATGCCATAGCACTGAGCTCGCCGGTGATTAATTTGCAGATGCTGAAGTCTGCAATCGAGCAACACCCTGAGATCAATGCCGCCAAAGTGATGGATCTACACCATCGAATTAGCAACAACGAGTACAAGATTGACGCCGAAAAACTGGCGAGCAAATTGCTCGCCTTCGAAAAATCCCTTGATATTCCCTGATTGAATGGCGCTTCGAGCCAGGCAGCGTACGCCGAAACCACGCAGATTTCACACCAGAGGCGGTTGCAAGTCCTCGAGGCGCACCAAATCGGCTGGTACATCTACATCCCACAAAGTAGGCAAAAGCTGGTAGTTGATTCCCAGATCCGTCAGCCTTGCCAGGGTCTTCGTTAGTACCTTATCCGTGCCCCAGGGAATGTCTGCAAACAATTCTGGTAGTGCACGCCGCATGCCAATGAGAACGTAGCCTCCATCCTCGGCGGGACCAATGACCACTTCGTTGCCAGCGCGCAACGCGGTCAGCGCGGAACGCAGATAGCCTGCGTCCATCACCGGGCAATCTGTGCCTACGATGAGCACACTCTCCACGGCGTCGCCCGCTAGAGTGTGGTCTATGGAAAATGCCATTTTCGCCCCCAGATCACTGCCAGTTTGAATATAAATATTCATTTCATTACAAAGAGTTAAAAAATATTCATGAGAAGGGTTCGATGTCACCCACAGGTCCAGTTGCGCTAACTGAGAGGAGTCTATACAGCTAGTGATACGCGCCACCATCTGTTGATAGAGGGTCAGCGCCTGTCGCTCTCCAAGCGCCCCCAACAATCGGGTTTTGACCTTCCCCAGAATCGGCTCGCGGGCAAACACAGCTATTCGGGATCGGGGAAACGTGAATATCATGGGGCCACCCGAGAACGAGTTGGATAATACCTCTTCACCAGGGTCGACGGGCTCACGCCAAGGAAGTATTGCAGCCGTAACCACCACATCAGCACCACCGTCCTGACCAAACCATGCTGCTCCCAGCGCCTGCTGGAAGTAAGGGCCACAGCTCTTATAGGTACCGGCTTGGCCGAGCGCCGCAGCAGCTTACTCATTGCCACATCTTCCATCAGCGGTATCGCGGGAAAAGCACCGAGTTCGTGAAATAGCCTCGCGCTGACGAACATAGCCTGGTCGCCAGTGCAGACAGAAGAACTCCTGGCCCTGATGTTCATGGCCGCGGCTATGATGCGATAGAGAAAGCCGGGGTTACTCAGGCGCACATCAAACCAGCCCCACTGTCCATGACTGCTATTTCGTGCTGAGTTGGAAGAAGAATCAAGAGCAGAATTAATTGCCGCTGCAATAAGCCGGTCGGCTTGCTCGGGCAAGGTGGTATCAACGTGCAGAAACAGCAGCAACTCTCCTTGCGCGAGTTCTGCTCCCCGATTCATTTGCGCGCTTCGACCGGCTTGCCAGACTTCAATTCGATCCGCCAAACCCGTCGCGTTTACGACTGTATTATCGCTGCTGCCACCATCGACAAGCAAAACCTCATGACCACTCTGGCGATAGCCCTGCAAGCGCTGCAACTGCTCCTTGATGAGAGTGGCTTCGTTCAGAGCCGGCAAGATGAAGCTTATTTTCAACGGCAATTTGGCAGCACGAGAGCTGGGCTTAATTTTCGAGGGCACCACCGCAACTGCTACCCTGACCTGCGGTACAGCCGAAGCAATGCTCGCCAATAACAATCGGATTGTCAGTTAAATCTTGCTCTATCAACTCCGAGATATGAGTTCTGGATTTGCCATTTAGCGCTAATGGCATTTCCAGCATCTGGTTGAAATCGCAGTCGTAGACAAAACCTTCATAATCGATGCTTAACAGCGTCCGGCACATCACGGTTTGCAGGTTTTCTTCGCGATAGTTGTCACGCAGGATATCCATATATTGATGGTAGAGACCTTTGGCCAGTAACATGCCACCGAATCGGCTGATGGGCATATTGGTGATAGTGAATAGCTGGTTAAAAACAATACCGTGATGAGCCTTCAACTCGCGCTTATAGTCTAGTTCCAGCTCCACCTGGGAAGGCGGCAGATTCAGATTATCCGGGTTGTAGACAAGATTCAGTTGTAGAGATGATTTACGACCATAGCCGAGGGCATTAAGCTTTTTCAATGCTGCAATGCTTTCCTGAAAGACTCCCTTGCCACGCTGCTTCTCTACATTCTGTTCTGTATAACACGGCAAAGAGGCCGTAATCGTAACCTCTTCGCTGGCCAAAAAATCAGCCATATCTTCGAATCCTTGCTCGCCAAGGATGGTCAGATTGCAACGATCTATAACTTCTACCCCCAGGGCTCTGGCCTCGTGTACCAGGTATTTGAAATTAGAATTCATCTCCGGAGCGCCGCCGGTAAGGTCCAGCGCTCTAACCGCGTGGTTGCGCATATGCTGCAACACCTGGTCTATAGTCGACCTACCCATTATTTCGGTGCGCGTCGGCCCGGCATTCACGTGACAGTGGGTGCAACTGAGATTGCACTTATAACCCAGATTCACCTGCAGTGTTTCCAGGACTCCACGGGAGATCGCAGGAAAATCTGTTTTTAGGAGTAAAGGTCGAGTATTGAGCATGATTATCAGTGGAACCCGGTATTTAAACAAAGGCATCGGTGCGCTCGTCGATCGTACCCAATCACCATTCTATTCAAGCTAGAAGTGATTTGGAACACAACATACGACCCGATTGGATAGTATTTTATGTCATGCGCGAAAACAATGCATGGGGTTCAAAAGCCCGGTATCGAAAAATTGAGAGCTGGAGTTAGCGCTCTCCTGCCTTCTCAACGCAGCAACTGAGCGCCAAAAGCGGAGCTTGCAGGCGTTGTAGGGCTGAATTACTGGCTGTATTGAGACAACCCCGAGCCGTGAGCCTGTAGTGTGACCCAGCACTCAAACTGCAAGTTATACAAGGATTAAGCTTGGGTTAAGGAGCTTTGGCCCAAGATTAAATATAGGGATAGAAAACGAGGCTCGGAACAACGCCAAAGCCTTAAATCGCAGTACCAAAGGAAGAAAATAAGTGTTATTCCGATCTTGTATTACAATGGCTGTTGATTTTTAATACGCGGCCGATATTAGCCCTATGCTTGAGGCTTAACGCCCCATCCATGGAGTGCTGGCGGAAATACGGTGCCGCAGAAAAGTCGGTATCAACCCTGGTCTGCATCGAAGAAGTATACAGGTGACAACGAAGTGAACACGAAGAATTTTTACATAGTGGCGACTGCGCCTAATGAGCCGAGTCTGCAGGTGAAAATCTCGGGCCCCTACCTGACTAAACAGGCAGCGCAGGCAGATCTGGCAGCTGCCATTGGCGAGGCTATGGATATCGATCCCAGCGCCGAGAAATACAACTACAGCATTACCAAGGTTGAAAGCCGTAAGCCCGGTGTTATTCAACACATGGCTGCTCACGCCTGTTAGCCCTGCCTGCAACTTCTTGCCTTTGATTTGATTTCAAGCCCCCACAATTGGCTCCCGCTATAGGATGGGTGTAGACTAATTCCCACCCTCGGTGAATCCCTTGCCTGGATTTCGCAAATGGATTTGTACTTTTTTACCTGACTTTTGCAATAAAAAGTGCTCCATAGCTCTCTAGTGTAGTCATAACAGTAATATTCAGGCTCAACCCGAAATCCCGCTAATACTGTTAAATGGATTTAGTTGGTAAAGTAAGGCATAGAACGATAGAGAGGTTCCAGTGAAAAAGCTAAGTGCACTTCACCATATCACCATCATCGAGTCCCGCGGCACTAATTGCGCCTGGGTCAGAATTAAGTACGACAATAGAAACTTTCAGCAGTCCTTCCCCTACAAGAAATACGGTGGCAAAAACAAAGCCATCGCTGAGGCGAAGAAGAAGCGGGACACAGAAGGTAAAAAAATTTACGGAGACAATTGGCCATACGCGAAGTTTAGCCCTAGGAAAATATCTCCTTTAAATTCCTCTGGGGAGATTGGTGTCAGTTATTCCGAGAAGGACCATTCCTGGGTGGCGACCTGGCAGGAAGGCAAAGGTGCACGACGCAAGCAAAAGAATGCCTATTTCTCGATCAACAAGTACGGTGAAGCAAAGGCCAAGCGCCTGGCCATTAAAGCGCGGCGAAGTTCTGTAAAGGCTAACCGGATTCACTGACACTGAATCTATTTACGGGACCGCCCCTTGTTCGCGTCATCCTGCATTTTGCGTATGCATTTGCTTCCGCATCGCTGCATCAATAGCTGACCGATTATGACCAATGATTTGCCAGGAGGGCATTATAAGAAAGTAAAAAAAACGGCAGGATTTAACGCTTATTGTGGCATTTTCGATAAAGCACTGCAGCATAACTTCTGCCAGTTGCGGCGCTTAATTAACTTCGGCCCGGTCCGGGTTTTGCCATATTTTGTTGGCGTTGAGCACATTAGCATAAACCAGATTGGCGTCGAAATTGAGGCGGTCAATGCCATACACCTCAAACAACACTTCGAAACTGGCAACCGCCTCATCGGTGTCGTTGTCTATAGCCACAATCAGGTCGTTCAGTGTTTCCGAGTCGGCAAGAGCCTGGGCCGTATGCATCAAGCCAGCGTCACGCATACCGGAAATAAGTATCACCTGGGTGTCGGTACTGGCAGGAAAAGTTGAGAACATGCCATAGTCCCGAAAAGGCTCTCCTTCCTCCGGCAGTCCGGCGTCACTGGTGTAGTATTCAGCCGTTTTAGTATTGAACAATTCATCGTAGCTACGGCCAATTTTCAGTCCAGAGCCGGCAAAAACCAGGTCGGTTAACTTTCCCAACGCACTCAGATACCCAATGTATACGATATGATTGCTACGGATATCTGCGGAGGTTAGGTCAGACATCATGGTGATATTTACTGACTTCCCGCTTTGTTGCAGAATAGGCACGATTTTCGCCAACGCGAATGCACTGCCCTCTGGCATGTAACTTAAATCCAAATCCAGATAATTTTCCGTGCGTTCGATATCACTGAATTGTAAATCCTCAAGATCGCTTCTGGAATTCACATTGAACTCACGCACCATCCGCGCAATATTGCCGTTGGCATTGAGTTCGCCAAAAATGTAGTAGTCCCCCATCACCAATAAGATGGGCTGAGCATCACTCAATACATTTTTCCAGACCGGATGCGCGACGGCGAGTTGATAAGCTCTTACGGGCTCATCATCCTGCCTACCGAGTACTGCGATAAGATTCACTGCTAGCAATAAAATCAGCAGGACCAGTAACGCACTGTTAAGATTGAAGTAGGAGGTTAGTGACTGCCTGCCAAGCGGGATTAACAAAGTTTTGGACAGTGGTGCTACCGATAATGAGTAAGATCCTTTCGGAATGACAATTCGGTACTCTGCATTTCGCTCAATGTCCTCATAATAAACGTCCAACTTTTTCCGCAACTGGTGCATATACACACGCACGGCAGAATCGACAGAGACATCAAAATCATCGCCTCGTCCCAACACATCGATTGCCAACTCAAGTTCCTTCGGAGGTTTGCCTTCAATTGAACAATTCACTAAATAAGTGAGCATGGCCGCGTAGTATTTTGACCGGCCAAGGACCCCGCTGCCAATTATACGCTGGCACAAAGCCTTCAATTCCTCAGAATTGAACACCTCCTGTGCCGATCGTAGCGATTGATTGCCTGCTGGATTGTTTGCCATGATATTTGCAGAAGGTCTGTTCAGCAATTGCTGGTGGTTTTGAGGTGTTGATGCCGCCGCAAGCCAATTATATCAGCTTTTTGCCGTCTGACGGTGTCGCTTCGTTGCTTGCTAGATCGCCTTAATGGCAACAACTTTAATTTAACCAGAATGTTTTGCTATCTTACCAAGGCATTAATTGATTGCAACAACAGAGGAGGCACCAGGGCGCGAGCTGGTCCAGCGCTCAGAAATGAATCAAGACTTGATCAACATCGACTTCAGCCTGGCGTCAAACTTTACAAAGCCCTCGGTTATAAATCGTTCGTGATTACGCTCGATATACCGAAGGTCATAGAGGTAATTCACCATAGTGCCACGGGATTGAGACAAGCCTTTATCACTGAGATCGGCACCGGCGTTAATCTGGTGGATCATAGCGCCATTGCCGAGGTGAAACCTTGCCACCGGGTCGGCGGGGTATTTCCCTCTTTTGGCATGCATAAGGTAGTTAAACACGGCCTTGGTGATTATATTCCTCTTCTCCTCTACCACATCGGTATCCCAATCCAGCTTGCCAACTTCATCTTTGAGAGCGATTAGCTCTTCCGGCTGGTCGTTCATCTCAGAACCCAACCAACGCTGAAACCTGGGAATCGGCGAGAGAGTGACGAATTGCTTGATGGAAGGAAACTCCGCCTGTAGTTCCTGTACCACCTGCTTGATAAGAAAGTTACCAAAGGTAATATCCTTTAACCCTGGCTGACAGTTACTGATGCTGTAGAAGGTTGCCGTGGTGTACTTGGAAGAGTCTGTCCCATCGACTGGGGAGTCTTCAAGTATTGAACTAATCGAATCCGGGATAGCATGTCCTAACGCCACTTCCACAAAAATCAGCGGCTCGTCTGTCAATGCCGGATGAAAATAGGCAAAGCAGCGGCGATTGGCTGGCTCAATGCGACTGCGTAGATCTTCCCAGTCCTTAATTTCATGTACAGCCTCGTAGCGAATAATTCGCTCAAGAATCGCCGCCGAGGTTGACCAGTCGATGGTTTGCAGTACTAGAAACCCCCTACCAAACCAGGATGTAAAGAGGCTGACGAAGTTCTCATCCACTGCACTCAGATGAGGGTTCTCCCGTATCAGTTCAAGTAAATCCGAACGCATGCTTACCAAATCATGGGTTGCCCCTGGTGCCTGGTGTAACCGGCGTAGTAGCTCCAGTCGCCGCGGTTCCGCTGCCCGCGCCAGGCGATTAAGATTAGAGCTGGATGCTGCTTCGGTAAACATCTCGAAAGCCAGTTTTACCGCCACATCATTGGCATTGTAGTTCTGTTCCAGGTTTTCAAAGAAGGCGAGTTTGGCCTCGTCATCAAACTCATTAAAACTATCTAGCACTTGTCGAGCCGTCAGCATGCCTGACACTTCGCCTATAGAGCCCATTAATTTTTCCAATAGCTCCTCGATTGACGGCTTACCGTTGCCGGAGAAAAATAACTCTCGCTGCCGCGTCACCAGACCGTTTAGAAAATCCTGGAATTTACCGAACTCCACTGCTACCCCCCTCTTTTACCCAAGCTATTTTGTACTGGACGGAGTTTATAGTATTGACGCTCCATTCGCATTGTCTCCGGCAGTTACCTGGCCTTTGCCAGCCACCAAGACTGCCTGACGAGGACACAGGAAGGCGTCTGCGCTAAAGCAACTATGACTGCGATATCGAAAGCCTTACAGGCTTATGTTGTTGGCGCGGAAAGCCCACCTGCGCGCAGGCCTAGCTTGATTCCGAACGGCTTATCCGCGAGGATAAACTACGCTGTAGTACTCTGATTAATCAGTTGGGGACATGTCATGGAAATTAATCCAAGAAAATTTGCTTCACCCGCAATTCGAAATAACATTTTCTTTCTCAGCACGCTGCTGCTGTTCGCGTGTCAGCCCAACACGAACACCGCTACCGAACAGATTACCACTGCGAGTTCCGCAGCCAGTCCGGCACTGCAATTTGTCGCCGCTGAAGAAGTTGGTATGGATTCCTATCGCCTGGATCGGATCACTCAAGCGATGCAAGGATTCGTGGATGATGGCTTATTGGCGGGAGTAGTCACGGTGGCTGCAAGAGACAACAAGATTGTGCATTTCGAATCGGTAGGCTTCCGCGATAAAGAAGCCCAGGCCGCCATGACCAACGATGCCATCTTCAGAATCTATTCCATGAGCAAATCCATCACCGGCGTTGCCATGATGATTCTCTACGAGGAAGGCAAGTTCAAGTTATCAGATCCGGTAGATAAATATATAGTTTAATTCAGTAACTTACAAGTAGAAATTGGAGTAGATTCTTACAGAAATTTAATCACCGAGTCCGCCAATCACAAGATGAGTATCCGCGAGTTGATGAGTCACAGCGGCGGCTTAGGTTATGGTCTGTTCTCCCAATCCAAAGTCGATGACATGTACAACGATGTTAATGTTCTGGATGCCGACAACATGATCGACAAATTGTCAGCTATTCCACTACGACAGCAACCGGGGTCCATGTGGCATTACAGTGTATCGGTTGATGTTCAGGGATACCTGGTTGAACAACTGTCCGGCCAGAAGTTCAGCGAATTTCTGGAAGAGCGAATATTCGACCCCCTGGGCATGACCGACACTGATTTTTATGTACCCGCAGAGAAGGTCAACCGTTTTGCGCAGGTGTATGCTTACACAGCAAACGGAGAACTTAGACCACAGGAAGAATCCGGTGGTGGCAATAATTACCTGGAAAATCAAGCCTTTGAATCTGGCGGCGGTGGTTTGGTGTCTACCGCAATGGACTACATGCGCTTCAGCCAGATGTTGTTGAATAAGGACGAATTGGATGGCGCAAGAATCCTGGCACCGTTAACCGTTGACTTGATGAGCAAAAATCAACTACCCAAAGGCGTAGCAGGCATTGCCGCCGATGATCCGGCAACAACATTTGGACTGAATTTTGCCATTATCGAAGATCCGGTGGAAGCGGAAAGCTACTCGAAGGGTGAATTTTATTGGGGCGGTGCTGCGGGCACCTGGTTCTGGATTGATCCCGTAGAGAACCTGGCATTTGTCGGTATGATTCAACAATTTGGTGCCCAGTTACCAGACGTCAGATCCACGTCCAAGAGGTTGATTTATCAAACTATTATGGAACCTAAATAGGTCCCGGCCAGGAACAACTAATGCTTCTGGGTGCTGTCTATTAATAAATAGGAAGCCAGCGTGCTGATTTTCTGTGGTGAGCACTATACCGCAGTAGGAGCGAACCGAGACTTCGACCCCGGGAGCAATGACGGCCGAACCCCAAGAACCTGGTGCCGCCCCCCCCCGCAGCAGCCTTAATTTTCGCATTCTCGTTCAGAAACTTCATTATTGTCGACAATATTATTGATATTGGCGAATAAATCAGCAATAATCCAGTTATTCCTTTATTATTGTTGACATATATCCATATGGACTCACAAGTCCAATCCAAGACATCCACCCTCGCCGACAGCGTGTTCGACCAAATGCGAGCCGCCATCGTCAAAGGCGAATTGCCACCGGGCTCGAAGATCAACGAACCACAGCTAAGCAAGTTATACGGCATTAGTCGTGGCCCACTGCGAGAGGCTATACGTCGCCTGGAAGGCTGCAAATTGGTGGAAATCAAGCCCAATATAGGAGCTAATGTAATATCTTTAAATATTATTCAACTAATTGAAATATATGAAATAAGAGAGTCATTAGAGGGGCTGGCATGCCGTTTGGCCGCGACCAAAAGCAGCCCTGTGGACTGCGCCAGAATACGCGCATTGCTGTCAAAGCACGAGCAACAGATTCAATCGGAGGACGGTCGCCTTTACTACCAGAAAGAAGGTGATCTGGATTTTCATTACCTCATTGTAAAGCTAAGCGGGAACACCCGCTTGTTTAACCTGCTCTGCGGAGAACTTTACCACCTATTACGTCTGTATCGTTGTCATAGCAGCAGCGAACCTTCACGCCCGCTCAAAGCCTTCAAGGAGCACCACCAGATTGTTGACGCGCTGGAGAAAAAGGATGGGGAACTGGCTGAATTGCTTATGCGAAGGCATATATTCGGAGCAAAAAATACACTATCAAATCAATTAAAACATGAAGTCACATGAATATTTTAATGTAAGGAGAAACTAATGAGCCCCCTATCGGATGGAAAACTCTCCCCCGGTGCAAAATTCCGCGAAGCTCTGGAGAAAAACAAGCCATTGCAAATAGTGGGCACCATTAATGCGTACTGTGCGATGCTGGCGGAAGACGCCGGCCACAATGCCATCTATCTATCTGGCGGCGGCGTTGCCAATGCTTCTTACGGCTTACCTGATCTTGGCATTACCAGCCTCAATGACGTAATTGCCGATGTCGAGCGCATCTGCAATGCCAGCGAGATTCCCCTGCTGGTAGATATCGATACTGGCTGGGGTGGCGCATTTAATATCTCCCGCACCATCAAGGCGATGGAGAAAGCCGGAGCAGCGGCAGTACATATGGAAGACCAGGTGGCTCAGAAGCGCTGCGGCCACCGACCCAATAAGGCCATCGTCAGCAAGGAAGAAATGGTGGACCGGATAAAAGCAGCTGTTGATGCCAGGATTGACCCGGACTTCGTGGTGATGGCAAGAACCGATGCGCTGGCTGTAGAGGGTATAGATGCTGCTATTGAGCGTGCGGTTGCCTGTGTTGAGGCGGGCGCAGACGCTATTTTTCCGGAGGCAATCCTGGAATTGGAGCAATACCGCCAGTTCGCGGATGCGGTTAAGGTGCCGGTGTTGGCGAATATTACCGAATTTGGGCAAACCCCCCTGTTCAACTGTAAAGAGCTGGATGCCGCGGGCGTAGCTATGGTGCTCTACCCCCTGAGTGCTTTTCGAGCCATGAGCAGAGCGGCATTAGACGTCTACCAAACCATCGCCATTAATGGCGACCAGACGGCGATTCTTGGCAGTATGCAAACGCGCACTGAGTTGTATGAAGTGCTGGGATACCATGTGTACGAGCAGAAGCTCGATACACTTTTCAAAAATTGAAGCTCAATATTTATATGATATTCATACAGTAATGAAGGCTTTATAATTCAAATTACTACGATGTACAGAAACGACACCGAAGCAACTGATGATAGCCGCTCGTAACAATGTATAACGGAGAAATACAATGGCAAATAAAAAACTAGCCGGAGCTGGACTACGCGGGCAGGTAGCAGGCGAGACAGCGCTTTGCACGGTTGGCAAGACTGGCACCGGACTAACCTATCGAGGTTATGACATCAGTGTACTGGCAGCGGAAGCGAAATTCGAGGAAGTGGCCTATTTGCTCCTGAAAGGCCAACTCCCAACCCAGTCTGAATTGAGCTTATATTCAAATAAAATCAAATCGTTACGAGAATTACCTCAAGAGTTAAAAGATGTTCTTGAACGGATACCCGCCAGCGCCCACCCAATGGATGTCATGCGTACCGGTTGCTCCATGCTGGGAAACCTGGAGACCGAGACTGACTTTTCCCAACAGGATGACGCCATTGACCGCCTCCTGGCTATTCTGCCTTCGATTATTTGTTATTGGTATGTGTTCTCTCATGAGGGCAAGCGTATCGACACCGCGCTGGATGACGCCTCTATTGGAGCGCATTTCCTGCACATGCTCAGCGGCGATACTCCAAGTGATTTATTCAGTGAAGTCATGAATGTATCGCTGATTCTGTATGCCGAACATGAGTTTAATGCTTCTACTTTTACGGCCAGGGTGTGTGCGTCGACGCTGTCGGATATGCATTCCTGTATTACCGCTGCAATTGGCACGCTGCGCGGCCCTCTGCACGGTGGTGCCAACGAGGCGGCCATGGAGTTGATCGAGAATTGGACCAGCGCCGATGAGGCTGAGCGGGAAATTATGGGCATGCTGGAGCGGAAAGAGAAGATTATGGGTTTTGGGCATGCGATTTATACAGAATCTGACCCTCGCAATGCCATAATCAAACAGTGGGCGGAGAAGTTGGCGGCGCATGTGGGTGATAGCACGCTTTATCCAGTCTCGGTGCGCTGTGAAGAGGTGATGTGGCGGGAGAAGAAGCTGTTTTGTAATGCCGACTTCTTTCATGCCTCGGCTTATCATTTTATGGGGATACCGACGAAGCTGTTTACGCCTATTTTTGTGATGTCCAGGTTGACGGGGTGGGCGGCGCATGTGAAGGAGCAGCGGGCGAACAATAGGATTATTCGACCTAGTGCTGAATATACGGGGCCGGAGACTTCGGACTGGCTGGATATTTTGGATCGGTAGTTCGGCGGGGAGAGGTAGTTAGGTGCTACTGCTGGGCGCGAGACGAGGGGGCAGAGCCCTTTGTTCGGGCGGTCTGGAGATGTAACTGGAGCTGGTGCAGGAACAAAGGGGTCTGACCCCTTTCGAGAGCTACGGGAACAAGGGATCTGATCCTTTCGGGAGCTGTGACTGGCTTGCAGAGGCAACTCCCTTTGCTTGAGTTTATTTATTTAGTTTCTTTATGCTTAATTAGATTAGATTATTATTTTATTTATTTGTTTTATAAGGATTTATTGTGTCTCAAAATGTTGAAATAAACACCCGGCCAGAGCCGGATCAGGTGTTGGTGGACATCGCCAACTATGTCTGCGATTACGAGATAAACTCGGCTGAGGCCTACGATACGGCGCGCAATTGCCTGATGGATACACTTGGCTGCGGCTTGTTGGCGCTGCGCTTTCCGGAATGCACGAAATTGCTGGGTCCGCAGGTTGAGGGAACGGTTGTCCCTCACGGTGCGCGGGTGCCGGGCACCCAGTTTCGTCTCGACCCGGTGAAGGCGGCGTGGGATATAGGCTGTATTATCCGCTGGCTGGACTACAACGACACCTGGTTAGCGGCGGAATGGGGACACCCCTCCGACAACCTCGGCGCCATTCTGGCCGTGGCCGACCACCTGTCGCAGCAAAATATTGCGGCCGGCAAGGCCCCTCTGACGATGCGAGACGTTCTCACGGCGATGATAAAAGCGCATGAAATTCAAGGAGTTATTGCGCTAGAGAACAGCTTTAACCGGGTTGGGCTTTGCCATGTACTGCTGGTTCGGGTGGCATCCACTGCGGTGGCGACAAAGATGCTTGGTGGTAGCCGCGATCAGATCATCGACGCCCTCTCCCAGGCCTGGCTGGACGGCTCCAGCCTACGCACGTACCGACATTCTCCCAACGCCGGACCGCGCAAGTCCTGGGCTGCAGGCGACGCGACTTCCCGGGCCGTGCGGCTGGCAGATTTCACTATGCGCGGAGAGATAGGTTATCCCAGCGTGTTAACGGCGCCAACCTGGGGCTTTTACGACGTTTCCTTCAAAGGTAATTCTTTTGTATTTACAAATAGTTATGAGAACTATGTGATGGAGAATATCTTATTTAAGATCTCCTTTCCCGCCGAGTTTCACGCGCAGACTGCTGCCGAGGCCGCGGTCAAGCTACACGCCCAGGTACAGGACCGGCTCGATGACATCGAGAAGATTGTTATTCATACCCACGAATCAGCTATACGCATCATCAGCAAGGTCGGTCCACTCAACAATCCTGCCGACAGGGACCATTGCCTGCAATACATGGTGGCGGTACCGCTGGCCTTCGGCAATCTGGTCGCCGAGCACTATGAAGACGATTTTCACGCCGCTAACCCGATTATCGACCAACTGCGGGAGAAAATGGAAATCCATGAGAACCCGACCTACACCAAGGAATATCTCGAGCCCGAGAAGCGCTCCATTGCGAATGCACTGCAGGTGTACTTCAAGGACGGCAATTGCTCTGAGAAGATGGAAATCGATTACCCAGTGGGCCACAGGCGCCGCAGAGAAGAAGGCATTCCTTTACTGGAGGCCAAATTCAAGGCTAATTTGGCCTCCCGTTTCCCTGCCAGGCGCTGCGCCAGGATATTTGAGTTATGTAAGGACCAGCAACAACTGGAGAACACCCCGGTGAATGAGTTTATGGACTTGCTGGTAATCTAGTCTGGTCGGGTTTTGTCTGGGCTCCGCTATGCAGGAAAGAATCACAGCGAGACGCTGTTCTGGCTATGCAAGACCCACTGTAGAACGCGAGCACAGAATTTAAACCAATTAATTCCTTTTTTATTATAAGTGTTTAAAATTAATACATTTTATTTTTTAATATATTTACTATTCGTAATTTTGAACCATCCTAGCGATTGCGTGAGGATATACTAACGGTGATGCGCGTCACACTTTTCTGGCTCTGATTTTTGGGCTAATAAGAGCACTCAGGACAAGAATTTAGCGCCAATTTGTTGGAATGTCAGTTTCAGCAACGTGCAGTACACCTCCTACAATTTAAATACCCACTGCCAAGCTCTAAACCAGAAATGGGATGCAGTTCGCACGTTTTTTGCTGCCTGAATTGGTGCTATCTTCGTAAGGAAAAACCCCTTGCCAGGAGGATTTTCCCTCACAGTTAATTCAAATATCCACACACGCCAAATTGCCCGCAAAGCTTATATCCTAAACTGCAACCGGCTTTAGCTGGTGATCAAGCACAGAGCGCGGACAATAACTGCAAGATCCACTGCGACGGCATCCAAGCCGGGATACAAGTTCTGGAATCACGAGGCGCCGCACCACTCCCTCTTATATTTCCGGACATTCGGCTATCGCAACCTTGCTCGGGGGCTTGCTCCTGTGCGCCGAGCACACACTACAAGTTTAGCTGCCGCCAACGGCGCAACAGGCACCCTTGAGGCTGGCAGTTAATCTGATAGCAATCGCTTTAACTATAAGCTTATCAAATTCCTCGAGTTTGATTTCCCGCGCAAAAAAGTCCAGCGACGCGTGGAAAATTCCGTAATTTTTGTGAACAGCGACGAACCGTGATGGCAATCACAGTTGATAAAACAGCGTTTGCCACCATATTAAGTAAGGTGACCGGTGCTCTTCTGAGGCTGGTTCTAACGCCCGATTAACTTAATGGGCATTTCTAAAACCATATTGCTTACTAATGAGGATATGAACATGCGTAATTTTGATTTTTCTCCACTGTACCGAACAACTGTTGGCTTCGATCACCTTTCTTCACTGCTAAATGCCGTTAATCGAGGCGACACAAATACCAATAGCTACCCTCCTTACAACATCGAACTGTTGGATAAGGACCGTTATCGAATCACCATGGCGATATCAGGCTTCGTAGAGAACGAGCTGGAACTGCAATCGGAAAAGCAGACTCTGACCGTTAAAGGTAACAAGGCAGCCGATGAAATTGAGCGCAACTATCTGCACCGGGGTATTGCTGGCCGTAACTTTGAAAGAAAATTCCAACTGGCCGACCACGTCGAAGTGACTGCTGCCAAATTGGAAAACGGCCTGCTTCACATCGATCTCAGCAGGGAAATTCCCGAGGCAATGAAGCCGAAGATGATCCCAATTGGCAGCAGCAAGGCCAGGCTGATCGATACTGAAGAAAAGAACGCTGCTTAAGGCGATTCTGAGTGGCAGACAATAGAGACGACCGGCTGCGGTAGAGAAATTTTTATCTGCCGCACGCCCTCAGGTTATCTCCCGAGCCTACTCAATGGCAAGCTGGTGCCGGAGTCGCAACTCCGGCACCGAGTTCGCTAAATGCTCGCCATTTTTATTTCCTGGGCCTGTCAACCTTTTTCGGGTTTACAGCGTTTAATAAGCAAATGCCAGGCAATAGTCTGCATATCCCAAACAAACCGGCCTTAACGAAAAGGCAATACCATGAAAATATTTACCGAAACCAGGCAAAAATTAGGCAATTCGCTTATGCACTACGTCTATATGCGCATGCAATTCAGAAGCCACATACTTTCCGAGGCCGCAATCAAACCCGTAGGAAATAAATCCCTGTGTTCAAACCTGGCGTGTGTTCACTAAGATAAGGGCTATCGCCAAGACCTACGATAATGTGTCGGCATTGTCAGGCTAAGCCATTGTAAACAGTCTACAAAGAGCAGCTTCATAGTGCCTATAACCTCAGCTCAACATCTGCACAACCAATCCGCTTTTCAGCTTGGGCTCAAACCAGGTTGACTTTGGCGGCATGACTTCTCCCGCGTCGGCGATGGCCATTAGGCTCTCTATGGATGTGGGATAAAGTGCGAATGCCGCCTGCCACTGACCCGAGTCAACGCGTTTCTCCAGTTCCTGCAAGCCGCGTATGCCACCGACAAAATCGACGCGTTTGTCAGTGCGTTGATCCTCAATGCCCAATAAGGGCGTGAAAATGGACTCCTGCAAGATGCTGATGTCTAGGCTTTGTACCGGGTCCTGCGGGTCGATGCTTGCCAGCAGACTGGTGTTGACTGTCAATTTATACCACTGGCCTTCGGCGTAGAAACCAAACTCTCCTGCCGCGCCAGGTTTTACCTTATCTCGCTCTGACTGCTCGATCTCGAAACCTGGCTCCAGCTTAGCCAGAAATTCCGCAACACTTGACGCTTGCAAATCTTTAACCACACGGTTGTAGTCAAGAATTTGCATCTGTGTGTCGGGAAACAGCACCACCAGGAAGTAGTTGTACGCTTCATTACCATTGTGCTCGGGGTTTCGTTTCTGATGCAGGTGGCGCACCCGCGCCGCTGCCGCCGAACGGTGATGGCCATCGGCTACATAGAGTGTGTCGATGTTTCCAAATGCGGACTCGATGTTAGCCGCTACGGCCACGTCTTCGACTACCCAGAAAGTGTGGTGAGTGCCATCTTCGGCTTCGAAGTCATACTCGGGCAGCGTGCTGGTGACCCGGGCAATCTGGCTGTCAACTTCGGCATCGCTTTTGTAAGTTAAGAACACCGGACCAACCTGAGCACCGAGGGCGTCCATGTGAAAAACTCTGTCGTCTTCCTTGTCAGGACGGGTGAACTCATGTTTCTTTATATGGTTCTGCTCGTAAGCATCGAGAGATGCCACCGCCACCAGGCCGATCTGCTGGTGCGTACCCATCACCTGCTTGTAGACGTAGAACATTTCCTCGCCGTCTTGTTGCAAGATGCCCTCTTCTATAAATCGGTCCAGGTTTTCCCTACCCTTGTCATAAACTGCTTGATCATGAACGTCGATTGATTCGTCTACATCCACCTCGGGCTTGTTAATGTGCAGGAAGCTATAGCGATTATCTTTTGCTAATTCGTAAGCTTCTGCACGATTTAAAACGTCGTAGGGGTGGGAAGCGACTGCCGAGGCCAACTCGCGGGTGGGACGCAAGCCGCGAAACGGTTTGATCAATTTCATATGTGTTTCCAATTGGTAATGGGAAACGAATTTTACGACATTCGGCGCTACGACTAAACAGGCGGGATAAATAAATGGGGCCAGAGTAAAAATTCCTCCGTCAGAGAAATAAATAGGGTCAGAGTAAAAATTCTTCCGTCTGAGTACAATTCATCGCAGATTTTTATGGGAATTTTTACTCTGACCTCATTTATTTCTCTGACCCCATTTATTTATTTTGACCCCATTTATTTAGCAGCTTCTCACTCAGCACTCGGCTTGCCTCCAACGCCGAAAAACCACGGGCCTGCAAAAACCGCAGTATCTTCTTGTGCTGCTTGGAGGCGAACTCGATTTTAACTTCGTTTGGCATTTTTTTCGTGACCAGATTATCAATAATCTGCAGCCAATCGGTGTCGTCTTCATACAAATATTCGTCTATGACTGCCACCGCAACACCTCTGCGGTCCAAGTCGGCTTTCAGATGTAAATAACCGAAGCCCCTGGATTTTCGATAGCGAATATACGCTTCGGTAAAGCGGGCATCCGATTGCAATTTTTGCTGCTGTAGTTTACCCAGCACAGCATCTACCAGCTCGATCTCAGCATCCGGGTATTTGCGGGTAAGTTTTTGTTTTAGCTCGAAGGCAGAGTGTTCCCGGCGGGCCAGATAGTCCATTGCGGCCCGCCGGAGAACGGGGACATCGTTACATAGTGCAGTTATTTTGATTTCGCCGTTGCCAACACCACAACGTCGTCATTGGCCGGTTCCGTACCTTTGCCTTGCTCTACTTTGGAAGCAGAATCACCGCCCAGGAGTTCGGCACGGATCGCAGCTTCGACCTCCTCTGCGATGGCGGGATTCTCTTGCAGATAGACAGCGACATTCTTCTTGCCCTGGCCGATCTTTTCACCCTTGTAGGCGTACCAGGCACCGGACTTTTCGATCAGTCCCTGCTTAACGCCAAGGTCGATCACTTCCCCTAATTGGTGGATACCTTTGCCGTACATGATCTGGAACTCGGCTTGCCTGAACGGTGGTGCCACCTTGTTCTTTACGACCTTAACCCGGGTTTCATTGCCGACGACTTCGTCACCGTCCTTGATCGAGCCGATACGGCGAATATCGAGCCGTACCGAGGAATAAAACTTCAACGCATTACCACCGGTGGTAGTTTCGGGAGAGCCAAACATCACACCTATCTTCATCCGAATCTGGTTGATAAATATCACCAGGGTATTTGAATTCTTGATATTGGCTGTCATCTTACGCAAGGCTTGAGACATTAGCCGGGCCTGTAAACCCATATGATGATCACCCATGTCGCCCTCAATTTCAGCCCGAGGCGTCAGTGCGGCCACCGAGTCAATGACCACCACATCCAGCGCGCCGGAACGGACCACCATGTCACAGATTTCCAGTGCCTGTTCACCAGTGTCTGGCTGGCTCACCAGCAGGTTATCGACATCGACACCCAGGTTCTCGGCATAGATCGGATCCAACGCGTGTTCTGCATCGATAAAGGCACAGGTGCCACCGGCCTTCTGTGCTTCCGCGATGACCTGCAGTGTCAACGTGGTTTTACCGGATGACTCTGGACCGTAGATCTCTACCACACGGCCACGGGGCAAACCACCTATGCCCAGGGCTATATCCAGACCCAGCGAACCGGTGGAGATGGCTGGAATGGCCTGACGCTCGTTATCGCCGAGGCGCATTATAGAGCCCTTCCCAAATTGTCGCTCGATCTGTAACAGTGCTGCTGCCAGTGCTTTTTCTTTGTTACCGTTATCTTCAATCATAGTTGTATCCTTGGTAATCCTGTACTTACAACTGATCTGGTCCGTGAGTACTGCAGTTGTCCCAGCAGGCTATGGCCTGCATACAATGCTCAGTTACCTGAGCTTTAAGAGTAGCTCGTTCCTGGCTACGTGCTTAGTTTTGTCTCAAATTCGCGCAAATCTTGGTACCGCTGGGGCTCGCGCTGGTGGCCTGAACTCGATGCTTTCCGAAGTGGGTGACAAGCTGATTGACAACTCGTGCTGACAACCAGGGCGTCATCTCAACTCACTGCGGAAAACATCGAGTTCAACCATAACGTCGATCTTTCCTATGCCTTTCCAATGCCTTTCCAATGCCTTTTATTAATTCCTTACCTTGGCCTGTATTCGCGATACTACTGTATATTCAGACAGTGCGTAGTAAAGCAGACTATTACTGTATATACAATCAGTATATTGGCCAATATTCAAATTCCTTTAGCTTTCTTGCCTTGATATCCACCGAGTCAGCCAAGCAGCTCGATCAAGCCCCGCAACCCCGCCGTTACCGTCGCAAATCGAACCGCCTCACGATCGCCAACAAACTGAAAACGCCTGACCAGCACCTTGCTTTCCCATTGCCAGGCAATCCACACCGTGCCCACCGGCTTCTCCTTGGAACCACCATCGGGTCCAGCAATGCCGCTGACAGCAATGGCAACATTGGCGCGACTGTTGTTAATAGCGCCCTGGGTCATAGCCAGCACTGTCTCTTCACTCACCGCACCGGGACCATCGCTAGCCAAGAAGGATTCCGGTACCGCCAGCAACCGTTGCTTGGCTGCATTGGAGTAAGTTACGAAACCGGTGTCGAACCATTGTGAGCTACCGGCCTGGGCAGTAAGCGACTGCGCGATCCAGCCACCGGTGCAGGATTCGGCGGTTGCCATGATGAGTTTTTTTGCCAGCAGAGCCGCGGCCAACTGCTCGACCAGGACAGAGTGTGATCTCGTGGTGGAGTCATGCATCGGGCTTTCATCCATGGGCTACTCGTTACACTGCATGGTATCCACTCGACCCGCTAAGTCAAAACATAATCTGGGCCAGCTAAAGATTTTACGGTAAATTGCCAGGCCGGCGACCTTGCAAAATATCACTGTAAGCTCGACTGCCAAACAACTTTGCTTGCAGCATAGTCATGAAGCATCGACTGTCCAATTAGTCATCAAAACCGTGTAGAATTCTGAGCCTTAATTCAATTACAAAACCAGCTCTCAAACCTTGGCCGACGCGCAATCACATACCCCTATGATGCAGCAATTTTTGCGCATCAAGGCCCAGCATCAAGACGACTTGTTGTTTTATCGTATGGGAGATTTCTACGAACTCTTCTATGACGATGCGAGAACGGCGTCAGAACTCCTCGATATTACTCTCACTGCCAGGGGCAAGTCCGGCGGCCAGCCTATTCCTATGTGCGGCATTCCCTATCATGCCGCCGATCGCTATCTGGCCAAATTGGTAGACGCCGGCGTCTCGGTGGCAATCTGCGAACAGATCGGCGACCCCGCCACCAGCAAGGGGCCAGTCGAGCGCCAAGTCGTGCGCGTACTGACACCTGGTACCATTAGCGACGAGGCACTGTTAGATGAGAATCGGGACAATTGCTTACTGGCGATAACCGCAAGTAACTACTCCGTTGCTGATGGCAAAACCAAAGGCTATGCCTTTGCTTTCATGAACATCAGCAGCGGTAGATTCGTGCTCTGCGAGGTCAGCGGACTGGAAGCACTGAGCGCAGAGATTGAGCGCATAAAGCCGGCCGAGCTGCTGCTCAACGAGCAATTGAGCGAAGTCGATGCTGCAATCAATCATCCAGCGCTACGCAAGCGACCACCCTGGGAATTCGATGTAGAAAACGCCACCCGCACACTCACTCAACATTTCAAGACTCGGGATCTATCTGCCTTTGGCTGCGATCATCTACCGCTAGCCCTGCAAGCCGCTGGCGCTCTGCTGCAATACGCTCGGGAGACGCAGAAATCCGAGTTACCCCATATTCAGAGCATCCAGATCGAGCAACTGGAAGACAGCGTCATCCTCGACGCCGCCAGTCGTCGAAATCTGGAACTTGATACCAATTTGTCCGGCGGTCGCGACAACACCCTGCTCTCTGTCATCGATCGGACGGCGACCGCCATGGGTCGTCGGCTGCTATCGCGCTGGATCAATCGACCACTGCGAGACACACAGCAACTGCAGCAACGACAACAAGCCGTAGCCGCGCTGATAAAAAATTATCATTTCGAGACGCTTTTCGAATTGCTGAAAAACATTGGTGATCTCGAAAGAATTCTGGCACGACTCGGCCTGCGCTCGGCGCGTCCCCGTGATCTGGCAAGATTGCGTGACGGCTTCGCCCTGTTACCACAATTGCAAAGCGCACTTGGCGACTGCAATTGCAGTCACATCGATGCCCTAGCGAAATCAATTTCGACATTTCCCGAGCAAACTGAATTATTGGGCAGAGCGTTGGAAGAAAATCCACCGGTGGTGATTCGTGAAGGTGGCGTTATTGCCACCGACTTCGACGAGGAACTGGATGCGCTGAGGAACCTCAGTAGTAACGCCGGTCAATACCTGGTGGATCTCGAAGTACGCGAACGCCAACGCACTGCTATCAATACACTAAAGGTCGGTTACAACCGGGTACACGGCTACTATATCGAAATCAGCAAGGGCCAGGCCAATGTCGAACTGCCGGCAGAATATATTCGCCGTCAGACCCTGAAAAATGCCGAGCGCTTTATTACCCCCGAGTTAAAAGAGTTCGAGGACAAAGTACTCAGTGCCCGCAGTAAATCTCTCAGCCGTGAGAAGGCTCTCTATGATCAACTGCTGGAAGACCTGGTACAGGAGCTGCGCAGCTTCATTGTCAGCGCCGCGGCTATCGCCGAGCTCGATGTATTGAATAACTTTGCCGAGCGCGCCGTTGAATTGGACTACTGTCAACCACAGCTAAGTCTTGAGCCCGGTATAGTGATAGAGAACGGGCGCCACCCAGTAGTAGAAAAAGTCACGCTGGAGCCTTTCGTCGCCAATGATCTGTATCTAAACGAAGAGCAAAAGATGCTTATCATTACCGGACCCAACATGGGCGGAAAGTCTACCTACATGCGACAGACTGCACTCATCATATTACTGGCACTGTGCGGCAGTTATGTGCCGGCCAGCGCCGTCAAAGTAGGCCCTATAGACAGGATATTCACCCGCATCGGTTCTTCCGACGATCTCGCCGGTGGCCGCTCCACGTTCATGGTGGAAATGACAGAAACCGCGAATATCCTGCACAATGCCAGTGCCAATAGTCTGGTACTGATGGATGAAATCGGCCGGGGCACCAGCACCTTCGACGGCCTGTCGCTGGCCTGGGCGGCGGCGGTGTATATTGCCGAACGCCTGCAGGCCTATACGCTGTTCGCCACCCATTATTTCGAACTCACGGCGCTAGCGGAGAGCCATGACAACATCGCCAATGTACACCTGGATGCGGTAGAGCACGACCACGGCATTGTCTTTCTGCATTCGGTAAAATCCGGACCAGCCAATCAGAGCTACGGCTTGCAGGTGGCACAGCTTGCCGGCATTCCGCTATCTGTGATCGAGCAGGCTCGCATTAAATTAAACGCGCTGGAAACCGAAGCAGCCCTCGACGCTTCGGCGCCCTCGGAGCCCAAAACTGCCGAACCGTTTCAGAGTGAATTATTCGCCGTCGCCAGTCACCCGGTGGTGGATTTTCTGCAACGCTTCAACCCCGACGAAATCACCGCCAAAGAGGCGCTGGCCATCCTCTATGAATTAAAGCAGAAAACCACTCGTTGATTTAGAAAAGGCGGTTGAAAGCTGGTAGAATTCCGCCCAAAGTAGCCGGCGGTCCAAAGTATAGATAATTGACTGGAGTCAAGATGCGGTCCCAGGGCCCAACAAATCCAGCGGTAAGGAGATAGCATGACGTTCGTAGTAGGTGATAGTTGTATACGTTGTAAACTCACAGATTGTGTGGAGGTTTGCCCGGTAGATTGTTTCTATGAGGGACCGAACTTCCTGGTGATACACCCCGATGAGTGTATCGATTGCGCCCTGTGCGAGCCAGAATGCCCAGTCGATGCGATCTATGCCGAAGACGAGCTACCGGAAGATCAACAGGGATTCCTGGCACTGAACACCGAATTGGCCGAAATCTGGCCGAACATCACGGAACAGAAAGATCCCCTGCCCAACTCCGATGACTGGGCTGACAAGAAAAACAAACTGCAGTACCTGGAACGCTAGGCCAAATCGTTCACTTAATCGCCCGCGAAAAATAGGGACGGAGGGAATTCTTTCGCTCCACCCCTATTTCTCGAACTTTATTCCCTCCGTCCCTATTTTTCGCCGTTGAAATTGACACTGAACCCGACAGGGGCTTGGCAAGGGGTGTTGTTTTGCAGTTACTAGCGTCCAGGGACGGGAACGCGGGAGGGCCAGGGAGGGCCCATGGAACGGAAAAACAACACCCCTTGCCAAGCTCCGGTACACGCATCAACTACCTACTACCAACTACCAACTACCAACTACCAACTACCTAAAACGAATTTTTGACTTTTTACGGAGATATCTCTGCAGTTGACTACTCTTATTGATGCGTGAGTTAACGGCGCGGCAAGAACCGGATTGGGTCAACAGAAGTCCCATCCACGCGAATTTCAAAATGCAGCATCGCCACCCCGGATTGATTCTCACCAATTTCAGCAATCTTATCCCCGGCTCTGACCGTATTCCCCTCACTAACCAACATCACACTGTTGTGAGCGTAAGCACTTAAGTAACTGTCGCCGTGACGGATAATGATCAGGTCACCTGTGCCCTGAATACCATTGCCGGAATAAACCACTTCACCGGCGCTGGCCGCCCACACCGGGTCACCCACCCGGCCGCTAATATCGATGCCCTTGTTGGCGCTTTCAAAGGCACGCAAGACCCTCCCTGTGTGCGGCCATTGCCAGTCGGGATCCGCACTGCGAGAACTGCTTATGGTTTGCCGGGTTAGCACCGTGCTCCGAGTTGAGCTTGCTTGCGCCCGTGCCACCGAGTTGTTGTTCACCACTGTGGCCAGATTGCTGGTATCCACCGCGGTTTTAGAGGCTGAATTACTGATCCGATTCAGGTTCAGGTTAAACGTCTGACCGATAAAAATGGTATAGGGTGGCCGCAAATTATTGGCGATGGCGAGGTTGCGAGCATCCAGATCATACTGGAAGGCAATGGAATACAAGGTATCGCCGGTTCTAACGCTGTGGTTAGTCGGAAGTCTGGCAGGGGGATCAAGGGGGCGGCTTTGGCTTGGCGTCGAAGCAGAGGATGACGCCAGCACTCGCGCGCGACCTGAAGTTGCATTCGAACCGCTACCGGCTCTGGAACTGTCAACAATAACCGGGCTGGTAATGACCAGTCGGTCGCCCTGCTCGTCTACAGGCGCCTGATAATTATTGCCACACGCCACCAGCAGCAACAGTGGCAGGGCCAATATACCGCGTAATCCGTAGTGATAAAGCTTGATGACAAAACCCAACACGACTTTCCTCACGACGCAGACAAGGCCGGCTTCGAATTGAATACCCTATGCAATAGTAACACCAGCAAAGCGCCCCCGAGGGCGCACAGCGACACCAATAGCAGCGCGGGTTCAGAACCGGTTAAATCGACATAATTTGTTGGCAGCACATTGACCTTGAGCAGAAGATGCGCAGTGCCAGCGGCATCCGTGTAGGCGCTTTGCGTGTACTGCCAGGGCCACAGCACCGAAACCGAACCTACTAACATACCGGTGATACAGCCATAACATAATTGGTGATAGTTGCTTAGCAGCCATGCCAGCAAGCGCGAGAACAATAGCAACCCCGTTACGCAGCCAGCAACAAAGACCAGGATATAGAGCAGCTCAAGTTCAATCAGGGCGCCCAAAATAAACTCATAAACTCCCAGTAACAATAAAATAAAGGCACCTGACAAGCCGGGCAAAATCATGGCGCAGATAGCGATGGCAGCGCTAAAGAACAGGTAGAGTAAAGACAAATCAACAACCCTCGGAGCAATCATGCCCACCACTATAGTCAGTGCAGCGCCCACGCACATGGCGACGAGATTTTTGGCCCGGCGCAGATCAAACTCCTGCTTGAGAAGCCAGCAAGAAGCCAGCACCAGTCCCAGAAAAAAGGCCATTAAGGCTTCAAATTCATTCTCCAGTAAATACAAAACTGTGTTCGCGGAGATTACCAGACCGGCTAATATGCCAAGGCTTAAAACCGCAAGAAAGGAACCATTGAAGTGCTGCCAGGCAGCCTTAATCCGACCAGAAAAAATCAGCTTTAAAGCGACCAAATCAATCGACGTGATTGAAAAAATAAGCTTGTCATAGATGTTGGTAATGACGGCGATGGTACCCCCGGATACACCAGGAACAGAATCCCCCAGACCCATCGCCAGCCCCTTGCAAAACAGCAATAGCTGCGAGTGCGCTACAGAATTTTGTGGAACACGATTGGCTTCTTGATCGTCAGCGGTTTCGGACATGGCTCACTCTCTACGTCGCTGTCTCAATTAATCAGTGGTGTACCTGGCCCACCAGCAGCGGAACGAATCGAACCTGGTCCAATATTTCTGTGGTAAATTCCTTACCCTGCCGAATAATCAAGCGCAGCTCCTGCCGATTTTCTACACCAACCGGTATCACCAGTCTGCCGCCATCCGCCAATTGCGCAAGCAGTTCCTGGGGAATCTGTTGCGCCGCAGCCGTGGTGATAATTGCGTCGAACGGCCCTTTTAGCTTCCAACCATCGCTGCCATCGCTGTGTTTGAATTCCACATTCCTCAAACCCAGTAATTTAATATTCTTGCGGGCACGCTCCAACAGCGGTTTGATGCGTTCGACGCTATAAACCGAATTTGCCAATTGCGCGATGACCGCAGTCTGATAGCCACATCCCGTGCCAATCTCCAGCACCTTGTCAAGCGGCCCAGCGCAGGTAATAGCAGCGGTCATCCGCGCCACCACATACGGCTGAGAGATAGTCTGATTAAATCCTATAGGCAGGGCCACATCTTCATAGGCGCGATGTGACAGCGCCTCATCGAGAAAAATATGCCGTGGCGTCGAACGAATAACATCCAGCACTTCCATACTGGAAATGCCCTGGTCCATTAATCGCCCCAACAGCCGTTCACGTGTGCGCTGGGATGTCATGCCGATCCCATTCAAATTCAGTTTATTATTCAATTATCTTTACCATTCAAGATATCACTACCAAAAAAACCTTAATGCGCGATGATGTCAGCTTACCTGGTCCGTGCCGCAGAGCTCACGCAACAAGCTGGTGGCATAGCTTCCCCGGCCCAGACCGAACCTCAATTCCAGAGTACTGGCATCCAGCCAGCGCCACTCCAGTTCGGTGGGCATGAAGCGTAAAGGTCTACGCGCCGCTTTGAGGCCAAAATATTGTAAACCATCGAGCAGCGGCTGAAATTGTTGCAGCACTGCATATTCAATATCGGCCGCTTCGCCGCTGCTTATATACTTATCTTTCAAATCCTGTGATCCAGCCAGCGGGCCGCTGATGTGAATATCGAAGCCATCAAGACGCTCTTGCAAGGCTTGATCCCAGTCATTGTCGTCCTTA
The DNA here is from genome assembly GCA_963694865.1 of Gammaproteobacteria bacterium. Lineage (GTDB taxonomy): Bacteria > Pseudomonadota > Gammaproteobacteria > Pseudomonadales > Pseudohongiellaceae > UBA9145. The sequence goes on along the minus strand of CAVOFA010000010.1, from coordinate 7,016 downwards.
AGCAGAAAATAACGGCTGGTTCCATTTAGATTGAGCACGTCCCCAGCAATATACCGGTTCCAGTTACCCAACTGCAGACGCCTGCAAAGCAATTGATTAAACAGATAGGCCCGTCCGGCGGAATACAACATGCTGCGCTTGTGGCGCTGTAGTTTAGGTTTAGGTCTGGGTCTGAGATTAAGATTGAGTTCAGACTTAGATTTGGGCCTCGACGGCGAACTGGAATCCACCAGCAGTCCAGGGATTGTCGCAATAAGCTCCAGCAGCTGGGTGATATTACTCAGCTGCCGGCCGAAGCGTTGGGCTCCGAAATAATTTGGCACCCCCTGCTGCTTAATGGCAAGCAATCTGGCGTCGAACTCGGACTGCTTGCCAGCACACTGTCGCAATATGATCCTGAACTGGTTGCTCTTATGGCTACCGATCTTGATCTTACGAATATTGCGGTCAGTTTCAAGAATTTCCAGGCAGTCGTCCTCGATCGAAGCTATTCTACCCTCAGCAGCCATCTCCAGCGGCAGACTGAACCATTGCGTACACACGGCATGCTTGTCTTTCATGCCGCAGTAACCGATGTCCGCCATGTTGGTGCCGGTTAGTGTGGCAATGCGCTGCGCGACATCGAGCGTTGTAAGGTCCGTTTTCCTGAGCCGCAGGCAGAAATGCTCACCACTGCCCGTGAGTGCAAAGCCGATACTTTCATCAACACAGAAATCGTTAAATTCCTGCTTCATTATCGCCCTTAGTGGCGGACTACCCAGGGCATAATTCAACTGCGACAGCGGTAAAAGCGCGGCTGTCGCCTTGACGACAGGTTCAGGTATTGTCATGCACTAACACGATTCAATAACACCACCGCATGACAGGCCATACCCAATTTTTTACCAATATCACCCAAGCCCTCGGTGGTGGTAGCTTTGAGGTTTACACGATCGGGAGGCAGTTGCAACAACTCAGCCAGGCTTGTTTTCATCGCCTGTCGATGCGGGGACAGTCTGGGTACCTGCGCGATCACGGTGGCATCTACATTAATCAATTGAAAGTCTCGTGCCGTCGCCAGAGCAAGCACGCTGGCGAGTAATTTAGCACTGTCAACGCCGGCGTATTGCGAGTCATCATCGGGAAAATGCTGTCCTATATCGCCCTCAGCCAACGCCCCCAGAATAGCATCACACACAGCGTGCAAAACCAGATCGCCGTCTGAATGCGCTTCCAGACTTACTCGCTCCGGCACCAGCACTCCCGCCAGGATGAGAGGCTTTTTCTCGTTATAGCGCGCCGCAAATCGATGCACGTCATAACCATGTCCAATACGCATACCATCAACAGTCATGTTCTATTCCTGCAACTCTAATATCTTGGTCGCCAACTCCAGGTCCGCTGCATGGGTGATTTTGATATTGGTGCTGGCGCCTTCTATCATCTGTGGTCTATATCCCATTAGCTCGACAGCACTGGCCTCATCCGTTGTCACCGCGTTATTTTCGACAGCGGCTTCCAACGCGGCAAGCAACAAGCCATAACGAAACATCTGTGGTGTAAAGGCATTCCAGACACCGGTACGATCGATAGTGTTCTGTACCAGTTCCTGGTCATCCACTTGTTTTAAGGTATTCTCCGCTGGAGCACCTAACAGACCACCTACGTCATGATCCTGCAGCTGGGCAAGCAGTCGACGGATATCCGAACTCAATACACAGGGCCTCGCAGCATCATGCACTAACACCCAGTCCCGGGCTTCCACTTCCTCTTCCTCTTTAAGGCGGCGTAATGCCTTCAATACACTCCGCTGCCTGTCATCACCACCAACAACGGTCACGACTCGTTTGTCCGGCGCGGGTTTCAACTGCGAAAACAATTCATCTTGCGGGTGCAGAGCAACAACAATTTTTTTTATTTCCGCAATACTCGCCAGTTTTTGTAAAGCGACGGCAATGACGGGAACGCCATTGATTGGCAAGTACTGCTTGGGTGTGCTTGACCCCATGCGGAGACCGACGCCTGCCGCTGGCACGATTGCCCAAATTGTCATCTTGAATTCTTCTTTGTTGTAAAAGTATCAGAGCCTGAGCTCGAGATATCTCTACCAAATTTATCTTTTGCTCTATGACAGTAGGTAGTTGATGCGTGTGGCGGGGCTTGGCTACTAGTCGACTATGAGGTAGAAAATTTCTCCATCGCGGATCATGCCTAATTCCGACCTCGCTCGTTCTTCCACCGCCTCCAGCCCGTTCTTGAGATCCAGTACTTCTATTTCCACCAGTCGATTGCGTTCAATGAGATCAGCATTGCTTCGGCGCTGCGCTTCGAGATCGACTTCCAGCATGTTGAGCGCCCGAACACTGTCCTCTCCAAGCCACAGTTGATACTGTAACGTGGCGATGACGAAGACTATAAAAGCGAACAGTAATTTCATTGCGTCTCTATTTATTTCATCAAATCCATTTGCAGCTAATCGATAAAACGGGAGAACTCACCGAGTCCCCTGTAAATCGAACTACTGCCTAACTCTTCTTCAATACGCAATAAACGATTGTACTTCGCCACCCGATCAGATCGACTCAATGAACCGGTCTTGATCTGACCCGCCGCGGTGGCAACCGCCAGGTCGGCGATGGTGGTATCTTCAGTCTCGCCGGAGCGATGAGAAATAACCACCGAGTAGTCAGCTGCCTTGGCCATGTTGATCGCAGCCAGGGTTTCCGTCAATGTACCAATCTGGTTGAATTTGATCAGTATAGAATTGGCAATGTTCTCACTTATACCACGCTGCAGAATACTGGTATTGGTGACGAATAGATCGTCGCCTACTAACTGAACTTTATCGCCTATTTGCGCAGATAATTTAGCCCAGCCCCCCCAGTCACTCTCATCCATGCCATCTTCGATAGAGAGTATGGGGTAGTTTTCACTGAGATTCTGCAGATAATCGGCGAAACCGTCCGCGTCGTAGCTCTTGTTCTCGCCCTTGAGGCAATACCTGCCATCGACGAAAAACTCGGACGCCGCGCAATCGAGCGCCAGATGCATGTCCACGCCCGGCTTGAACCCCGCCATTTCTATGGCCTGCAGGATGGCATCCAGCGCCGCCGCATGAGAGGACAAGTCAGGGGCAAAGCCGCCTTCATCCCCCACCGCCGTGCTCAAACCCTGCCTGCTGAGTACCGATTTCAGCGCATGGAAGACCTCTGCTCCATAGCGCAAGCCCTCCGAAAAGCTCGGTGCACCGGTGGGCTGAATCATAAACTCTTGAATATCCACATTATTATCGGCGTGCTCACCCCCATTAATGATGTTCATCATGGGTACCGGCAGAGAATAATTACCCTCGCTACCATTTATTCTGGCTATGTGAGTGTACAGCGGCACCCCGGAATCAACTGCCGCCACCCTGGCAGCAGCCAGAGACACTGATAAAATAGCGTTAGCACCCAGCTTTGACTTGTTTTCAGTGCCATCCAGATCCAGCATTACCTGGTCAAGACCAGCCTGGTCCAGGGCATCGTAGCCCTTCAGGGCATCCTGAATACTGGTATTTACATTTTTAACGGCGTTTAAAACCCCTTTGCCTAGATACCGAGAGGGGTCTTTGTCACGCAATTCCAGCGCTTCCCGCGAGCCCGTGGAGGCGCCGGACGGTGCGCACGCTGTTCCTACTACACCGCTTTGAAGCACTACATCGGCTGCAATCGTGGGGTTGCCCCGCGAGTCCAGAATTTCACGAGCTTTAATTGAGCTAATTGTAGACATTTCAATTCCTTATGAATCTTATTTAATCTAATAGATTAATATTTTGTATTACTTGGTGTCGAGCTCAGGCAGGATTTTTACCAGTTCATCCAGGGCCTTCATCTGCTCGAGGAACGGTCGTAGACTGTCGAGCCGCAAGGCACAGGGGCCATCACAGCGGGCATTGTCGGGATCGGGATGAGCCTCGATAAACAGGCCCGCCAGTCCCTGGGATAGTCCGGCCCTGGCCAGCGCGGTAACATCCCCGCGGCGACCACCGGCGCTATTCGCCAGAGCACCCGGTTGTTGCAGGGCGTGAGTGACATCGAACAGCAGTGGATAGCCAAACTCTTTCATAACACCGAAGCCGAGCATGTCTACCACCAGGTTGTTGTAACCAAAGCTGCTGCCCCGCTCGCAGAGCATCAACTGCTGATTCCCGGCCTCTTCAAATTTAGTCAGAATATGCTGCATTTCCTGGGGTGCTAAAAACTGTGCTTTCTTGATATTGATTGCAGCGCCGGTTCCGGCCATCGCCACGATTAAATCCGTTTGCCGCGACAGGAAAGCAGGCAACTGCAAGACATCGGCAACTTCACTGACCGGATGCGCCTGGGAGGGCTCATGTATGTCGGTTATGACAGCCAGATCGAACGTAGTTTTGATCTCGCTGAGAATTTTCAGGCCTTCATCCAGGCCTGGACCCCGGTAAGAATTAATAGAGGAGCGGTTGGCTTTATCGAATGAGGCTTTAAACACATAGGGAATATTGAGATCTGAACTTACGCGTTTGAATTGCTCGGCCACCGTTAACGCCAGGTCTCGTGACTCCAACACGTTCAAGCCGCCAAACAGCACGAAGGGCCGATCATTGCCGAGCACTATGTCGGCCACGTTAATTTGCTTGGATGTCATGAACTGAATTTAGACCCTGCTACAGATTAAAAATTGGGAAGAGAAAAAGGGGACAGCGGCGATTTTCTCCACTATCTTCGATAATATTCTAAATCACTGGGGAGTATCCTCCGTCCCTTTCTACTAATTTCGGAACGGCTATCTCGACGGGCGATAGCCGCCTTGACGAAGCCGGTGAAGAGTGGATGTCCTTCACGCGGTTTCGAAGTAAACTCCGGATGAAACTGACAACCTACGAACCAGGGGTGATCCGGGATTTCAATCACCTCTACTAACATACCGTCCGTCGACTTGCCTACTAACTTCAAGCCGGCAGCCGTCAATCTGTCGATGTAGTTATTGTTAAACTCATAGCGGTGGCGGTGGCGCTCCACTATCTCTTGTTTGCCATAACACTCGAAAGTGGTGGAATCTTTCTCCAAAATACAGGTTTGACCACCAAGGCGCATGGTGCCACCAAGGTCTGACTCCTCATCTCTGAATTCGGTGTCACCGCTGGCCGTAGTCCATTCGCTAATCAAAGCAATGACCGGATGCTCGCAGTCCGGATCGAACTCGGTACTGTGGGCGCCGTTAAGCCCGACCACATTTCTGGCATAGTCGATCACGGCTACCTGCAAGCCCAGGCAGATTCCCAGATAGGGGGTTTTGTTTTCCCGGGCATACTTCACTGCCGCGATCTTGCCCTCGATGCCGCGCTCACCAAAACCACCGGGCACCAGGATGGCATCCTGATTTTCCAGAATCTCCACTCCCTGCTGCAATACCTCACTGGAGTCGATATATTTTATGTTTACTCTGGTACGAGTCTGAATGCCGGCATGGATAATCGATTCGATGAGTGACTTGTAGGCGTCCAGCAATTCCATGTACTTACCAACCATGGCCAGGTTAACTTCCTGACTGGGGTGCAAATGGGCTTCAACCACCCGATCCCATTCTGAGTAATCTGCAGGTGGACAATCGAGGTGGAATTGCCGGATGATGATTTCATCGAGACCTGCCGCTCCCAGCTTCCCCGGAATTCGGTAGATAGAATCACTGTCGGGTAAGGAGATAACCGCCGGCAGTTCGACGTTGGTAAACAGGGCAATTTTCTTGCGCGATGACTCGTCGATCTCCTGAGTCGAGCGACACACCAACACGTCAGGCTGAATGCCTATGGAGCGCATTTCTTTCACCGAGTGTTGGGTGGGCTTGGTCTTGGTCTCACCAGCCGTTTTGATGTAAGGAACCAGGGTGAGATGCACGAACAGAACCCGTTCAGAACCCAGCTCCACCTTCATCTGTCGTATCGCCTCAAGAAAAGGCTGTGACTCGATGTCACCCACGGTCCCGCCAATTTCAACCAGCGCCACATCGACTCCCTGGGAGCCTGCGACGATGCGACGTTTGATTTCATCGGTTATGTGCGGAATGACCTGAATGGTCGCGCCCAGGTAGTCGCCACGACGCTCCCGCTTTAATACTTCTTCGTATACCCTGCCGGTGGTGAAGTTGTTGGATTGGTGCATGGTGCTGCGACTGAAACGTTCGTAGTGCCCGAGGTCGAGATCGGTCTCGGCGCCGTCCTCAGTGACAAAAACTTCACCGTGTTGAAACGGGCTCATGGTTCCAGGATCCACATTGATGTAGGGATCCAGTTTTAACATTGTGATATTCAAGCCGCGGGCTTCGAGAACTGCCGCGAGAGAAGCTGAAGTGATGCCTTTGCCCAGTGAAGAAACTACACCACCGGTAATAAAGATATAACGAGTCATCGGGGCCCCATCTATGGTAAGTGAATCAGCGCTGCACTGACCCATGCAGATGGAGTTACAGACTACCAGAAGCTCCCTTCAAGCTCAATCCAAAAACAGCCAACATTGCACTGAAAGCTGAGGCAGTAGGGTACGGGAGCGCAGCGCGCCTGCACAGATTGTCATACAATCATCCTCCGCTGTCAGAGGTCGTCTAAAAACTCAACAAAAACCGAAGTCAGGGCCACACCAGCTAATCTGCATACTCGGATCATTTCCCTTGGCCACAAATTTCTCCACGACTCCAACTCCAGGCACGCAGACCAGCTCTTCTCCCAGATACAGCAGCGGTATGCGATCGCGCAGCCAGGGTTCGATCTCCTGTTCCTGTAACAGTTTCTTCAACGACTTATTGGGTCGCCCTGGCAGCTGGCAGGATTCTCCGCCCTGGCGATATCGAATCTGTAGCGGCCCTGGCAGCGGCAGTGCAAGTCCATTGCCCGCAGTCGTTTTAGATATCAGAGTGCCGTTGTCGGGCAATTCAATTACTTCGAGTTTGCTGGTATCCCATTGCAGCTGGCTTGGCGGGTCTAGCTCAGGCGGAATTTTCAATGCGTGCAAGCGTTTTTTGTA
>CAVOFA010000009.1:0-43290 GCA_963694865.1 Gammaproteobacteria bacterium | reverse complement strand
AAATCGCCACCTTGGCTATGCGCCGGAAAATGCACTACGATAAACAGACTAAGTTATTAACCCGGATGGGCTAATGTGCCTCTTAGATCAGAGCTAACTTTGTCCAAGATGGTTTGACGACGTACACTCGATTACCTTCCAGCTGAAGCCAGCCTGATTGATGCACTTCGTCATCATGGCGAGATAACGATCATCGACGGTGTTGGCTAATTGTCGTTTGCTGGCGACCTCCGGCAGCAGTTTCTTTAAGGCTGCCGCACCGCCTTTGCGCTGTTCGGCGCGGTTTTTAATGTCAGAGAATTTTTTCATAGATCCTATTGTCGACTTGCTCGACAATTCCCGCTAACAGGATGATGCCCGCTCGGCTAGGTTTCAGAATCCAACTCGAAGACCACTGCATTCACCCCGGTAACAGCACGCACCATGGCACCCAGGCTCTGCTGCACGGTGCCAATATTACCCGGGGTGCGCAGACCACCGCAGTCCTCGCATGTCAGAGAACCGGAAACAAACACAATGCCCGCACGCACCTCCACATTGATCTGCTGCGGCAAATCGGCGGCTCTGGAAATTACAGATTCTACCTGGGCCTTAATCTGTTCGTCAGGGGTAATAGCCTCGGGTTCGCTGCCCGATTCACAGGCTGTCAGGGAAATTAATACAAAGAGAAACAAGGCAACGCAACGCACAGTTTTAGGCAACATCATGTCGGAAATTCTAACTCCTGATTGCTTACACTTGAGATTCGGTTTTTTGAGCGGGCGCCGCAGATTGAAAAACGACATCGCTACCCTTGGCCTTGAATGCCGCCAGCAGGGTCTCAACTCGTATCCTGAAATCGCCCTGCGCCAACCACTCCATGTCCAATACCCGCAATGAATCAATATCTTTTAGCTCAATCAATACACTGCGGAAGAAACTTTCGGGATCACTACTATTGATAGCGAGCGGCGGCTCACCGGCCCACCAATCGGCATCATCCAGCGTGCCCTGTTCCGCTGCGGCCTGGTGAAAACCGGAATTCAGGCCTTCATAATAGATAAACAATTTCTCACAGGATAAATCAGCGACGCTCTTGTCAGCTTCGGTATGGAAAAGCAGGAAGTCGCGCCGCTTCATCAGGCCGACGCCAACGACAGCAGTGCGTGCTCGACGGCAGCGCTGGTCATTGGCACTTTATGCCCGTTCTTTGCCAGCGGCCGGGCATTGGCTACGGCGAGTACACCCGCCTCCTGTGCCACGGTCGCGGTCAATTGCTTGCCGAGCAGAAAGTCTTCCACTGCCTGCAGTTTCCATGGCACGGTGGCGACGCCTCCAAGGACAATGCTGGCCGCCTGTACTCGGTTGCCATCCATGCTCAGCACGGCGGCGACACTGACTTCGGCATGGGTCCAGGCCTCCCTGTCCATGAGCTTGTAATAGCTGCTTACGGTATTGGCAGCAGCGGCAGGAATGCTGACAGCGCTGAGTAATTCGCCTTCTTCGAGTACATTTTCCCGCTGCGGATTTTGACTGGGCAGTGTAAAAAAATCCTTTGCCAGCAGCGATCTTTCACCGTCGGGACCGTTAATAACAAAGCTCGCGTTCAGCGCTACCAGAGCCGGCGCAGTATCGGAGGGATGGACAATAAAACTGGGCCCGCCACCAAAGATTGCATGTTGCTGATTTTCCCCGACAACAGAAAAACACTCATTACCGCCGGCCTTGTAACAGCTAAAGCCATTACGGTAATACCAGCACCAGGGACGCTGAGTCAGGTTTCCGGACAGCGTCGCGACGTTGCGGATTTGCGGCGTTGCCACGCTGGCAGCCGCCTGCGCCAGCACCGGACTGACATCGCTGTTGCTCAGTTCCTCGAGGGTGATCAGACCACCGACAGTGGTGCCACTGCCGCTGCTGGAGACCTGATCAGCGTCTGCGACATTGCGCAGATTGATAATCACATCGCAAGTTTCGGTGCCGTCTTTTAGCTGCTGCAGCAAATCGGTGCCACCACCTGAGAAGGCTATAGATTGACCATTGCTGCGCGCCTGCTGTGCGGCAACCACCGCATCGGCAATTGAGTTGGCGTTTATATTAATTAATGCTTTCATGCCATCGCCTCCAGAATCTTGTCGCGGGAGATGGGCAGCGAGGTCATGCGTTTACCGATGGCATTGGAGATCGCATTAGCGACCGCCGCGGGCGCCAGGATTATGCCAGCCTCACCTGCGGTCTTGGCACCGAACGGTCCATAACCATCGTCCACCTCGATAAAGCTAACCTCGATATCGGGTATGTCGAGATGGGTTAAATGCCTGGCTCGGTAGTAGCCGGTTGTCAGCGGTTGACCGCTGGCGGGATCATACAGCAGGTCCTCATGCAGAGCCTGGCCGATGCCCTGAATGGTTGCGCCGCGAATCTGATCCCTCGCCGTGGTGGGATTAATAATACGACCGGACTCATGCACCGTGGTGTATTTGAGGATACGGGTAGTGCCGGTTCTTGTGTCCACCTCGACTTCTACAAAATGCGCGCCGAAACACTGGCGGGTCTTGCCGTCGGTACTGGGAATTGGTGTCGCCGAGGCAATCAGCACATCACTACCTGTAGGCATGCCCTGTGTGGCTATCTGCTGATTCAGTTCCTTGGCAGCCTGAACCACGGCGTAACCGGTCTGAATAGTAGTGCGGCTGCCAGACTCGCCCACCGAATAAGGGCAGCGATCGGTATCGCCAGAGACTACTTCCAGTTGCGACAGCGGCACGCCTAACTCTTCGGCGGCAATCATGCCCATCGTCGTCTTGGCGCCCGGCCCGATATCGGTGACACCAACAAACAGCGTGTAGTGCTTGTTGGAATCCACCCGCACTATAGCGCTGCTGGTGCCAAGGCCGGCGCGAAACATCATAAACGCAAAACCCGAACCGCGCTTAATGGGCCCCTCGTCAGAACCCGGTGTCACTCGGCGGCGATTGGCCCAATCGAACTGCTCGGCTCCGGTGGTAATCACTTCATCGAGAGAGTAGTTGGTAAACGGTCGGTCAGCGGTGGGTCGGCGCATATTATTGAGGGAAAACTCGACCGGATCGACACCAAGCTTATAGGCAATATCATCCATCATGGACTCGATGCCGTAGAAACCATGGGGCTCCGATGGCGCCCGAAAATTACCCGAGGTGGTGCGGTTGGTGTAGACCGGGTAGATAGTGCGCAGGCGGTTTGGACAGCTGTAAACATCCATGCCGCTGATGCCGCCGGAGTTCTTTCGATAGGGACCCATGCCACTGTATCCGCGCATCTGCATGGCCGTTACCGTGCCATCTTTTTTAGCACCGATTTTATAATATTGCACGGTGGGCCAGCGACCGTGCACGCCGAGCCAGTCGTCACGGCGTGAATATTCCAGCATTACCGGCGCACTGGCTAGTTTGGATAGTGTCGCCGCGACCAGGTCCGCGTCCTGATTTTGATTCTTGTTACCGAACCCGCCGCCCATGTAATTACAAACGATACGTACCTGGTGATCTTCCAGCCCCAGATCCCTGGCGGTATCGTGGCGACAGTTGGAGACACCCTGAGTAGGCGTGTACAGCGTCAGCTTGTCGCCCTCCCAATGTGCCAGGGCGCAACGGGGCTCCATCTGGCCGTTATGGATGAAGCTGGTTTCGTAGCGCGCCTCGAAGATCTCATCGGCTGCCGCAAAACCGGCTTCGATATCACCGATGTCCGATACCATGGGTTCGAAATTGTTTCTGAAATCCGGGCAGAGGTTGCCATCGGGCCACACCAGAGGGGCGCCGTCTGCCAGCGCCGCTTCCGGCTCCAGCACGAATGGCAATTCCTCATAGTCCACCTTGATCAAGGCCAGCGCCGCTTCGGCGGTATGACGATCGATCGCCGCCACTGCGGCCACCGAGTCACCAACAAATCTGACCGGATTATTGAATATATAGCGACGGTGCAGAGTCGCATCCTTGGTAGGATCGTTGTATTGACGACCGCCGGATACCGACCCGGCACCCCACACCACAGGCGCATTCTCGCCGGTGATAATCGCTCGCACGCCGGGCAGGCGCGAGGCCTCTGCTATATCTACAGATCGAACGCGTGCGTGCGGGTGAGGACTGCGCAGTACCTGAGCATAGAGCATGCCAGGCAATTTCATGTCGCGACTGTACCTGGCCTCGCCGGTAACCCGCTCCACCGCATCGACCCTGGCGGTGGCGTTGCCTACGGTGTTGAGAGGCTCAAGGGCTGAATTGCTGGCTTCACTCATGCCACACCTCCCTTAATCTCACCGGCGCTGACCACCGCCTCGACGATGGCATTGTAATTGGAGCAGCGGCAGAGATTACCAACCAATGCGGATCTGACCTGATCTGCGTTCGGAGTGCGGGTATTATTGAGCAGTGCCGTAGCCGTCATTAGCTGCCCCGGGGTACAGAATCCACATTGAGGGCCGTTGTTGTCGACGAAGGCTTGCTGCAGTGTTGACAGCTCACCATTCTGCGCCAGGCCTTCTACCGTGGTTATTTCAGCACCGTCGGCCCACACTGCCAGTTGACTGCAGGAATACACCGGCTTGCCGTTCATTAAGACGGTGCAGGCGCCACACTCGCTGCGATCACAGCCTATCTTGGTGCCGGTCAAGTCCAGTTGGTCCCGCAGCACCTCGACCAAAGTCCAACGGTCTTCCACATCGACACTGTGGGTGACGCCATTGACCCGGAGGCGTATCGAAGTAGTGGCAGCGCTGTCGGTGTTGGCTTGTTGCGCATTCGCCGTCGTTATTCCCACCATCGGCACGGCGGTGGCAACCACAGCGGTGGCGCCCGCACCCTCGAGGAAGTCGCGGCGGGAACGTTGTTTGGGATTCAGCTGTGTTGGCGTGGGGTTTTCACTGTCGTTGTCAGGCTTTTTTGTGGCGCCCATGGGCTCACTCCTCCGGCTCTCGACTCTATATTGTTTGACCGCTAGAGAAAGACTATATCTGCACTTACTCATGTGGCGCAAGTACAATCGGATTGGAATTGAAATATTGCCGAGGCCCGCCATTAATATAGCTTCAGGCATGCTACAGTAGTTACCGAAGCTCCGATCCTATGCCCCTGTGCTGTGTAGCTTGTCCTAATCACACGACGCCGTCTTAAGCGTCAGAACTGAGCCCTCTCCTTGACCATCAAAGCACTCTCTGTTTTTCGCTATCCCCTGTACCTGGAGAGCCTTGGCGTTCTCATCTACATTACAGTATTTACTTGCTTGATTGCCCTGGCCAGCATCATCAGCCTGAGCGTTTCGGAGGGCGCACCGATCTTCGTGATCGGACTCGTTGCCGTGGTTTTGCTGGTGGCTACTTTTTTCGAGTACGGACTGGAGATCATGAGCGAGTCCTGCCAGGGTAGCTCCCGGCCGCCGGCACTGTCGGTTGCTATGATCAACAAAGGCAGGTTCGGTCGGCAGTTGCTAATGATAATACTGTTCGGCAGCATAGTGTTTGCAGCATTCTCTCGTGGTCTTGATTATACCGGGCTGATGCTGCTCCTCTTCGTGTCGGCGACTTTTCCTGCATCGCTGGCACTCAACTCCCTGTATGAAGATCTGTTCGAGATCATTAGTCCTGTAGCACTCGCTGGTTTCATGGTAATCACCGGCCGATTGTATGTGCTTGCAATACTTGTCTTTGCCCTGTTAATTGCGGTTTTTTACGCTATGGCCCTGTCGGGAATATTCGCTTTCCTCGTGTTTCTGCCTTTCGGCCTCTACGGCCTGCTGGTCTACTTCAGATTCCTGGGGCTGACCAATAATCACCACCGATCAAGCTTACTCCCGGAAAAAGATTTTCTGGCGGCAGACAGACAAATACAGCAGACCAATGACCGCAACGAGAACATGCATGACCTGTTGAAGACGGCCTATTGGGAATTAAAGAACCGACGGGTCGACACCGCCATCAATTTGATTAAACCGATTATTCAACTTGGTGACTGGGTCAGGTTCGATGCAATTTTTAAAATCCTTTCGCAATGGCCCAACAAACAGCCGGGGCTGTATTTTATAAAGCCTTATATCCCGAAATTGCTTGAACGCCGCGACGCCATGGCCGCCCTGGCTTTGTGCGAGTGGGGACTAAAGCATGACAAAGACTTCACGCTTGAGAACGGGGCAGAGTTAGAACTACTGACGCATGCCTGTGTCTCACGGCAGCAATTTATTGTCGCCGTTAAGCTACTGGATAACTTTGTCGCCATAAATTCAGACCACGAATCGGCAGCGAGATACCTGTCTCTGGCCGCAGATATCTGTCAGGGGCAGCTGCGTCATCAGAAAAAATTCGACGAACTGCAGGAGAAATTGCAAAAGCTGGGTAATGCAGAGCTGCCCTGATTATTCCTGCGCCGCTGACAATTCGATCGGCTTGCCATGGGGGGTGTTCTCATAGGCGGAAATCCACTGACTCTTTCTTGCTGCCATTTCAGCGTCGCTGCAAATGCCTTGCAACCGCAACATCTTCTCCAGCGCACACAACCAGTGCTGATAATAGGTATTGCCTAAATCCGGATCGCCCTGGTCTTGAGCCTTTCGAATTTCTTCGCTCAGAGCGCTTGCCCATTGGTCCCAGCTGAACAGACCCTGCTGGTGCAGCGCAATCACCAACCCGAAAGCCTGGGCCTCCCACGGCTCACTAAACACCGGACCTTCACCGTCGCAAGGTTGTAGTGGAAATCGCCTCATGCTGTGCTCACTTGTTCCAGATAGGGTTCCCAGAGGTCGATCAGTACTTCGAAATTTTCAGCATCGCTACCCCACAACTCCTGAGCGCTGAAGCGAATCGAGTACAGCTGCTCACCGACATGCTCTCCGAGGGCATTACTATCAGGATAGACGTGACAACCATGCTGGCCTACTACCTCACCCACCGCGCCCTGGGCATAGGAAGGTGCCCGTGTGTGCCCGGCCTTGTGACTTTTTATCAAACGCACGCCGTCGCCCACATTGAAAGCCGGCGGCTTATCCGAGTCCACCGTCGTCGGACCACCGCAGGCCAGTAATTTTTCGGCGTCTGCGGAGTCTGGAATCCTCACATTTCCCAGTTCAACATTTGCCGCCAGCAGGCCGCTCTCGTTGAGCAAGGTCTCAGTACCTTGCAACCAATTTTCATAATAGGAATTACTCAGGTAGTCCGCTGGATGCTGGCGTTCCCGGGCATGGCGGGACTGATCTATATTCCACTGGCCCAACATGCCCGCCGCCATGGTCAGGGCAAACACGCGGCGCTCCCACTCGAAGTGAAACACAGGCTCCTGTGCCTCCGGCTCGGGGTTGATTGGGCCGAGACCCTGCTTGCCACCCAGGTCGTGTCCGCCGTTCATGAGGAAAGATCTTCCGCGCTCGTCGGGCTTCTCGCCAGCTCAACCCCAATCATGGAATTGCGGCTCACCAACTGTTGTAACTTTTCCTCGCTCCAGTCTTCGGTGCCTGCCGGACGCGCAGGCAGCACCAGATAGCGCATTTCCGAGCTTGAGTCCCATACTCTTATCTTGATGGTTTCATCTAATTCGGTACCAAACTCTCGCAATACCGAACGCGGTTCGCTGACCGCCCGTGACCGATAGGGTGCCGATTTGTACCATACCGGCGGCAAACCGAGCAGGGTCCATGGATAACAGGAGCACAGGGTGCAGACCACCAGGTTGTGTACAGCATCGGTGTTCTCTACCACGTGCAGATGCTCGCCCTGACGGCCGCCGTAGCCCAATTCCAGCACCGCAGCTGTAGCATCATGCATCAGGGCTTGCTTGAACTGTGGGTCACTCCAGGCTTTAGCAACCACCTGAGTACCGTTTCTCGGTCCCACCTTGTGTTCATAGGTATCGATGATGGTGTTGAGTGCATCCGCATTTACCAGACCTTTTTCAAGCAGCAGACTTTCGAGTGCTTTCACTCGTAGCGTCAGATCCGAGGGTGGCTCGGTGTGGTCATGGTCACGGGAATGATCATGTGGCATTGGCGCTGACTCCCATCGGCGAATTTTCGACACAAAAAGATTCGCATATGCTTGCAGTCACCACAAGCGCAATTCGACCACTGCAACAGAAGCTATGAGTAGCCTGTTCGCACAATATGGAACTGGTGGATAATTGCACCTATACTCTACCCGCACTAATTCCCTGTAAGATAAGAACAAGCAATGACTGACGACAATCCTGTGATGATTGCGGTGGCACCCAATGGCGCCCGCAAGACCCGGCAGGATCACCCCAAGCTTCCAATTACACCCCGAGAATTGGCTGCCGTCGCCGCCAGTTGTCTCGATGCTGGCGCATGCATGCTCCACCTGCACGTCCGTGATGCGGCACTACGGCATAGCCTGAACGCCGATGCCTACATCGAAGCAAGCAACGCTATTCGACGCAAGCTTGGGTCTGAGCTGATCATACAAATCACTACCGAAGCCGTGGGCTGCTACCAGCCCGCGGAACAGATGCAGGTAGTAAGAGACGTAAAACCGGAGGCGGTGTCGCTGGCAATCAGGGAAATCTGTCCGGCCGCTACCGATGAAACAACAGCAGCGGAATTTTTCAGCTGGCTGCAGAGGGAGCGGATCGCTCCACAATACATTTTGTATTCGGTAGAGGACATTCAATATTTTAGCAAGCTACGTCAAAGAGGTATTATCCCTCAGCAAAACCCGGCGGTCTTGCTGGTGCTCGGTAGATACACACAAAACCAACAATCTGAAGCGGAAGACCTGAAACCGCTTTTGCTAGAGCTGGGAAATGAAAATTGCTGGTGGCTATGCGCCTTTGGTGCCAACGAGGCTGAGTGTATGCTAGCGGCTGCAGCAGCAGGTGGGCACTGTCGGGTAGGGTTCGAGAACAACATGCAATTGGCTGATGGCTCGATAGCAAGTACCAATGAAACGCTGGTGAGGCTGCTGGTGAGCAAGTTGCAAGCAGCTGGTCTTGAAATCGCGACCCCAGCACAGGCCCGGGAATTTATGAATGTTCGCTAGCGCCGGACATTCAAAGAATGTGCCCGGTGCAGCTTCGCAATCTGTATTCCAGAAAACAAATGTCAAAAAAAGCTGACTCTTCTTCCCCCGTTTGCGGTGTATTTGGAGAGGTTAGTAACTAAAAGAACTAAAAACTAACAAGCTGCAGGAGCCAAAAAGTGCGGAAACCATTCCAAAATCAGTAAAACCAGCCCCTGTCCCGAGAAAGTCACTCCATTTACAAGCAGAAACCTCGATTCGGTCAATAAAAACGCACACGGGCTGTTATAGCTTATTTTCGAAAACTAAAAACGAGTACTAATTCATGCAAGATATGCTATTCCTCGCCATCATCTGGTCGGGGGTCTTTCTTTCCTATTTCCTGGCAGACAAGACCAAACTCACCCCGGTTTTGTACTTTCTCGCCTTCGGCTCGACGATGGTGAACCTGGGTATTCTGCCGGAGCAGAGCACCGAATTCATACGTGGCTTCGCGGAAATTGGCATCATCCTGATCATGTTCGCATTGGGCTTCGAAGAGGAGACCAATCATTTCATTCGAGGTGTCAAACGCAGTTGGGGCATCGCGCTGTTCGGTGCCCTGGCTCCTTTTGCGGCCGCCTACTATATAACCCTCTACTTCTGGCAGGACCCCAGACTTTCACTCATGTGCGGTCTGGCAATGACGGCGACGGCAGTGTCGCTAACCATGGTCTCGCTGAAGGCAGAAAAGCTGCAGAAAAGTGCGGCCGCTACCGGCATAATGACCTCAGCCATTCTCGATGACATTGCCTCGCTCGCCGTGGTTGCCGTTTTGGTACCACTGGCCACCGGTGATGCCGAGGTGAGCGCAGTGGGAATTTTGTTCATCATCGCCAAAGCAGCTGCCTTCTTCTTCCTGATCACGACCCTCAATCTCATCGTCTTCCCGTTTAAGAGCTCACTCAAATTGTTTCAGCGATTCTCCTTTCTGAGCAAATTCGACCTCATGCAATTCATTAGTTTTAAGAAAGGGGAGCAGGCGACACTGGCGGTACTTTTAGTTGCGCTCGTCATCAGCCTGATTTCCTATGAATTCGGCTTTCACCCGGCGGTGGGTGCCTACATGGCGGGCCTGATTATCAAACAGGAATACTTCCACTTATTCGATAAACCGGAAACCGATCACTACAATCAAACCAAGAAAATCGTCGACAACGTCGCTTTCTCCTGGATCGGTCCAGTGTTCTTTGTTGAACTGGGCAGCAAAATAGTTTTCGACCAAAGCATTTTAATTTCGGTAATTCCCCAGATCATTAGCCTAACCGTAGGATTATTGTTGGCACAGACGATCTCTGCCTCACTGGCGGCTCGCTTTACCGGTAACTATGAGTGGTACGAAAGTATTCTGATTGGTTTTGGCATGCTGGGACGAGCCGAGCTGGCGTTCGTGGTCATGGATATTGGCTACGTGCAGAATTCAATCATCACCACCGAGGCCTTCTACACACTGATGGCGACAGCATTCGTGCTAAATGTCACCGTACCGGTATCGATAAAACTGTGGAATCCTTTTTTTCACGGGTCCAGGCAACTAAAAATAACCTTGGGCAAGAGGGTTGTGTACCTGTCGAGGCAGAAGCCCGAGGGGTAATGCTGATCCAGAGATACCCTAGCAGATTGTTGAAGAGCGCTCAGGCGAGTGCGAGACAAGGCAAGATTTGGCGAAAAAGCGGAGTTCACAAGCCGTAAATGAGCATTTTGAGCCAGATCTTAACGCTGTATCGTGCCAGTTGAGAGCTTTTCAACAGCCTGCTAGACCTTCATATGCGGCTTTAGTGCCTCCAGTCTGAATTCAATTTCCGCTATTTGTTGCGGTGAGAAGCTGTATTCGCCACGGCGGGATTTCGTGGTTTTAAACACGCCACGTTTTTGCATCACATAGAGTCGCACCCCGGGGATTAAGTTATCCAGATTCTGGATCAGCAGCAGCTTGCTGTAGCACTCTCGTAATTCTTCCTCTTGTCCTTCCTGATGCAACTGCCAGAGCCTGGCATAGACATCTGCATACATGGCTCCACCGGTCATGACGCCGTCTGTGCCAATTCGCATTTCGTAGAGCCAGCCACGGCCGAGGGTAGCACCGAATACACTCTTGATAGGGTCAGGCTGATAAGCCTGCAACGCCAGCATTCGCTCGTGAACCTTGCCATACTCTTCCTTGATGTACCCGCATTGCGGCAAGTCCCGCGCCATTTGCACCAGGAAATCAATGCTGAGTTCGATATCAGGACCGCCACTGGTTTGTACAAAAACTGGTCTGTCGGTTATCTCGCACAGCGCCGCATAATAGGCATGAATTTCAGCAAGAGAATTCGCCGAAGTGGGTGGTATCGCGATCATGCCATCCGGCGCCAGGGATTCTGCCACCCTGGCGTATTCCAACATGCCTTTCGTGTCCTGCGCCTGCACTCCTAGCACCAGCACCATGTTGCGGCCACGATTGGCTGCTGCTAGCACTTCGAATCCGCGTATGCGCTCTGCAACGCTGAGATATCGCTGCTCACTGGAGTTCTGCGGCCAGACCAGACCCTGCACGCCGCATTGATCACAAAATGCCACTTCTTTCGCCAGATCTTCGAAATCGACTTCTCCGTTGGCAGTATAGGGAGTAGTGAGGATCATCAGCGCCCCCCGCATGGCGCTACCATCGGCTGCCTGCAGACCGGCGAAAGGCAGCGCAGCGGTGGTGGCGATTGCAGCCAGACATTGACGACGGCTTAAGTAGGGGTTGATTGACATGGTGTCTTCTCTCCTGACGGCATCCCCCTATTAATAGCACTACCATTGAGGGGGGTATTGTTTTGCAAACATAAACTACGAAATTACTAACAATGTTTATTAGCTGTCGGTTCCAGCAATCTATCGGACTTGCTTTTTAGCTTTGTGCCAACTTAACTCGTGCTCGATCGCTCCGATATTTCATAGTACCACTTCACGATGCTACTGACTGAATGTCCATGGAACGATGGACGCATAGTAAATACTTTCATTTTAGAATTGGCCTATGCCCCTACAGGAAAGTAAGCTGTCAATAACCGGCTCTGTGCCGATCTCTGCCCCGAGACTATGCCGATATGAGGCTGTTTTCAATACTCAGCCGAGACGGTGGGGCTTCGGTCTGTCGATTTTCTTTTTTTAAGCCGTGATAATTGGTTAGAATCTAGGGAACCTCTGATTAATGAACCATGGTAAGTGGAGTAATTCGTATGGTCTGGAAAATAAAAACAATACCAGTAGTGAGCCTGAGAGTCGTTGTGGGCATTTGCGCGGTGCTTTTGATCGCTGCCTGTGAACGCCAACAGGAAACAGCGGCGACACCCGGAGACATTGCTCAGCTCAACGAGCAGGCACCGCAAATCGTCGGCGACGCACAGGCAGGTGAATGGCAGGCTTACGCTGGGGATATCGGCAACACGAAATACACCGGTCTCGATCAGATTAATGCCGATAACGTCAATGATCTGGAAATCGCCTGGCGTCGGCCTGCGCTGGATCAATACTACCGGGACTTAAATCCTAATCAGCGCTTTTCTCCAACTTGGATGTCTGCCCCTGTTATCAAGAATGGCATAGCCTATATTCCCAATGGCGTTGGCCTGGTCGAGGCCTTCGATCCTGGTACCGGCGCTACGCTGTGGGTACAGGAACCGGTCGGCGGTGCGGAGGGACTGCCTGGTGCGCCCACCCGGGGAGTCGCCTATTGGAGCGACGGCGACGATGAGCGCATCCTGGTTCAGCGTGGCACCTTCCTTTCGGCTCTGGACGCGAAGACCGGCGCATTACTCACCAGTTTTGGCGTCGATGGACGTGTCGACCTACAACTGATGCCACCAGAATTCGAGCGCTATCGCTGGGGTGGCGTACCGATGGTGGTAGGCGACGTGGTAGTAATCGGCCAGTCAATGTCCGACACCTTCTCCGATAAGGAGGCTTTTCGCGGCGATGTCCATGCCTTCGATGTGCGCAGCGGCATCCTGCGCTGGACCTACAACACTATTCCGCAGGAGGGGCAATTCGGCACCAGTAGCTGGCAGGACCGCTCCTGGTCATTTACCGGTCACGCTCCGGTGTGGTCACTGTTTAGCGCCGATGAGGAATTGGGCCTGGTGTACATGCCCATCTCTTCATCAACCAATGATATGTATGGCGGCCACCGTATCGGCGATAACCTGTTTAGCCAGAGTATCGTCGCAGTTAACGCCGCAACCGGCGAGCGCGTCTGGCATTTTCAAACTGTGCACCACGGCCTCTGGGATTATGACCCCCCGGCAGCACCCATTCTCATGGACATCAACGTCGATGGCCGGGACATTAAGGCGCTCACCCAGATCACCAAACAGGCTTTCGCCTTCGTGCTGGATCGCGAGACTGGAGAGCCAGTGTGGGAAATCGAGGAGCGCCCGGTACCGCAGTCGAACGTGCCGGGTGAGGTCACCTCTGCTACTCAACCATTCCCCACCAAACCGGCGGCGTTCGACCGCCAGGGTGCCACCGTCGATAATCTGATTGATTTTACACCCAAGCTCAGAGCCGAAGCATTAGAGATATTTACCCACTATGTAACCGGCCCGCTGTTTACGCCGCCTTCCATACGCAGTGCTAATCCCAATGGTACCCAGGGCACCGTCCAGCTGCCTGGTTCCCAGGGCGGCGGCGATGTGCAGGGCGCTGCCTTCGACCCTGAGACAGGAATTCTCTATATTCCCTCGATTACCTCACCCTTCGTTGCCGATTTACTGCCGGGCGACCCCGAGGTGACCAACCTGACTTATACCAAGGGATCCAGACGCTGGATTGCAGGTCCACGGGGCCTGCCGCTATTCAAACCGCCCTATGGTCGTATCACCGCGATCGATATGAACACCGGCGAGCATGTATGGATGGTGCCCAATGGCGATGGCCCTCGTGATAACCCGGCTATCGCCCATCTCAATCTAGGGCAATTGGGCTCACCGGGCCGAGCTTCGCCACTGCTGACAAAGTCATTGCTGTTCATGGGCGAGGGCCTGACCAATCAACGGCCCGGTGGCAGAATCCCCATCGATATGCCGGTAGAAATTGCTACCAACAGTGGTGGCACGACCTTTCGTGCCTACAACAAGGGCAATGGCGAGATCGAATGGGAAGTTGAACTGGAGGCCGGGACCTCGGGGCCACCTGTCAGCTACCTGCACAACAACAGACAGTATGTAGTGGTCGCTATTGGTGACCGCGAACACAGTCCGGAACTGGTGGCGTTCACGCTACCTCAATAAGCAGACGCTGGATTACTGTACAGCCACAGCATCGTTCAAGCGTGGAGCATCGCAATGAAAAAATCGCACTGGCATTTTTTGTAGTCCTTTTTGCAGGTCTGACCGTGGCGCAATCACCAGCGCCCGCGGTGCCACCCTTTGCCACTGACGTCACCGCGGAGGACATCGCCAAGTTCATCGATGCACTGCCCAAAGACCGCGTGAGCGACAATGCTATTCGCACGGTGAAGGTAACCGGGGACTATCAAGTTGGTGTATACGGGGTTTTTCGCCCCAAGGAGCTACCCGGCGGCTCGAATCTGCATCAAGTTAACACCACGGAAATTTATTACATGCTCACGGGCTATGCCACTCTGGTAACCGGAGGCAGCATAACGGAGGCGATACAGGAAAACGCCAATTGGGTGCGCGGCGCGGAGATCGAAGGCGGCGTCAGCCGCCGCGTTGGCCCGGGTGATGTCATCATTATCCCCGGCCATACGCCACACTGGTTTAGCGAACTGGAGACTGATCTTTCCTACCTGATCTTCAGGCCAGACCCGGAAAACCGACTGCAGCTTAAATAAGGCTACCAAAGGTGCCGGCGTAAAAACTCCGACACCAATAGCTTAGTAGACTGCAGAAACCTCAACTCGGTTGTTTTACTGTCCTCAGGTAGGGCTTGATAGTGTTGAAGCCCTCAGGATATTTTTCCCGCGCCTCTGCATCGCTAACAGAGGGCACTATGATGACGTCATCACCGTTTTTCCAGTTCACCGGAGTCGCCACCTTGTGTTTTGCGGTCAGCTGCATGGAATCCAGGACTCGCAGAATCTCATCGAAGTTTCGTCCGGTGGTCATGGGATAGGTAAGCATCAGCTTGATGGTCTTGTCCGGCCCGACAATAAATACAGAACGGACAGTTGCATTGGTAGCAGCGGTTCTACCCTCAGAGTTTCCCGGTTCTTGCGCCGGCAACATATTGTAGAGTTTCGCTACAGCCAGGTCATGATCACCAATCATGGGGAAGTTTACGGCGTGCCCCTGCGTCTCCTCGATATCCTTTGCCCACTCGTCGTGGTTACCCACGGGGTCAACGCTGAGGCCAATAATCTTGCAATTACGCTTGCTGAACTCGCCCTCCAATCCAGCCATGTAGCCTAACTCGGTAGTGCATACTGGAGTAAAGTCCTTGGGATGCGAGAACAGCACGCCCCATTGGTCGCCTAACCACTCGTGGAAATTGATATCGCCCTGGGTAGTCTCGGCGTCAAAATTTGGTGCTACATCATTAATTCTCAGTGACATACTGCCTCCGTAGATCATTGCTTTAATTAGAGTGTTATTCGCAGCGTGCGGCTCCCTGCCATGAGCCCGCGCCCTGTACATTTGCTGTGTGGCCTCCAGTCTACGCCCAGCTACTTTTGCCTTCAAGCGCACCCTACCGCTGCAGCGCGGTGATGAAGTACCAGAGGGCTAAAATCATTTAACGACTATTTAGTGCACTCGTAGACGAATGCAGGGGGCATATTGCGTAGGGTGAACTTCACTTTTACATCTTTGAAGACAGGTTTTACGTTGCTGTAGTTTTTCAAACTGTACTGGTATTGCAAAAATTGACCACCCTCGCGCAGATTGGTACCGACGCTGGCAAGAATACTGGTAACGATTTCATCGTCGATCAATGCCAGGGGCAGACTGGAAACAATGTGATCAACCTGGTGGATCTCCAATTCATCGAGTATTTGTCGAATCGAGGAGGCGCAGGCTGTATAGATACGCAAGCGGGAATCGTTCAACTCCAGCAGCCTGGTGGCGAAATCCTCATTCACTTCCAGGCAAATCAGGATACTGTCTGGATGCAATCGCTCCAATATCGCTCGTGTAACACAACCATTGCCTGGCCCCAGTTCGACGATACACCGGGCGCTACCAAAATCGATAGAGGACAGCAATCTTCTGATCAAGCGATTGGAACTGGGTGTGATAGTTCCGGAAGTTCTGATGCTCTTGATTAAATTGAGCGAATCACTAAATTTTAAACGTGCATTCATACTCTAAGCCACTCACCAATTTCGGCTCCAAGGAAAATATAGGCTGCCACCACGGGCACCTCGCCCAACAGCATAGCTGCTGCCAGTTTCCTGAAAGGCATTTTTGCCATGCCTGCTACGTAACAGATTGCATCTGTAGGTACCAGGGGAAAGAACGACCAGGCAACGACTATCCAAAATGCATATTTTAACCGCATTTTTTCCTTCAAAGTCGCCATCCTGTCCGGGTATTTCTACTCCAGTAGCTCATCGTAGCTACCAAAGGAGGGGAAACTGTATACCAGGAATCCACCAACCACAATACTGACGAAGGATATAAGCATAACGACGAACAACGACTGCGGGAATGAAATCGCACCGGCGAGAATAAATGGCGTGGAAGGAAGCAGCAGCAAGGAGCGAGTGAGGCACAATATAACATAGGCAAGTAGAGTCAGCGGGCCCATCTGATCGAGCAATCCCGAGATCTACTCGCGAGTCAACCACTGTGGACATAGCAACAGCAGGCCGAGGACAATAGCGACCAACACGAACCAGATCGTATTGATATGTCTAAGCATAGAGATTTTCCCGCAACAGTTACTAGTGCAGGGAAAGTGAGTGTAGAGTTGCTGGTAGCCAGGCGCAAGCACCATGACCGGCTATTGACGATTTCCTGCTGGGGTTGACATGACTCACCCTATCGGTAGCTAACTGCTGTTCCAAGCCCAGTATCGATGGGATAAGATGCTGCTATGTTACAACATCGATTCATAGATTCAGTCAGGAAGAATCCTGACAAGGTCGCATTTATCGACCGTTCTACCGGCCGCGATGTTACTTATAAGCAAGCCTTGCTGGCCTCTATAATTCTTTCCAGACGCTTTCGAAAACTTGAACGAGGGCGCATTGGAGTCATGCTACCCACATCCGCCGGCGGCGCTCTCGCCATCATTGGCGCCCTCAGCGCCGGGCGCACCCCGGTAATGATTAACTATTCCATGGGTGCAGGGAAAAATTGTCATTATGCGCAGCAGCAGTGTGATTTCAAGGTCATCGTTACCGCCAGAGCCTTGCTTGAAAAAGTAGGCTGCCCGGAATTGCCCGAGATGGTCTTCGTCGAAGATATCCTTGCTAATCTTACTGTTTTTGAAAAAGCTCTCGGTTTTATAAAATCGAAACTGCCATCTTCTCTGTTAAAACGTCTGACTGGTTCTCACAATCTCGACACGCCGGCAGTGATACTTTTCACCAGCGGCAGCGAACGAGAGCCGAAGGTTGTACAACTCTCGCAGAAAAATATTCTGTCTAATATCGACTCCTTCACCGACATGATGGACATCCGCAGTATGGACAATATCCTGGCGGTGCTGCCCTATTTTCATGTCTTCGGGCTAACCGTCAATCTATGGACGCCGTTGGTCTTGGGGATGACCGCAATTACCTACGCCAGCCCGCTGGAATTCAAGACTATTGCCAAGATCATCAAGGAGACCAGACCCGAATTGCTGGTAGGTACGCCGTTGTTTCTCGAAGGTTATGTGAAGCAATCGCAGCCCGGCGACTTCTCAAGTATCAAGCTTACAGTATCGGGCGCTGATAAATGCCCGGAATCTCTACGCGAATTGTTCCGCGAAAAACATGGCATAGAAATCTTCGAAGGCTATGGTGCCACCGAAACATCTCCGGTTATTTCCGCGAATCCCCGCAACCGAAATAAACCCGGCAGCATCGGTATTCCGCTGCCAGGCACCAGAGTTAAGATCGAGCACCTCGACACCTGCGAGGAGTGCGCCACAGGTGAAGTCGGGAAAATTCTGGTGAAGGGCGATGGTGTGATGCAGGGCTATCTTAATAACATTGAAGAGTCTTCGCTGCGAATAAAATCTGGCTGGTATGACACCGGCGACCTCGGTTACATTGATGAAGATGGTTATATCTGGCACAAAGGACGTCTCAAGCGCTTCGTAAAAATTGGCGGTGAAATGATTTCGCTGGTAATGGTAGAAGATATCCTCAATGAGTCGACACCGGAAGCGGTCGAGTGCTGCGCGGTAGAACTTCCTGACGCCAAGCGTGGTGCAAAAATTGTAGCAGTGACCAGCCTGGAGATAGACCAACAGGCGATCAGTAAACTGCTGTCTGCAGAACTCCCCAACCTCGCGCTACCAAAGAAGTATGTCGTGATTCCGGAATTTCCGCGTATGGGCAGCGGCAAAACAGATTTTCGCAGCCTGACGAATCTTGTGCACAAACTGGAGGACGATACTGCCTGATTAGGGTAGCTCTGAATTACGCAGAACTGCTCTAGCTGTAAAGGTGGCAGGCGACCTTTCGATCTACGTCTTTAAGAGCGATCAATTCCGGCGTGGTCTGTCGGCAAACCTCCATCACCTGGGGGCAACGACTGGCGAAACGACAACCCTCAGGTACATTAACCGGCGAAGGGATCTCTCCTTGAATAGCCGTAGAAGGTCGATTTCGCTCCAACTGTGGGTCGGGCTCGGGATTGGAACCTATCAGAATTTCCGTGTAGGGATGCCTAGGGTCGAAATACACTTCGTCGGCTTTGCCTATTTCCACCAGTGAACCCAAATACATGACAGCCATGCGATCACTGACATAACGTACCATAGACAGATCGTGAGCAATAAACAACAACGTCAGGCCCATCGTATCTTTCAATTCGCGCAACAGGTTAATCACCTGCGCCTGCACGGAAACATCCAACGCCGAGATAGGTTCATCACACACCACAAATTCCGGTTGCAGAATCAATGCCCTGGCTATGCCAATCCGCTGGCGCTGACCGCCAGAAAATTCATGGGGGTAACGAGACATGTGATTCGCCTGCAAACCCACCTTAACTAACCAGTCCGCTACGCAGTCCTTGATTTCTCCAGCCTTCTTGTCAGTATGCAAGCGCAAACCCTCGCCTATGATCTCACCAACAGTCATGCGTGGGTTTAGCGACGAGTACGGGTCCTGCAAAATCATCTGCATCTTCGCGGCCAGGCGCTGAAAATCAGCAGGTACATACTTTTGCGGCAAACTTTCCCCGCGGTATTTTACTGTCCCGGAAGTCTTTGCATGCAAACCAACTATAGTTTTGCCAAAAGTAGATTTGCCGGAACCACTTTCGCCTACAAGACCTACAATTTCCTGCTCTGCGATATTGAGAGAGACTTTCTCCACCGCGTGCACATGTTGATTCCGACCGATGTCGAAATACCTGGTTAATTCTATTACCTCAAGCAGCTCTGCCATCAATCCGAGTTCCTGAAATACAATTCATCTGGTTTCAGGCTTGCTGCATCGTGGTGCAACCAGCAGCGACTAAAGTGCCTGGCCTCGAGGTAATAGTCATCCGCATCCCGACTGTCACAAACTTGCATCGCATGGGGGCAACGCGGGCAATAACCACAACCTGGAGGTGGTGCGAACAAATCCGGTGGACTACCTTCTATAGGCGTAAGTTCATGTTTGAGCGAAGGATCGTTGGTGGGCATAGCTGCCCGCAGACCCAGGGTGTAGGGATGAGCAGAGCGGTAAAATATATCATCGACGCTGCCATGCTCTACGATTTTGCCGGCATACATCACGGCAACTTCATTGGCCATTCTCGCCACCACGCCCAGGTCATGGGTAATCAGTATGATTGCCATGCCTGTCTCTGTTTGCAAGTCACGCAACAAGTCGAGGATCTGGGCCTGAATCGTTACGTCCAGTGCCGTGGTCGGTTCATCGGCTATCAATATTGAGGGCTTGCAGGCTATCGCCATGGCGATCATGGCGCGCTGTAACATGCCACCGGAAAATTCGAAGGGATATTGTCGCGCCCGCCTCGCGGCCTCGGGAATCTTGCTTAAGTCGAGTAGCTCGATGGCTGCATTGAAGGCACGGCGGTAGCTGTAACCCCGATGTCCCTGTAATGGCTCGGCGATCTGGTCGCCAATAGTCATGGTGGGATTCAACGAGGTCATAGGATCCTGGAAGATCATGCCGATCTCGGCGCCACGGATTTCTTTGCCAGCGATAGCGTTGCGCCCCAATACTTCGATGCCCCGGAGCCTGGCTGATCCAGAGGTAATTCGCCCCGGTGGCATCGGAATAAGGCCCATCATGCTCTGCACAGTAACGGATTTGCCACAGCCAGATTCACCGACAATTGCCAGCGTCTTGCCCTGCTCAACTGTAAAGTTAACTCCGCGCACAGCCTGCACCGTGCCACCGTAAGTATCGAACTCCACCGCGAGATTCTCAACTTCAAGCAGTGGCGGTGAAGTTTGAGGATCGAGAACCGTCTCTGTCGCCAGCTGAGTCATTCTGTATTCCTCATGCGCGCATCCAGCGCATCGCGCAAACCGTCTCCTAAAAGATTGAAGGCAAGCACGGTTATACTTATTAGTGCGGCGGGAAATATGAGTTCATGGGGTGTGGTCAACATGGTTTTGATGCCCTCATTGGACATCGATCCCCAGGAGGGCGTGGGCGGCGCGACGCCCATGCCAATAAAAGACAGGAAAGCTTCAGTGAATATTGCGCTGGGAATGGCAAAGGTAACCGTTACCAGCACCACCCCCAGGGTATTGGGAATCATGTGGCGTATTATTAAATAGTTCGTCTTGGCACCCAGCAACTGAGAGGCGCTAATGTAGGCCTGCTCCCGAATTTGTAATACCTGGCCCCGCACCAGCCTCGCCGTCGCCGGCCACATGAGAACCACCAGTGCCACCAACAGGGGAAATACCCCGCTTTCACCGGGGCCAATGCCGAATGCAATCTTGAACAGGATCATGAACAGCAGAAACGGCAGCGCGATAACGAAGTCGGCAAACCGCATCATGAGCTGATCGGTGCGCCCGCCCACAAAACCGGCCATGCTGCCATAGATGACACCGAACAGAACAAACAGAAAAGGCGCGCCGATGCCGATTAAGAGCGAGACTCTGGCTCCCGCCATCAATCTGGCCAGCATGTCCCGACCTAAATAATCCGTACCCAGTGGATGCCAGGTCATGTTGACGCGATCACCAACTTGTAAGCCGTCGGCAACCTCACCCAGCCCCTGCTCAATAGCTTCGTCGACCGTGGTGACCCGTTGTACGTCTACCTCTATCGATTCGAAGGAGTCCAACAATTCACCTTGAGGCCCCAGCGCAACCACGAAGTAATAGTAGTGGCGGGGCTTGAGGTCGAGCCTGTCGACAAAATACAGCGTGCTATTGTCAAAAATCTCGGCAATTGGAATCCCATACGCCCGCTCCTGCCCCAGTGCAAACATATTTCTATACACGCGGTGGCCATTGGCGCCAGGCAGTGCACTCCATTGCAGTCGAACCGCCTGGGTAGTAGCGTCTCCAGACACTCGTACGCTAGTGACGCCAGCAGCCTCATCTCCAAACCAGGGTTGAATATCATCCACTATGCGGCCGGCGCGGTCGGTGCCAGGTGGCTGACCAATCTGATCCAGGTCCTGAGCGGCAGGATTTACGCGCCATACCCAGGGGCCGGCTATGGTAAACAGCAATAAGCCGATAACGAGATAGAGAGATACCAGCGCCCGCTTGTTGGCCTTAAGTCGAATCCAGGCATCCTGCCAATAAGACAGCGCCGGCCGTGAAATGCCTTGCACTTCACGTTGCGTAGTCAGGGCTGTGAAATCGGCTGCGGTAAAATTTACCACTATTCCAACCTCACTCTCGGATCAATGAAGCCATAGAGCACGTCGACGACGATCACCATAAATACCAGGAAGGCACCGTAAAACACAGTGGTACCCATGATGACGGTGTAGTCCAGTTGCTGCACAGCTTCGACGAAAAAGCGACCCAGTCCGGGAATGGCGAACACCAATTCCACCACAAAACCACCGGTGGTAATGGCGGCAATCGCAGGACCCAGTACTGTAACTACCGGCAGTATCGCATTCCTAAACTGGTGTTTTGCGAATATCCGCGCCGGCGGCAAACCCTTGGCTTTTGCGGTGCGAACAAAATCGGAGCTGATAATTTCCAACATCGATGAACGCATGAGTCGAGTCAGGTAAGCCATGGTCCCCAGACCCAACACCATGGCGGGAACCAGCATATGCAATAGGGTGCCCCAGCCGGCTACGGGTAACACCGTGGTTCCTGCCAGTGCATTGATATTGACCAGGGCTAACTGACTCAGTGCGGCGACTACAAAACTGGGAACCGATATGCCGAGAATTACCAGAAACATAATGGCGTAGTCGGGCCAGCGATTTCGAAAAATGGCAGTCAGAGCTCCCCAGAGAATGCCACCTGCTGCGGCAAACAGGATTGCAAGTATGCCGAGAATAGCCGAGACCGGAAAATGCTCCCTGATGATGTCATTAACTTCCCGGTTCTCCTGGGTGAAAGAAATTCCCAGGTCACCCCGAGCAAGATTCCGAAGATAGATGAAGTACTGGGTTGAGAGTGGCTGGTCCAGGCCGTATTTCGCTTCCAGATTAGCCCGCACCGCCGGGGTCATAGCCCGGTCGTTTAAAAGAGGGTCACCGGGCACGTTGTGCATAGCGAAGAAGGTGGCGCTGGCAATAAACCAGACTGTGAGAACTCCTTGCAGCATTCGTTTAAAAGTATATAACCACATAATTATTTATCTAATCCAGAGCCATCACAAAGGCGTGTCTGATACATCGATATAAGCATAGTTATAGTCGACTTCGGGGCCTACGGAGCGTCTTATTAATCCCTTCAGTCGCGGATCGACTACGAATGACCAGCCACGCTCGTACATAGGCACAATAACGACATCTTCGTAGGCGATACGTTGAATCTCTCCCATTGCATCCATGCGCAATCTGGGGTCCAGTTCGGACTGAGCAATATTGACTAATCTATCCATTTCTGCGCTGTTATAACGGCCACGATTATTGAGATTCCACGAAGCGAACAAGTCTCCAAAGGTAAGGGCATCGAAATAGTCTGGCCCCCAACCCGCCATCACAATATCGAAATCCCCCGAGGTCATTTTCGCCAGGCGCTGCTTAAATATCTGCACATCTATACGAATTTCCAGGCCCAGGTTCTTCTTGTAAAGCTGCTGGTAATATTCGCCCGCGAGGTTGGCAACTGGTGAGTCTCCCGTCAGAAATATAATCGGTGGAAATTCTTCCAGACCCAACTCCTGGCGCGCCAGCTCAAGATGGTCGCGGGCGCGGGCGATATTCATGCGATGCTCTACCGGGGGATATTCCTTGCGGAATGCTGCATCGACGCCCTGGATCCAAACAGGAAACAAGCTCTGAGCCGGCAAGTAGGCGGCTTCTTTCAAAACCTTGTAGACAAGCTCGTTGGGGTCCTGCGCCAGCAATATTGCTTTACGAAAATTCAAATTGTCAGTGATGCGCCCCTCGCGGTGATTAAATTCCAGAAAGAAAACAGAACCATCCATGGCGCGATCGATATTCCAGCGCTGCTCCATGGCTTGCGGTAGCATGGGCGCCACCAGGTCGGTATCGGCGATCTGACCGTCCTTGAACAAGTTAAGTTTGGCATTCACATCGGTGGTTATATAGGCAGTAACAATTTCATCCAACAAGCCTTTCTTTTCATTCCAATAATAGGGGTTTTTCTGCCACAGCATAGTAGAACCATGCACCCAGTCTGCGAGCACATAGGGCCCGTTATAGAGCATGGTGTCAGTATCGGCGCCGTAGCGGCCGTTGGTGCTTACGAAAAAATCTTCCCGTATGGGATTAAAGGTTACGAAGGCGGCGAGCTTGTCGAAATAGGGGGTTGGTCTTTCAAACTGCACTTCCAGCGTGTGCTCATCTACCGCCTGCACACCCAGTAACTCCTTGGCAAGCTCTCCCTGGTTGATAGCCCGGGCATTCTTGATGGAGTAGAGAATAAAGGAATATTCCGCAGCGGTGGCCGGATCCACTACCCGCCGCCAGGAGAAAACGAAATCAGCTGCGGTGACGGGTCGACCATCGCTCCATTTGGCCTCCTCACGAATCCAGAAGGTGGCGCCATCCTCACGAACCTCCCACCTCTCTGCAATGCCAGGAATTAATTGATTGTTTTCGTCGTAGGCGAGCAGACCTTCCATCACGTGAGCCAGCACCGAGAAGCTGGACGCATCGGTTGCCCTGGTGCTGTCCATTTGTGGTGGTTCCTGGCGCAGAGTGATAGTTATACTATTTCGCTCTACATTGACGCCACCACCGGCACTGCTGCCTCCAGTCACCGTCGCTAACAGGTAGATTAAAAATGCCAGTCCGGCGACGGCATACACGGCATACAGACCCAGCTGCTTGCCAGCGGAGCGGGTAAAAGCCTCCTCCCCACTCATCGGGGCTGATTCAGTTGCTGTCATTCAATACTCCGCGCTCGCCAATGTTGTTCTCGGACACGTCCACTTCAATACAGTTACGCCGCCAACAAATCCCTCGCCGCCATAAACAGTGCGCCAATGAGCATAATGACACTGGGCAGAAAAGTGAGCATAAACCCCAGACCCCGTGAGCCTGGATCTTTTACATAACTGCGAAAATAGATTATCCGACCTATCAGGTACACCACGCCAAAACCTGCCGCATACATGGGGTTCCCCAACTGACTGTAAATGAAAATTGCCGGCAGGAAAACCACCAATTGTTCGAGTGTATTCTGCTGCACGCGGAAGTAGCGATCGAAAACAGGATCGCCGCTGGTCGCTGGTGCTTGCACATCATATTTCCCCCGCGCTCGCCCAACCAAAATCGAAAAAACTATGTATTGAATAAGTGCCAGGACTACCACAATAATTACCATTTCCATATTTTATCCCCTCGATTAAACCAATATTTTTAGTTAAGTCTACGTCGCCAAATCCGAGTTCTGATTTATTATGCGCTCAAGATATTTTTCTGAATTAGTGCCAGTAATTAATTTAAATTTAATCTCCGGATGCAGTTCCCGCATTCTATTATTGAGCAAACCATGGGCGGAATAAACCAGAGAATCCAGAATGATATTGTCAGTGTCACACTCCTTGGCAAGAATGAGTAGTCGATCGAAACCAACCAGAAAATTTTCCGAGTGTCGCCTGCGTATCTCGGTGCCGTAATACAGCTCATGCATACTAATTTCAGTATTAGCAGCCATGTTAAGAAACATACGTGAGAATACTTCCGAGTCTCCACTGGCGAATTGCTTCCAAACTTCGGCCAGTTCCTCACCTGAAATACTGCCATTGCCCACCGGACCCTGACTGGAAATATACAGCATGCCGGAAATCGCACCCAGCTGTCGTCGGGTTGCTTCGGAGATCTTGAAAAAGGTTTCCTGCCGCGCGTTTAATTCCGTCGCCGCAATAGCCTCTGTTTTTTTCCGAATGCAATTTGTTACGGCGTAGCTCTTCATTGTTTTGCGCCAGTACTGACTGCTGAATAAACAGACCTATCACCAGCCAGAGAAACGCAAGAAAGGCGAAGGCCCCTTCCAGAAATGCCCCATCTCATCGATGGGCAGGCCGAGGACTGAGCCCCAACCCACATTTCTGTCGATATATATCCACAGAAAACAGAACCACAAAAAGGTAAGAATCAAGGCAAATAGAATACGCCAGTCTTTTGGTATATAGGGTTTGTCTAACTCTTCTTCGAACATACTGGGTATGAGCTTGGCTCTTGCACAGGAAACTAAGGAGTGTACAGAGTAATTGGCAAGCTGCACACGGTCAATCGGGCTAGAGGAATTTCTCAATCAAGGTATCACGTATTAACTCGGCTTCTTGCCACAGCACGAAATGTCCCTGGCCCTCGCGTTTCAAATAAGTCACGTCTGCATTCACCAGCATTTGATCCATGAAATCCGCGTTGCGCGGGTTTACCAGGAAATCCTTGTCGCCCTGCACGATCAGCACTGGCATCTGCAGATCTTGCCAGCGCGGCCGCATGGCTTCGAGTTGAGGTCGCAACGGCATAATCTCCGCATTGGCACCTTTTAAGCTGGCGCCGAGGATAAACCTGGGCAGTACCACTGCAAATCTATTGTACCAACGCGGACCACTGAACTTCGAGTCGGCAGTTGTCGCCACGAATATCAGCCCCGCCACCATCTCTGGATAATCCATTGCGGTGCGGGCTATAACCGGCCCTCCATAGGAGTGCCCCATCAGGATCGCGCCCTTGCCAGATTGATCCATGCTTATAATAGGCTGCAGCGCTTTTGCCTGTGCCTCCAGCGACGGCACTTTGGGGGAGTCGTTATCTATCCATCCCGGTCGGGTAACCGAAATCATGTGAAAGCGCTCGCGCATGATGGGATCGTTGAGGTAGGGAACAAACGCGGTATAGGAGCCCGGGGTTCCATGTACGAAGACGATTAGCTGCTTCGTCTCTCCGCTGGCACTGGGGGTATTCACTTCAACATATTCGAGGTTGCCCAATGCACTAACCGGCACTGCACCGCTGGCGGTGAAATTTAATTCCTCCGCGGCTGATGCCGAGAAGATCGCTGGCACAATCAGCAACAGTGACAACACCAGCATCAAAAAAGTCTTTTTGTGTAGAATCCGCGAATTTAGCATTTTGAACCTTGTCGCACTGACCACCCTGCATTGACCTTGTGAATCTGCCGAATTTTAGCCCTTAACTCCCCGCAGTTATACCTCAACTTTTACCGGCTTTAGGACAGAATGAGGACGACTACAGTTTAAAGACCGACAGTGTCGGGAGGATGTTACGAATTTCTCCGAGAATCTAATGATTCGACGTGATTTAGCCTACACTTGGCGTATAATCGCAGTCCCTGAATTCGGAAACGGGCGTAAAGGGTCTTAATTATCAGCTCTATGCCCGCAATCCCGCGGAAAACCACAAATGACAAAGAAGCAACAAAGCGGATTTAATTTCGAACAAGCACTGGAAGACCTGGAACAATTGGTAAGCTCAATGGAAGATGGCGAGTTGAGCCTCGAGGACTCACTGCAGGCTTTCGAGAAAGGCATTAAGCTCACGCGGGAATGCCAGACCGCGCTGAAACAGGCGGAGCAAAAAGTGCAAGTGCTGATCAATGAAAATGGTGATACTGAAGAACTCAACGTTGAAGCAGACTAAGGAGCCGCTGATTTTTCGCAAATCAAAATCCTCTATGAGCTCAACTCCCTCCTCTACGCTGGAAACCTTTATCAGCCAGTGCCAGCAACGTGTAAACCAGACTTTAACGAGCAAACTAACGCTTACAGTCCTCAGCACCCGATTACTCGAGGCGATGCAATATGCCGGGCTCGGTGCCGGCAAGCGCATTCGTCCGGTATTAGTGTACGCCAGTGTTCAGGCTGTGGGTGGTGAACTCGAGACCGCCGATGTCGCCGCCTGTGCCATAGAACTGATTCACAGTTATTCCCTGGTGCATGATGACCTACCTGCCATGGATGACGATGACTTGCGTCGTGGCCGAGCCACCACCCACAAAGCCTTCGACGAGGCGACAGCCATCCTCACGGGGGACGCATTGCAATCCCTTGCCTTTCAACTGCTCGCCGATGCCCAACTGCAGGTGGATGCCGACACACAATTGACCATGCTACGGGTGCTGGGTGAAGCCAGTGGTGCCGAGGGTATGGTTGGTGGTCAGTCGCTCGATTTTGAGGCAGTGGACAGGCAGCTGAGCCTGGCCCAACTAGAGGCCATGCACCAATTGAAAACCGGCGCTCTGATAAGAGCCAGCGTGTTGCTGGGAGGTTTGAGCCATGCCGACTCCGATGCCTCCCAACTGGACGCGCTGGGCCGGTATGCCCATAACATAGGATTGGCGTTCCAGGTACAGGATGACATTCTGGATGTAACCAGCGACACCCGCACTCTCGGCAAGCCCCAGGGCTCGGATCAGTCACAAAACAAGCCCACCTACGTTTCACTGCTGGGCTTGGACTCGGCGCGCACACGGGCAGAGGAGTTGGCGAGCCACGCCGTCGATGCCCTGGCTGATTTCGATGACAGCGCCAAGTGGCTGCGAGAGCTTGCGTCTTACATAGTCCAGCGGGTGCATTAATTGACGATTTCCCGTCACTGCTTTAGTTTAGTTGCTTATAAGCTGCGCTATTGGGGCAGCAATTCAAAATTACCGGGGCCAACTCGCCACCATGCTTGACGAAATACCGGCAAACCGACCGCAGACGCTACTGCTGGATCAGATAGTTGATCCAACGGATCTGAGGCAATTGGAGGTGGCTCAATTGTCCGAGTTGGCCGATGAGTTGCGTCTGTTCCTGCTGTATTGCGTCGGCCAGACCGGCGGCCATCTGGGAGCGGGGCTCGGCGTAGTCGAGCTCACGATTGCCCTCCACTACGTTTTCAACACCCCGCTGGACAAGCTGGTCTGGGACGTGGGGCATCAGGCCTACCCTCACAAAATTTTGACCGGGCGCCGTGATGAAATGCTCTCCATGCGTCAGTCAGAGGGGCTCGCCGCGTTCCCCACTCGCAAAGAAAGTCAATACGACGCCTTTGGGGTCGGCCATTCCAGCACTTCTATCAGCGCAGCCCTCGGCATGATGATGGCGGACCGGGTACTGGGTCAGGATCATCACAACATCGCCGTGATTGGCGACGGCGCAATGACAGCAGGAATGGCATTCGAAGCCCTGAATCATGCTGGTCATCTCGATGACAAGATCCTGGTTATCCTCAACGATAACAATATGTCGATCTCGAACAACGTCGGTGGACTGTCCAGCTATTTCGCTCGCATGTGGGCAAGCAAGCCCTATAACTTTATTCGTAGCGGTGGTAAGCAGGTGCTGTCCAAAATTCCTCCAGCCTTAAAAGCCGCACATCGGGCAGAGGAGTATATGAAGGGTATGGTCTCACCCGGCACCCTGTTCGAGGAAATTGGTTTCAATTACATTGGCCTGGTTGACGGCCATGATACCCTCGGCCTGGTGGAGATTCTCCGTAACATCAAAACCTTGCGTGGACCGCAATTGCTGCACATCGTGACGCAGAAAGGCAAGGGCTACTCGGAGTCGGAGAAAGACCCGTTCGGCATGCACGCCATGAGCAAGGGTTATACCTCTGCCAGGCCCGCGCTGGCGAAAGAAGTAAGTGAGCTGGCTCCTGACTCTGAAAAACCAAGACACACCACCTCACCGAGCTACTCCAGCGTCTTCGGAGACTGGCTCTGTGATGTCGCGGCACAGGATGAATTGATAGTAGCTATCACACCAGCCATGGGCGCAGGCTCCGGCATGCAAGCATTCGCCGAACAGTACCCTGATCGATTTCATGATGTCGCCATCGCTGAACAACACGCGCTAACTGTTGCTGCGGGTATGGCTTGTAATGGGCTCAAGCCAGTAGTGGCTATTTACTCGACCTTCTTGCAACGAGCCTACGATCAACTAATTCATGACATTGCCCTACAAGACCTGAAAGTATTATTTGCCATCGACCGAGCCGGGCTGGTCGGGGAAGACGGCCCAACCCATGCTGGCAGTTTTGATCTGAGCTACCTGCGCTGCATACCCAATATGCTGGTGATGGCACCCAGTGATGAAAACGAAACTCGCAAACTATTGAGCACCGGCTACCACCATGACGGCCCCGCTGCTGTGCGCTACCCCCGCGGCCGAGGACCCGGCGCGGTGCTGGAGAGTTCCCTGGACAGCGTGCCAGTTGGCAAAGCCCGCAGACGGCGCAAGGGCCGCACTGTAGCCATCCTGGCCTTCGGTAGCATGGTCACGCCGGCAATGGCGGCCGCCCATATTCTGGATGCAACGGTGGTGGATATGCGCTTCGTGAAACCTCTGGATGAAGAGCTGATCGGTGATATGGCCGCCTCTCATCAGCTCATTGTTACCGCAGAAGAAAATGCAGTTATGGGTGGCGCGGGTTCCGCGGTGAATGAATTCCTGCTGCAGGCAAACTATCAGATTCCGGTACTGAACCTGGGTTTACCCGATGAGTTTTTGGGACAGGGAAAAGTTCCAGAGATGCTGGCCACGGTGAACCTCAACAGCGAAAATTTCATCCGTGCGATTCGAAAGAAACTTAAAGTTTGCAAGATTCAATCGGAGGCTGTCTGAAGCGCCTTATCTTTAGACCTCCTAATTCAGACCTCTTAATTCAGACCTACTCGATTTGACCTCTTAATGTGGACTTGCTCGACTAGAACTATCCAACTCCACCGCACAACAATTGACTGCGACCCTCAATTGTCTATAAACTAGCTTGGTCCTCGCGCCTGTTCTACTGGCGCGAGCTCACGTTGATACAGGTGCCCTCTATTGCTTAATTGGGGGCTAATTGGGAAGTTGGTGCGAAACCAACACTGCCCCCGCAACGGTAAATCGTCGGCTCTGGCCGCGGTGAGTCCGATACCTCCCTGATCGACAAGTACGTGATGCAGCGGAGGGCTACATCAGTGGCGGAATGCTTGAGAGCGAATCTCTCGCTGCCATCCTTCCACCTGACCCTCCCTGATGAATTTTAATTTCTGCTGATTGTCTTGCCGATTGACGTTTGGTCTCTCGACATGCAGCAGGGCCATTCATTGGGAGATCCAAATGTTTAAGTATAGCTATGCAAGCCTCGCTTGTGCGCTTGTAGCCGGTCTTGGTTCTGCGCTTTACGCCGAGGAAGAATCCACGACGCTGGAAGAACTGGTCATCATCGCGAACCGCGTGCCGGTGCCTATGCGAAAAATTGCTGTTTCTGTTGCTGTAATTGAAGAGCAGAAAATTCAAGCGCATGGCAATATTTCTCTTACCGATGTTATACGGCAATCGACAGCGGTGGGCGCGAGCAGCAATGGTGGCGCCGGCTCGCTCTCGTCCCTGCGAATTCGAGGAGAAGAAGCCTATCGCACGCTTGTGTTGTTCGATGGCATCAAGCTCTCAGATCCCAGCGGCCCTCAGGTGGCAGCCCCCATAGAGCATATCCTCAGCACTGGTGTAGGCCGGGTTGAAGTGCTGCGTGGCCCCCAGGGCTTGAGTTACGGTGCCGATGCCGGTGGCGTAATAAGCATTAGCTCACGACTAACCCAACCCGGTTTCAGCGCCAACATAGATGGCCAAACCGGTGCTCGAGGCAGCAGCCAATATGCGGCCAGTATAGCCGCAGCGAATACGGCCGCAGACTTCACTCTCTCGGTCTCCGACTTCAAGACCACAAGCTACAACGTCCGCGCCTCCGATACTGTACTCGCCGACAAGGACGGCTACGAAAACACGTCCTACCATGGACGCCTGGGCATGAATGTAAATGAAAATTTACGCGTGGAACTGGCGCATAGAAATGTGGCTGGAGAGACCGAGTACGATGCTTGTTTTGCCGCCACAACAGTTTATGACTGTGATGCAATCTTCGATCAGGAGGCTAGCCGTGTGGCCCTGGTGTATTCCTCATCGAGCTTCAGCCACTCACTGGCCTACTCCATTACCGAAACAGACCGGGATGATCTTGCCCTGGGAGTGAGTGCATTCGACTCCAGCGGAGAATTGGAACGCTGGGAATATGTCGGCAGTGCCAGCAGTCTTCCATGCTTCGATTTGATCTATGGCATTGATCTGGAGCAGGAACATAACGGCGCGGGCGCCGGCAGCAGAAATCGGGACAACGAGGGGTATTATCTAGAGTATCTCAGCGACTTCTCAGACAATTTCTTCCTTACCGCCGGTGTACGTCGAGACGACAACGACGACTTTGGCGATCACAGCAGCTACCGGATTTCCAGTGCCTATCTGATCGACTTTGATGCATCGCTATTGAAATTAAAGGCGAGTTACGGCACCGGCTTCAGAGCACCGAGTTTGTTTGAGCTTGCCTATAATAGCGGGCCATTTGCGCTACCGCCGGCGGCCTCCACAGTGCTGCAGGAAGAATCCAGTGCGGGATTCGAGATAGGATTGGAGTACTTTGCGGGCGAGCAATTACATCTCGAGCTGGTGGTTTTCAAGCAGGAGGTAGAAGACGCGATCTTCTTCGATCTGAGCGGGTTCAGCGGCTACTTGCAGGATTTTGGTAGCAGCACTTCTGCTGGCCTGGAAATTATTGGCGCCTACGCTATTAGCGATCGACTGCAGCTGTCTGCTAACACTACCTACAATGAGACCGAGCGCCCCAATGGCTTGCAACGTTTGCGGCGGCCGCGGCAATTGACCAATCTGGGTCTCAACTACCGCTGGGGCGGCGACCGCCTTACGCTCAATGTCTTCTACCGCATTTCGACAGATGCTATCGATGAGCAATTCGGCACGGCTGTCGAGCTGGACGATTTTGCCGTGCTGGATATCACCGGCAGTTACAAAATAAGCGATAATATCCAGCTTTACGCCCGGCTCGAAAATGCCACCGATGAGCGCTACCAGGAAGTCAGAGATTTTATCTCGCCGGATCGCGCTTCGTGTGTGGGTATCAAATTGTATTTTTAAGTTCACCCCTTGGTCTAATCTTACAGGAAGAAATCGTGTCTGAAGACGCAGCGAGAAACCAGCGCCACAAGCGGGCGATGCAGCGCAAGAAGGAACATGTGGATGATCGCATCGCCGCAGCAACCATCGACAAGGGGTTGCTGGTGGTGCTCACAGGCAATGGCAAGGGCAAGAGTTCGTCTGCCTTCGGCATGTTAGCTCGCAGCGTTGGTCACGGCCTTCGATGCGGCGTAGTCCAGTTCATAAAAGGGCTGTGGGAGTGCGGCGAGCACCTGCTGTTCGAAGACAATCCTCTGGTCGAATTTCACACCATGAATACGGGCTTCACCTGGGAGACTCAGGACCGGGAGACAGACATCGCGGCGGCAACTGCCACCTGGGCGAAGGCCAGCGCTCTGCTAACAAATGCCGCCGTGGATGTGGTGATCCTCGACGAACTGACCTACATGTTGAGCTACGGCTATCTGGACAAGGCAATGGTTTTAAGCGCGTTGAAACAGCGCCCCGAGGGCCAGCATGTCATAGTAACCGGTCGCAACGCGTCGAAGGAACTGTTGGAGATTGCCGACACCGTCACCGAGCTCAAGGAAATCAAACATGCGTTCTACGACGGCGTTAAAGTACAGAAAGGTATCGACTACTGATGCGATTACTCTGCAGAAACAAAACCACAACAATCCCTGCTACTAGCTTCGGAAAACGCAGCGCTGTGCTTTTCCTTCTCATGGCCTTTGCCCAGTTCCTGCTGGCCGCAGAGGTAGACATTGATGCTTCGCTGGCGGTTGAAGTCACCGATGATGAAGGTCGGATAGTCCAGCTCCCTATGCCGGCGCAGCGAATAATCAGCCTCGCTCCCTCCCTGACTGAATTGATCTATGCAGCCGGAGCCGGCGCCAAACTAGTCGGTGTAATTGAATACAGCAACTATCCTGAGGCCGCGAAATCATTGCCGCTGGTCGGCCGGCACGACATCCTCGATATGGAGCTCATCCTGTCACTGCGGCCAGATCTCGTGGTGGCCTGGCAGTCGGGGAATCCCAGAGCATCGGTACGCAGGCTGAGAGAACTGGGACTAAAGGTCTATATCGCCGAGCCTAAACAGCTGGAATCGATTCCATCGCATATGCAGAGGCTGGCAATACTCGCTGGCACTGAAAATACGGCAAGACCTGCCATAGAAGATTTTCGCAGCCGTCTGGCGGCGCTGGTGAATCAATACAGCCACAAGGTAGCAATTGACACATTTTACCAGGTTTGGGATACGCCCTTGATTAGCGCCGGTGGTAACGAGCTGATCAACGACATCATCAGCCTTTGTGGCGGCAAGAATATATTTTCCGACATC
The DNA here is from genome assembly GCA_963694865.1 of Gammaproteobacteria bacterium. GTDB lineage: Bacteria > Pseudomonadota > Gammaproteobacteria > Pseudomonadales > Pseudohongiellaceae > UBA9145. The sequence continues at coordinate 9,273 of CAVOFA010000009.1, read as the reverse complement.
ACCTTGGTGGCACCGAAGGTTAGCAAGGAAGCCGTCCTGGTCAGGAATCCGGTGGTAATTATTGCCAGCGGCATGGATATCGAGAGACCGGAATGGCTCGATGACTGGAGAAGCTGGCCTACGCTTAAGGCAGTCGCCAACAACAATCTGTTCTTCGTGCCCCCCGACCTGGTTCAGCGCCATACTCCGCGAGTCCTACAGGGCGCGGAAATAATCTGCGCCCAGATCGACCTGGCACGTTCTACCCTCTAAGCTTGCCCGCCGGCGTATTCCGCGGCGTTATGAAATAGCAGCCGGCTAGTAACACGCCCGGCATGCAGCTGCACGCTCACCCGGCTAAAGCTTGCGAAGGGTATGTGTAGCGGATTGCTTCGATTCAGGGGCATGCCGAGCACGGTGGGGAGCACCACACGCAGCACACCGCCATGGGTTACGATCAAGACATGACTGCCATCTACGCTTTCCGTGATTTGCTGCCAGGCGTCCAGGATGCGGTCTTTGAAAGCAAGATACTCTTCGCCGTTGGGAGGCTTGAGCTTGGACATGTCTTGACGAAATTCTTTAAACTGTGGTAGCGCCTGCGCTCTCCACTCACTCAGCAACATGCCATCCCAGTCACCGTAGTCAATTTCCTGCCACTGCTCATCCACCTGCAAATCCAGCTGCAACTGCTCTGCTAACTGCGCGGCAAACGCTCGACAGCGTTGCAGTGGCGAGGAAATAATATGCGTCCATGCGGGTGTTACTGCTGATTGCACATTGGATTGGCTGAGCGCGGCCGCATCCCGCATCTGCTGCCAACCTTTTTCGCTCAAGGGATGATCTATTCGCCCACGTAAAACTTCCCCACCCTCCGGCTCTCCATGCCGCATGAAATCGACAATAATTTCTTTGTTGTTGGAGTCCAAGGGCTTGCCTTTTCAATGCTTACAGGAGTAACCAGAACATCCAGTTGCCGGCCTCTATAAAAAAGACTTATTTTATATGCCCGAGCTTGTCTATATTTACCGCCAAATAGCTTTCGTTATGGGGGTTTGAGCCGGTGTGGATTGGCACGATTTCAGCGACCTCTATGCCCATCTCTTGCAGGGCCTGGACCTTGCGCGGATTATTGGTCATGAGGCGAACACTGCTGACCCTGAAGTGTTCGAGCATGGGCTTACAAATATTATACTCGCGGCTGTCAGCCTCGAAACCGAGTTGCTCATTTGCTTCCACTGTGTCGGCGCCGGAGTCCTGCAAGGCGTAGGCCCTGATCTTGTTTAGCAGGCCAATGCCCCTGCCCTCCTGGCGCAAATACAGAATCATGCCGCGGCCAGCTGCCGCGATACTCTCCATGGCGCTCTTGAGTTGCGAGCCGCAGTCACAACGCAGGCTAAACAAACAATCACCGGTGAGACATTCAGAATGTATGCGACACAGCAAGGGGGCGGATGGATCAGTCTCCACTGGCGCCGATGCGGCTACGAGCGATTCACCTAACACCAGGGCAACATGCTCCTTACCAGTTTCCTGATCTTCAAAGCCATGGATGGTGAACTGCCCCCACTGGGTGGGCAATGTGGCTGGTGCTACAAATTTCACAGTCAACAGACTTACCTCTACAAATTTCCTAGATCGTTCCCGCTCAATGCTGGCCAGGCTTTCACGCCAAAACTACAGTAATGGCCTGCATACACAGGGCCGCCATTATACCCGCTAATACATCATCTAGCATGATCCCCAGGCCGCCTTCGACGCGCTTGTCTACCCAGCCAATGGGCCAGGGCTTGACGATATCCAATAGCCGAAAAAGCAGAAAGCCCACGCCCACCCAGAGCCAGCCAGCGGGCGCCATGAACATAGTTATCCAATAACCGACAAATTCATCCCAGACGATGCCGCCGTGGTCATGCACCCCTAAATCCGTCGCGGTTTTGCCACAGATGTAAACCCCCACGGCAAATGTGAACAGCAACATCAAGCCGTATAACAGCGGGCTAAGCGTTGGCAGCGACAGGTATATACCGACTGCCACCAGGGTGCCAGCGGTTCCGGGAGCCCGCGGAAACGTACCGCTGCCAAAACCAAATGCCAGAAAATAGACCGGGTTACGCAATATTGCCTTAAGTGAATCTGGCTTGAGATTCACTGACATCGGTTATATCCGCAACGCTTGGCGCTCATTAGTCATTTCCAAAGTGATCGTAGGCTGCGACTGATGTGGATAGCTCGGTGCCCGCTGCATCTACACAGACGACCCCGTCAGCGTGAACGATCTCCCCTATGCAGGTAATTTTTGTATTCAATTTCATGGCTGCAGCTTCCAGCTTTTTACAGTGCTGTGGCGACGCCGTGAAACACAGCTCATAGTCGTCGCCTCCATAGAGCGCTGCCTGCACTCGATTGTCTGCCGACATACAACATCTGGCGGCATCGGAGTAGGGAAACGACTCAAGATTTAGTCGTGCCCCGACGCCACTGGCAGTGACAATATGATTCAAATCACCGTAGAGACCATCAGAAATATCTATGCAGCTGGTCAAGCTGGGGGCACATGCACGTGCCAACTCAATTCTCGGCTCCGGCTCATAGTACGCTTTCGTGAAATATTGACGACAGGCCTCTGTGTTATTTACTTCATGTATTACAAATTTCGCGCCCAAATGGCTGTCCAGCCCAAGACTCACCAGAGCAATAGCACCGTCACCGACAGTTCCACTGACATAGATTTTATCGCCGACGCTGGCACCGTCTCTTCGCAACACACGGTCCTGTTGTACCGTACCGTGTACCTGAATGCTAATACTCAAATTTCCCTTAACTGTATCTCCGCCTACCAGTGGGCAATCAAATTTTTCAGCCAGTTGCAACAAGCCCTTACTGAAAGCATCTAACCACACTGTATTGGCTTGGGGCAGCGTCAGACTGAGCGTAAAGCACAGCGGCTTGGCGGCCATCGCTGCCAGGTCGCTGAGATTGACTGCCAGCCCCCGATAAGCGATCGCTGCTGGCGCGGCTGTCAGGGGAAAGTGAACGCCCGCAACCAGGGTGTCCATCGATATCGCCAACAGCTGACCCGGTGGCAGATCCAGTAAGGCGGCGTCATCGCCTATTCCCAACAGCACTTCAGGTTTCGTAAAACCCAAACCGGAGTCCACAAAATGGCGCTGAATAATTCCAAACTCTGATTGGCTCATTGACTCGATATTTGGCTTGAATTTAGGGGCTTCTATGTTCGAGTAGCTTTGACTTCCAGCGGTCGAAGCATCGGCGCCAGTTTATCCAGTACTCCATTGACGTATTTATGACTCTCGGTGGCACCAAATACTTTTGCCAACTCCACCGATTCATTGATTACAACCTTGTAAGGTACGTCGATACTATAGGCCAGTTCATAGGTCCCCAGGTACAGTAGCGCTCTCTCGACCGGGTCCAGCGCCGTGAGAGCTCGATCCAGTAAGGGACTCAGATGCGCATCGAGGTGGTCAACTTGCCGGGGAATCTCAATAAACACCTCCTTGAAATAATCCCAGTCAATTTTCCCGGTATTCTCTTCCCGAAATTGCGCTTCGATCTCAAGGGGTTCAGTGTTCGCAAGCTGCCATTGATACAGCGCCTGCACGATTAAGCGACGGGCCTTGCGGCGCTGGGCAAACGAGAGTTTTGGTCGAGGCTTGCTGCCAGAGCCCTTACTGCCGGCGGCCACCTAAGCCTCCAGCTGACGTAACAAGCTCAGCATTTCCACCGCCGTGCTTGCAGCCTCCGCACCTTTGTTACCGGCCTTGGTACCGGCGCGCTCGATAGCCTGTTCAATGCTATCGACAGTAAGCACGCCAAACGCAACCGGCTTGCCACTGCCAAGACTAACCTGGCTTAGTCCCTTCACGCATTCGCCGGCAACATACTCGAAGTGAGGAGTGCCACCTCGGATAACGGCTCCCAGCGCAATGACAACATCAAAACCATCACCCTCGACCATTTTCTGCACTGCTAGTGGCAGTTCATACGCACCGGGCACCTTGACGATGGTAATATCCTTGTCCATGATCCCATGTTTGCGCAGGGTATCCAGGGCACCAGCAAGCAAGCTGTCAACGATAAAGCTATTGAATCGCGCCACCGCAATGCCATAGCTGGCCGTCGCATTGCTGTAATTACCCTCAATTGTCTTAATCTTGCTCATGTCTGCTTCCTGCCGTGTAGCCCCTATAACTCTGATTAATCATAGCTCTTATTTATCAGAGCTCTTGTGAAATCTCATACTGAACGAAATCGACGACTTCCAAATCAAAGCCTGAAATGGCATTGAAACGTGCGGGGAAACTCAGAAGTCGCATCTTGCCGACACCCAGATCTCTGAGTATCTGGGATCCAGTGCCGATGGTTAGATCGTTGCCTTGCCTGTTGGTCGGGACAGTGTCCCCACCACTAGCTATCGCCGAGCGCTGGCTAAACGCCAGATCCTGACCATAGTCATCCCCGGATAATAACACAGCCACTCCTTTGCCTTCGCTGCCGATTTTTTCCAGTGCGCCGCTGAATGACCAACTGGTATGATCGTCATTGAATACTTCGCAGACATCTCTAAGAGTATTCGGAATATGCACGCGCACCAGGGTAGGTTCTTCGGCGGTGATATTTCCCATGGTGAAGGCCAGATGCACGCCTCCACTAATCGAATCCTTGTAGCTGTGTACATTGAACGCGCCATAACGGGTTTGCACGGTATTACTTTCAACCAGCGTAACTGTATGCTCATTGGCGATGCGATAGTGAATCAGGTCGACTATGGTGCCTATTTTTAGGCCGTGCTTTTCGGCAAATTTTTCCAGGTCTGGCCGCCGCGCCATGGAGCCGTCCTCATTCATGATTTCCACTATCGCTGCCGCTGGTAAATAGCCAGCCATGCGGGCCAGATCACAACCAGCCTCGGTATGACCGGCGCGACGCAATACACCGCCGGGTTGCGCCATGATCGGGAATATATGACCAGGCTGCACAATATCCTGGGGCGAGGTGTCCCTAGCTACTGCGACCTGAATAGTTCTGGCCCTGTCTGCTGCTGAGATTCCGGTGGTGACCCCGCTCTCCGCCTCGATAGAAACCGTAAAACTGGTGTTAAACGCGGTATTGTTCTCATTCACCATTAATGGCAAATTTAAGTACTCACAACGCTCCCGGGTAAGGGTAAGGCAAATTAAGCCCCGCGCATTCGTTGCCATGAAATTGACATCTTCCGTCCGCACACGCTCAGCGGCAATGATCAGATCGCCTTCATTTTCTCTGTCTTCATCATCCATCAATATCACCATCTTACCCTGGCGAATATCGTCGACGATCTCTTCTACTGAATTCAGTTTCATATCTTTTGCAATCTTTTCTTAACCAGAACCAAACTGGTATGAACTATCGTAATTAGACTTTTCTCAAGAATTGGATTAAGAGAAGCCGTGCTTTTCAAGGAACTTCTCATCCAGTGTGCTACCACCGATCTCTTCACCCTGTTCTGCGTTCCCCTGCCGACCCTGCATGAGTCGCTCAAGATATCTGGCAACCAGATCCACTTCCAGGTTCACTTGCTGTCCGATTACATAATCACCGATTATGGTTTCGGTTTGAGTATGGGGAATCACATTGATTGAAAATGTGACACCAGATACCTCATTAACAGTGAGGCTGGTTCCATCGATACAGATCGATCCCTTTGCTGCGATGTATTTGGCTATCTCTACCGGCACATCGAATTCGAGTCGAGTGCTTTGTCCATCAGCTGTAGAACTTATCAATCTGCCGACGCCGTCCACATGCCCGCTTACTATATGACCGCCAAACCGACTTGTCGCCAGCATCGCCTTCTCGAGATTAACTCTGGATCCGGTTTTCAATGATCCAAGTATTGTACAATTCATGGTTTCGCCCGAAACGTCGGCGCCAAAATTATCAGCACCCAGTTCTACCACCGTCAGACAACAACCGTTGACGGCAATACTGTCTCCGATTTTTACATCCGTCACATCCAACTTGCCAGTGTTAACCAGCAGGCGCCACTCCGACTGCACGCATTGCAAGCTTTTAACCGTAGCTGTTGTCTCGATAATTCCAGTAAACATCTTTATCTATCCGCAGAAACAGCCGGGACTAGTGTCACCTTGATGTCTCCACCCACTTTTGTCAGATCCTCGACTAGAAAATCAACGCTGTCTGCCAACGATTGAATTCCGCTTAGTTCTAATAATGCTTTGCCATCACTTCCCAATAACCTGGGCGCTATATACACAACGAGTTCATCCACTAGCCCAGACTGAACGAAGGCAGCACTTAATGTCGACCCCGCTTCCACCAGAACTTCATTGCACGCGTAATCGGAGGCCAGCGATTTTAGCACAGTTCGAAGGCTTACACTCGCCTCGCGCCCCTTCCCAACCGCCGGCATCGGCGCTGCAATAATTTCAACATTATCAGGAAAGCGCTTAGAGTCAGCACCGACTTCTGCGGTGTATATTTTTACCGCACCTGCGGTAACAATAATTTTAGCGGCGTCAGGTATTCGTAATTGGCTATCGAGCACAACACGTAAGGGCTGCTTGTCCAGGGCCAATTTATTATGCTCTCTGAATGGCACAGCCAGATCGAGTTCGTGCGGACGCACGTTCATTGCCGGGTCATCTGCAAGCACCGTTCCAATACCAGTAACCACAGCACAGCTGCCAGCCCGCAGAGTTTGCACATCGGCTCTGGCCGCTGTTCCGGTTATCCATTTGCTTGCCCCGTTCGCTAACGCGGTACGTCCATCGAGGCTCATGGCGAGTTTGCAGCGCACATAGGGAAGCCCGGTCTCAAGCCGTTTGAAATAGCCAGGGTTTACGGCTCGCGCTACGTCTTCAAAATCAACAAGATGAAATACAGAAATACCTGCCGCCTCTAAGGCCTTCACTCCCTTGCCGGATACCCTGGGGTCGGGATCGATGCCGGCAACTACTACCGTAGAAATTCCTACTGCAATCAGCGCGTCGCAGCAAGGTCCGGTGCGCCCGGTATGGGAGCAGGGCTCCAGGCTCACAAACGCGACCGCTCCCTGCGCATTCTCTCCGGCACTTTCCAGCGCCATGATCTCGGCGTGTACTGCACCCGCCGCAACATGCCAACCCTCTGCTATAACCGACCCGCTCTTAACAAGAACGCAACCCACACGCGGATTGGGCGTTGCGGTGATTGCATTTTGCGCGAGCTCAATAGATCTCCGGATATATACCGGCCAGTCAATATATTCTTCGCTGAGTTCTTTGTTGGAATAGGTTTGCATGGAACCGCGCGTTCCTTGATGGCAGTATCAGTAATGCTGAGCAGATGCACTCCAATATACCGGAGCTACTTCGAATTGTCTTTCGAATTGTCTTTCGAGATGTCCTGAGAGAGGCGGTCGATCTCCTGGCGAAATTCATCCAGATCCTTGAAGCTGCGATAAACGGAAGCGAAACGAACAAAGGCAACTTCATCGAGCCCACGCAGTTCTTTCATTACCAGTTCGCCGACATCACGAGACTGAATTTCGCGCTCGCCCGTAGAGCGTAATTTAGCCTTAATTCGGGAAATTGCTTCTTCTACTTTCTCTATGCTCACCGGCCTTTTTTCTAAAGCCTTGGTTAAACCCGCCATGAGTTTATCTTCGTTGAATGGCTCCCTGATACCGTCCTGCTTGATGATGCGTGGCATAACCAATTCTGCGGACTCATATGTCGTGAATCTGTCTTCACAGGTTATACATTCACGACGTCTGCGCACGTGATTGCCTTCAGAAACAAGCCTTGAATCTATAACCTTGGTGTCGAAAGCACCACAAAAAGGACAATGCATAATATACCTATCGTTCTTATTTTATTTTCTTTTCTAATCGGCCGCTTCAACGTCAGTCGATAATTGCCGCTTATATACCGGAAATCTCCTACACAGATCGACTACCAACTGCTTTACTTCTGCGATCCTTGCTGTATTCGTAAGGTCGTCGAGGATGTCGCACATCCAGGTAGTCAACTCAGTAGTCTCCGCTTCTTTAAAACCGCGAGTAGTAATCGCCGGCGAGCCTATCCTCAAACCACTGGTCACAAACGGGGGCTTGGGATCATTAGGTACCGCATTCTTGTTAACTGTTATATTTGCGCGCCCCAGGGCAGCGTCTGCATCCTTGCCGGTTATGTCCTGCTTGATCAGACTGAGTAGAAACAAGTGGTCATCGGTGCCATTGGATATAACATCATAACCACGATCGATAAAGCCCTGGGCCATTACCCTTGCGTTTTGCAACACCTGCTGCTGATAAGACTTGAAGCCTTCACTCATGGCTTCCTTGAAGCACACGGCTTTGGCGGCAATTACATGCATTAATGGCCCACCCTGACTTTCCGGAAATACAGCGAAGTTAAGTTTCTTCTCCAGATCCAGATTTGCCCGCGCTAAAATCAAGCCACCGCGGGGACCACGTAATGTCTTGTGCGTGGTGGAGGTGGTAACGTCTGCGATATTAACCGGACTGGGATACACGCCGGCCGCAATCAGTCCAGCCACATGGGCCATATCCACAACGAAATACGCACCGATGCTATCTGCAATCTGCCTGAATCTGTTCCAGTCTACCACCCTGGAATAAGCCGAAAATCCCGCCATGATCATTTTCGGCTTGTGCTCCTGCGCCAGCGCATTTACCTGCTCATAATCAATCTCGCCGGTTGCATTATCCAAGCCGTATTGGATGGCGTTGTAAATTCGTCCCGAAAAGCTGACGCTGGCGCCATGGGTGAGATGACCGCCGTCGGCCAGACTCATGCCCAACACTGTGTCACCTGGCTTTAACAAGGCCATGTAGACGGCCGCATTGGCCTGCGAGCCTGAATGCGGCTGCACGTTGGCATAGCCAGCGTCGAACAAGGCACGGGCTCTGGCAATAGCCAGGGATTCGACTACATCCACATGCTCACAACCACCGTAGTAACGCTTGCCCGGGTAGCCCTCAGCATATTTATTGGTCAACACCGAACCCTGAGCCGACATGACCAGTTCACTGGTATAGTTTTCAGATGCAATCAGTTCAATATGTTGCTCCTGACGATTACTCTCTGCTTCGATAGCGGCGCTAATTTCTGGATCAAACTCAGATAAGCTGGTATCGCTGTTAAACATCACTACTCCAGGTACTTAATTGAGGGCTTTTAGTTGGGAAATTTCGAAGGCGCTATTCTACATGATGACTGCTGATTGAACATCTATAATCGCGGCAGCCTACGGCCGAATTGTTGG
>CAVOFA010000008.1:0-45240 GCA_963694865.1 Gammaproteobacteria bacterium | reverse complement strand
CGGCACTTCTTTTCTTTCTCATCATCGTTTTCCTCTCGGGTTGACGATGAGCTAAAAGTACCTCTTAAGCAATGGGCCAATTATGTCCAACTAGGGCTGACGGGGTACACAGTAGGTACTTTTGATATGTTGCATGTAGGGCACCTTGCATTGTTGGAAGACTGTCGGACGTTAGGTGGTGTCGTGGCAGTTGGTGTTGCCTCTGATCAGGTAGTAAATTTTTATAAACCGAATAGGCCTGTTATTCCACTCGATCAAAGATTGCAAATGCTTAAGGCTTTGAGCTGTGTCGATATAGTAAGGCCCTACTTTGAACTTGAGTACGTGTCTGGTTGTATGGAGCTGGATGTAGACATTTTTGTTGTTGGGGAAGACTGGGGACACAAATCTCACAATATCAATGTGGAGTCTTATCTAAACAGTAAAGGGAGCGAGATTGTTAAGGTGAAGTACGATCTCCGGACATCATCCACCCAAATCAAGCAAAGCGTATTGTCGCAATCAGCTATCGAAGAAAATTCACAATACCCGGTTGCAGGAAGAAATAGCCAACCAGCTTTAGTGGCCCTGTAAGCAGCGTTACAGAAATCCACAAGGGATACTCACAACTTAAGGTTGTGGAATGTGTCTGGGGTGGACCAGAAAGAGATGGTGCCCAGGGGCGGAATCGAACCACCGACACGAGGATTTTCAGTCCTCTGCTCTACCGACTGAGCTACCTGGGCGTTTAGAAAGATCTAATTGTTTCGTGGGTCGTGCAATTTACAGCAAAGCTTCGCTTTGCACCTCTGCTCATTCCAGCCAACGATCATGGATCGTTGTCGTTCCGACGGCGCTCGAAGCTCGCGACGCGCAAAAATTTGTGCTCGATTTCGAAAACGCCACTTCGCGCAAGGCGCGTATTAAATAGAATCTCTGCTTTTTAGTCAAGCCGGCCGTTGAATTTACTTGGCTGGGGGTACATAGCCCTCGGCATGATGGAATTCTTCGTTGTTCAGAAACTTGTTCATCTGGGCTTGCAGGTATTTTCTGTCATCGGCAGAGGCCATGCTCAGCTGTTTTTCATTGATCAGCATAGTTTGCTCGGTTTGCCACTCGCGCCAGGCTTGCTGAGACACATTTTCATAGATTTCCTGGCCCTTGGGGCCGGGGTAGGGAGGCACCGGCAATCCCGGTAATTCCTTGTTGTACTTCTTGCACTGCACCATGCGGGACATGTGGTTTCCTCGTGTGTCGCTATCTGCTTGTTGTTGCCAAATTGCTGGCGCCAAAGCCGGTTCAGCCTTTCGCCAGAGTGGTTAACAGCTTCTTAACCGGGGCCGCCAGCCCGACTTCCAGGGAATGGTCCAGTGGATACCACAGCCATCGATCTGAGTCTGCTACTTCATCAGGTTTTCGAAGTCCGCGCAACTTTATCGGCGTTATATCCAAATGGAAATGGGAGAAGCTGTGGCGGATTGGATCCATCTTGCTGTCGCCAGCGGATGACACCGAAATATGGCTAAGCTCGGGTGGTGATGTATTCGATGAGCTTTCGGGCAGAGAATAGAGCGCACCCCATATGCCGGTGGGCGGGCGCTTCTCTAGCAGCACTTCACCGGCGTCGTTTTGGATTACAAACATGGTGATGGATTTGATCGGTAGGATTTTTCGGGGCTTCCTGGTTGGATACCGACCAATAGCAGCCTCACGCAATGCTTTGCAGCCCGAGCGCAGCGGGCAGGCCGTACAATTTGGCTTGCTGCGAGTGCAGACCATCGACCCCAGATCCATCATAGCCTGGGTATAGTCGGCTACTCGCTCGTGGGGAGTACTTGATTCGGCGATGTCCCACAGCTGCGTCTTGATGCTGGACTGCTCCGGCCAACCTTCGACAGCATAGTAGCGGGTGAGTACGCGTTTTACGTTGCCATCCAATATTGGGGCGCGAATATGCATTACCAGCGCAGCAATGGCGCCGGCGGTGGAACGACCGATGCCAGCCAGTTCATTGAGAGCCTCGACACTGGCTGGGAATATGCCCTGGTGAATTTCCACAATCGACCTGGCCGCCTTGTGCAGGTTCCTGGCTCTGGCGTAATAACCAAGCCCGCTCCACAGGTGCAGCACCTGATCGATGTCGGCGCTGGCCAGGTCTTCCACCGTGGGAAAGCGCTGCATGAAACGCTGGTAGTACGGGATCACCGTATTGACCTGGGTTTGCTGCAACATGATCTCGGAGACCCAGACGCGGTAAGGGCTTGGATTCTGTTGCCAGGGAAGTTCTGTACGCCCGTTGTTGCTAAACCAATCAAGCACTCTACTGGCGAAGGCAGTCACTGGTGGTTCTAATTGAAGATAGAGCGCAGTAAGCCGCGGGCGCTATCCCGTAACTCTTCAGGCACCTTATCTATGAGGGTGTCGGTGGCACGGGTCTTGAGTTCGTTGGTGGCCATCCGGGTGAAGATTTCCCGAACACGTGTGAAGTCAGCTCCACAATATTGGCTGACCGGGTCGGAGACGGCGGCGCTGCAAGTCACCGGCCATTCAACGTTGAGATAGCGTTGGTTTATCTGAATGGTCTGGGGCGCAGGCTCCCCGAGGATGGTGAATTGCATGTCGTAGTCGAAGCTCCGCTCAGCCAGGTTTATGCCGCCCGTGCCGCTGATATCGAAGTTATCCATGCGCAGTTTCAATTGCTGGTTGGCGTCGATGCCGTCTTCGAAAAGTAAGTATCCGCCGAGTTCACTGAACTGAATGACATCGGGCCATTGTTGTACGCTATCGCCGTCCGGGCTGAGCGCGGTGATGCCGGTAAACACTTGTTTGAGTAGGCCAATGTCTACCGAATTCTCGGTGACTGCAAAGGTGGTGGAGCCGTTGAGGCTGTCGAGCATGGCGTTGATGGAGCCGCCGCTGGCGCTGTAATCCATTTCCGCATTGAGCTTGCCGGTGACTGTATTGAGCTGGGGCACCCTGGGTACCAGTTCGGCGACATTGATCTCACTGAGCAGTACTTGAGTCGATAGCTCGGTGGAATTGCCGCTAGAGTTCAAGCGTAAATTGCCCTGAATGGTTCCACCAAAAATGCCAATGGGCTGGATTTCAATATCAAGCTGGCCACCCTCGAGGTTAGTGAAGATATTGACGTCGCGAAACTCCAGGCTGTTGGTGCTTAGCGCCTGAATGGAAACGGCACCGAGCACATTGACAGCATTCAATGCATCGAGGTGAAGCGGAGTGTCCAGGGCCTGGCTCGCTGTAGCTGCAGGGATGAAAACTGTGGTGTCGCTAGCAGTAACTACGCTGCTCTCTGTCGCTGCGATGTCTTCGTCAGCGCTGGTCATAAAAGGACTGACATCGATGGAATTGACGATAACATCATAACTGATGTTGGCGGGAGCAAAGGCGGTAGCATAGTGCACGTTAGCGTCGGCCTGGACTTTGGTAATTCCCATGTTGGCGGTGAAGCTGGGTATGACTAATTGAGTTTGATCGCCGTTAAAGTTGAAGGCGATAGCAACTTGTGGTGTCTGGGTGCCAATATTGGGGGCAGTAAATTCTTCGCTCGGCTCGGTGATGCCAAGTGTCTCCAACAGTCCCACCGGATCAAAAGTGTTAGACCGAAATTGACCTTCGATGGCTAATTCGTTGCTGATGTCGCTTAGCTGTATGTCGCCTTGCAGTAGCATAGGTGTGAGGTTCAAGTTGATGTCATTGATGCTGACCTGGCCGCTGTTAATATCGGCAGAGATGTTGCTGCGAAAGCCCATTGCCATTGGCGTGGTCATGCCGTTATTTAGAAAGTCGAAGGTGATAGCAAGCGCGAAGGGTCGGCCTTCAATATTGGTATCGCGGCTGTCCAAATCGAGATTGCGAATGATTAAATTGGTGCCGGTGCTCAAGTCCTGGATATCTATACTGGCATTGGCGATAACAATGCGCTCGAAAGAAGCGGTAATACTGTCGTCGGTGTCACTGCCTTGCTGTGCAGTAGCCGAACTATTGGCCGCAGCGGAATTCGATAAGCCTTGCTGCTGCGCCACATTATCGTCGACCAGTGGTGTTTCTACATCCCAGATATTACGGCCCTGGGCATTGGTGTAATAGTTGATGTGAAAATCGTCGGCAGTGAACTCCTGTATCAACAGTTGTCCGCGGAATAACTCACCGGCATCGACTCGCAGCGAGATAGCCGAAGTGGAAGCCAATTCCTGCGGGAAGGCCGGATTTTTTACGCGCACGTCGTTGAGAATAAGCCCCATCGGTGGGAACAAATTGACCTCCAGATCGCCGCCGATAATCAGCTCATAACCGGTGGCGGCGAGAATGGAATCCTGCAGTGCCGACTTGTACTGGTTGGTGTTGAGAAAGAAGCTGGCGGCAATGACCAGCAGCACCAGAAACAGCGCGCCGACACTGATAATTTTGAGGATCGTCTTCCGCATGAGTAATTGCTTCGATTTCGCAGGGTGTAGAAAAGCTGTCAGCTTCTAGTGCTAGTGGTGGACGCCAGGGCAAGCCACAAGTCTACCGGAATGCCGGGCTACATGCGAGATGATCCGTGGGCTGAGACGGGAGGGGGCAAGCACGCGAGGGATTTATGCAACACCGGGTAGCGCATCTCATCGCTTAGTCGGTCGCTGCAGATGTCGACTCTGAGTGACTCAGTTTACGTCATCGCCGTGAGCGGGTGTCGGCTCTCGCCTTTCAATGCTGCGGAGCGGGCCTTATAATGTGGTCTTTATGGAAACGGGTTCCTTCGCATGGCATTGCAGTAGGGACCAACTCAAAGGTATGTCATGACCACTCCGTCAGTTTCTACAAGTGCGGCGGCGCGACAAGCGCGCGTAGAACGTAATACCAAAGAAACCCAGATAACAGTCAGTGTGAATCTCGACGGCAGCGGTAAGCTCGAGGTGGATACGGGTCTGCCATTTTTCGATCACATGCTGGATCAGATTGCCCGCCACGGCCTCATCGATATGAGCATCAAGGCGGTGGGTGATCTCGAGATCGATGCCCATCACACGGTCGAAGATATCGGCATCACGCTGGGGCAGGCGTTTGCCAAGGCTCTGGATAAGACCGGCATACGTCGCTACGGGCATGCCTACGTGCCCCTGGACGAGGCATTATCAAGAGTGGTGATTGATTTTTCCGGACGCCCGGGTCTGGAGTATGACGTGCAATTTGTCAAAGGTACGGTAGGCTCGTTCGACGTGGATTTGTTTCACGAATTTTTTCAGGGATTCAGCAACCACGCCCTGGTGACGCTGCACATTGACAATCTACGGGGCAAGAATGCACACCATCAGATTGAGAGCATCTTCAAGGCTTTCGGCAGGGCTGTGCGAATGGCGGTGGAGCTCGATCCAAGATCCGTCGGTGTAATTCCATCAACAAAAGGTTCGCTCTAATTCTTCTTGCAAGAGTTTTACAAAAGTCAGCTTGTTTCAGAATTTTCTTAGATGAATAAAATTGCAGTCATCGATTACGGCATGGGTAATCTGCATTCTGTTGCCAAGGCAGTGGAGCATGTTGGCCGCGAGTTGGGTGAGGACATCGAAGTCGTGGTGACACCGGATGCGGCCAAGATTGCGGCAGCCGATCGCGTAGTTTTTCCTGGCGTTGGCGCCATTCGCGACTGCATGGCGGAGATTAATCGGCTCAATGTCGGGCAGATCGTTGCAGACGCCATGAAGTCAAAACCGGTGCTGGCAATCTGTGTCGGTATGCAAGCCTTGATGACTCGTAGCGAGGAAAATGATGGCGTCGATTGCCTGGGTTTTATGGCCGGCGACGTACGGTATTTCGGCAATGATTTGCGCGATGAAAAAGGGGCGCGTCTAAAAGTTCCGCACATGGGCTGGAATCAGGTGCAGCAAACAAAGCCGCATCCCCTGTGGAAAGATGTGCCAAACAACAGTCGGTTTTATTTTGTGCACAGCTATTATGTGCATGCTGAAAAAAAAGAAATGGTGACAGGCGTCACTAATTACGGCGCCGAAATTGTTGCAAGTCTAGCCGATGACAATATTTTTGCGACTCAGTTTCATCCGGAGAAGAGTCAAGCAGCCGGGCTCACTCTGTTGAGAAATTTTTTACAATGGGATGGAACTGCATAAATGATTCCGCTTGAGTTTTATCAATGTTAATTATTCCCGCAATCGATTTAAAAGATGGCCAGTGTGTGCGTTTGCGTCAGGGGCGTATGGAAGACGCTACCGTGTTCTCCGATGACCCGGTGCAGATGGCCGGTAAGTGGGCGTCCAGGGGTGCGAGGCGGTTACACATCGTAGATTTAAATGGTGCCTTCGCTGGCACGCCGGTGAACGGAGACATTGTCAAGGCCATAGCCAGTGCCTATCCCTCCCTGCCAATACAAATTGGTGGTGGGATTCGAGACCTGGATAGCATTCAGTTTTACCTTGATGCCGGTGTCAGCTACGTAATCATCGGCACGCAAGCGGTGAAGCAACCGGAATTTGTTGAAGCGGCCTGCGTGGCTTATCCGGGCAAAGTAATTGTCGGCCTCGACGCGATCGATGGCAAAGTCGCCACCGAAGGCTGGGCCGACGTCTCGAAACTGAGCGCGATTGCATTGGCCACAAAGTTTTCCGACTACGGCGTACAGGCCATTGTCTACACCGACATCTCCCGCGACGGCATGATGCAGGGAGTGAACGTCGAAGCGACGGTTGAGCTTGCCGAGCAGTCTTCGATCCCAATCATCGCCTCGGGCGGCATTGCGAAATTGGCGGATATCGTGGATTTAAAAGCGGTTGCAGCAACCGCAACCGGTGCCGGAATTCTGGGAGCGATCACCGGTCGTGCTATTTATGAAGGCAAACTCGATATTGCTGAAGCGCAAGCCTATTGCGATGGTGATAATTAGAATGGCCCTGGCGAAGCGCATAATTCCCTGCCTCGATTGCGACAATGGCCGTGTCGTCAAGGGCGTCAAGTTCCTCGACATTCGTGATGCCGGTGACCCGGTGGAAGTCGCGAAGCGCTATTGCGATGCCGGCGCCGACGAGATTACCTTCCTCGATATCACCGCCAGTCATGAGGGCCGGGACATCACGGTCAATACCGTCGAAGCGATCGCCGGCCAGGTGTTTATTCCGCTGACAGTTGGTGGTGGCATACGCAGCCTGGACGATATTCGCACTATGTTGAACGCTGGGGCAGACAAGGTGGCGATCAATACCGCCGCCGTAGAAGATCCTGAGTTTGTGCGTGCAGCGGCGCAGCGCTTTGGCTCGCAATGCATCGTCGTGGCCGTAGACGCCAAACAGGTTTCGGCGGCAGGTGAAGCACCACGCTGGGAAATATTCACCCACGGTGGCCGTAACCCCACCGGGCTTGATGCTATCGAGTGGATCAAGCGCATGGTTGACTACGGCGCCGGCGAAATTCTTCTCACCAGCATGGATCGCGATGGCACCAAGTCCGGATTCGATCTCGCGCTTAACAAGGCGGCGAGCAATGCCGTGCAGGTTCCAATAATAGCTTCAGGTGGTGTGGGAAATCTGCAGCATTTGGTGGACGGGGTACTGGAAGGTGAGGCCGATGCGGTTTTGGCGGCAAGCATTTTTCACTTTCAGGAATACAGCATTGAGCAGGCGAAAGCGTACATGGCTGAGAAGGGCATCGAGGTCAGGACGGTTTAGTACTAGCAAAGTGCCCATTCCATGCATCCATTACCTGAAGTTAGAGCTTCCCTTCGTGGAACCCAATATCGCTATATCAATTATCGCGCTGTGCAAACGCCCCTGAGCTTCTGCCCGTTCGTGGTGGTTTGAAGGCATTAATTCCCTTCAGCACATTTAGTGCTTCGTTCAGTGGGTAATCATTTACCAGCACTTCTTCGGCGGAGATTAATGTTCGAGCGATGTCATCGGTTTGCTCGACATCACCGTTGCCATTTTCGAGATGGCCTTGCAGGTCTGACTCGTTGTATTGCGTGACGCGGGTTGAACGTCGCGTGACGAAGGCTTCATCGACGACAATATCGGGTTCGATACCCTGTGCCTGGATGGAGCGTCCGCTGGGAGTGTAATACAGTGATGTAGTGAGTTTGATCGCACGGTTTTCTGTCAATGGCAGTACGGTTTGTACCGAACCTTTACCGAAACTGCGCGTACCCATGATGATGGCGCGGCCATGATCCTGCAGGGCGCCGGCAACAATCTCTGAGGCAGAGGCGGAACCGTTATTAATCAGCACGACTAAAGGTACATCTCCGGCCACGTTTTTACCTGTCGCTGAAAACTCCATGCCGACTTCGTCCAGTCGACCCTTGGTGTAGAGGATGCGGCCTTCACTGATAAAGGAGTCCACGACGCCGACAGAGGCCTGGAGGACACCGCCGGGATTGTTGCGCAGGTCCAGGACAATGCCATCCAGTTCACCGTGCTCTTCCAGCAGCTCCTCGATCTTGGCCTCGAGGTCGTCGTCGGTGTTGACTCGAAACTGGGAGATGCGAATATAGGCATAGCCCGGCGCCAGTATTCTGCCGCGTACGCTGGTGAGGGCGATGACTTCGCGGGTGACGGTCACGTCGAAAGGTTCCTGACCTTCGCGTGCAACCGTCACGGTAACCTCGGTGCCAGGTTCGCCGCGCATCATCTGCGCGGCTTCTTCCGGCAGCATTTCTCGTAAGGGCTTGTTGTTAATTTGGATAATCAGATCGCCAGCCTTAATTCCGGCACGGTCGGCAGGCGAATCGTCGATAGGGCTGATTACCCTGATGTAGCCATTTTCACTGCCCACTTCCACGCCGAGCCCACCAAATTCACCGGTAGTAGTTTCCTGCAGCAAATCGTAGTCGTCGTCAGCCATGTAGGCAGAATGCGGATCGAGCCCGGCGAGCATGCCGCGAATGGCATTCTCCAACAGGGTCTTGTCGTCGATTTCTTCCACGTAGGACAGACGGATACGCTCCAGCGCCTCGGTGAACATGCGTACTTCATCCAGCGGTAGCGGAGCCGGGGTGTTGTCCTGGGCAGCAACAGTGAGTGGCGCAAGCAGGGTTGTTGCGAGCGCCAGGGCGATGAGGCGACGCCGGGGGTGTTGAAAGAAAGTCATAGTATAGTCCTGATCTGATGCTGTATTCAGTTTAACCAATGCGCCTAGTGTTTCAGTTTACCGGGGAATAGGCAACTCTCCGTGCGAGGCGCGTTGGGGCGGCCTGCTGTCGCATGTCCTACGAGTTGCGACCGCTAACGGGCGATATTGGCTTAAAAGACCGGCTACGGGCGAAAAAGATTCTAGGGGAAGTCCGCACGGATCAATATCTACCTGATGTTAGCTCAGAGACAGATATGAATCTGGTGCTCACTTCCGTGACACGCCGTAAATACATCCCTGTAGGCTCGACGCCCGCTCCCTGCGGGCGACGGTCACTGCACTGAGTACCAAATTCACGTCCTGAACATTTGTGGAACAGCAGATCGTAGATCCAATCAGTTTTGCAGCCAGCTGGACGGGTTCTCTGCTGTGCCGTGGTGGCGGATCTCAAAGTAGACCCCGGCGGTGTTGTCTCCGCGGACGCCGGATGTAGCGAGAACATCACCGGCATCTACCCAGTCGCCGGCCTGTTTCGACAGCGTCTGGTTGGCACCATAGAGGCTCATATAGCCATCGCCATGATCGATGATGACCAGCAAACCC
This sequence comes from Gammaproteobacteria bacterium, assembly GCA_963694865.1. GTDB lineage: Bacteria > Pseudomonadota > Gammaproteobacteria > Pseudomonadales > Pseudohongiellaceae > UBA9145. The sequence continues at coordinate 35,583 of CAVOFA010000008.1, read as the reverse complement.
GAGCCTCGCAGCCAATCTGAAAACACAATTCGGCCGGGATGCACCGCCTGCACCGGGGTGCCTTCGGCAACGCCTATAGTGATGCCCCGCCGGGTGAGCGCGCCTTCGCCATATTGGGATCCAAAGCGGCTGATCACCGGGCCGTCTGCAGGCAATGGCAGCTTGCCACGCTGCGCGGTGAAGGCAGGCAGGTTTGCCACCGACTGCACCCGTGCCATGGCCTCGGCAATTTGCTGCAACAAGGCCTCGAGGTCAGATTGATTGACTTGCAGTTGTTCCAGTTCGCTGCTACGCGAGCCAATGCTGGCGGATAGATCCGACAGAGCCTGTACGCGTTGTGCGTTCGCAGCCTGCAGCGTCAGCAGATTTTGTTCAAGCTCAGACTGTTGCCGGCCGAGGTCCTCCGCTGTCGCTCCCAGCGCCAGCTTAGCGCTACTAATGTCCGCCAGTGTGCGCTGAAAAGATTCGATTTTCTCGAGGCGGGAGGCGGCGAAGAGGCGATGATAGTGCAGCAGGCGGGTGCTACGAGACAGGTCTTGCTGGTTCAACAGCAGTTTTAGCGCGCTTTGATCTCCAGCCATGTAGGCGGCGCGCAGAGATTGCCCGAGCAGCGCACTTTGCCGGGTTTTGTCGCTCTCCAGCTGGTTGATTCGAAGCTGCAGCGTCGCCAGTTCTGATTTGGTAGCGTCGAGTAAAGCCTGGGCTGTAGCGGCAGTTTGCGCGGCCGTGGCGCTGTTTTTGTCGGCGTCGCGCAGATTTTTTTGTGCCTGGCTCTGGCGGGCGCCGGCCTCTATAAGCCAGCCCTGGATGTCGGCGATGGCAGCATTGACGACGGCTAAATCCGCTTCGGTCTGCGCGCCGTTGTCGGCTGCTTCGAGTGCGCAAGTGCTAGTAAAGAAGAATAAAACACAGAGTAATCTGCAGAAGTTGCTGGCGGCAAGCAATGAGGCGCGCGCGCGTAAGCCACAGCGTGGTGGCGCGGCACACAAATTACGGAGGATAATATTAGCTGCTGCTACCATTGTCTTCAGGTACACCACTTGTTGCAGTCACAGAGGCTTGCCGAGCTGCATTCGATATTGATGGCTAGTCTCCCAACAGTATTTTGCCGGTCATTTCTGCAGGAACTGCCAGCTTTAGCAGCGACAGCAAGGTGGGTGCTAAATCAGACAGCTTGCCGTCGCCCAGGAATTGCCTACCACTGTCACCCACGTACACTAATGGCACCGGACCATTGGTGTGAGAGGTGAGTGGCTGTCCGGTGACAGCGTCCAGCATTTCCTCGACGTTGCCGTGATCGGCGGTGATAAGCAGTTCAGCGTGCATCTCAACGACGGCGTCGACGATGCGACCGAGACAAAGGTCGACGGCCTCTACCGCCTTTATGGCCGCCCCGAAGTCGCCGGTGTGTCCCACCATGTCGCCATTGGCGTAGTTACAGATAATAGCGTCGTATTTTCCAGAGCGAATGGCAGTGACCAGTTGCTCAGTTAGCTCGAAGGCCGACATTTCCGGCTGCAGGTCATAGGTCTTCACCTTGGGTGACGGGATCAAGGCGCGATCCTCGCCGGCGAAGGCTTGCTCGCGACCGCCATTAAAGAAGAAGGTGACGTGGGCGTATTTCTCGGTCTCGGCGATCCGCAGTTGGGTCTTACCCTGAGTGGCGAGGTACTCACCCAGTACATTGTTTAGGGGTTGCGGTGGGTAGGCGCAAGGCGCGTCGATGTTGGCAGAGTATTGCGTGAGCATGATGAAGTCGCCAAGCACTGGTGTTGTGGCGCGCTCGAAGCCATCGAAGTTAGCATCGACAAAGGCACGGCTTAACTCCCGGGCCCGGTCGGCGCGAAAATTCATGAACACGACGATATCTCCATCGCCGATCCTGGCGGCGCTGCCAGCTTCTGTAATCAGCGTCGCCTGTACAAATTCATCGTCTTCATCCCTGGCATAGGCAGCGTCCAGTGCCGCGGCGGCATTGTCGTAGCTGTACTCTGCTTTGCCCTGGGTCAGCAGGTCGTAGACTGGCTGTACACGTTCCCAGCGATTGTCCCGGTCCATGGCAAAGAAGCGACCACAGATGGAGGCGACTCGACCCTTGCCGGTATTGCGCAAGAACTGATCGGCCTTGTCCAGAGAAGGTTGGGCGCTACGGGGTGGGGTGTCACGACCATCGAGAAAGGCGTGCATGTAGATTCTGTTGGCACCGTTTTTTACGGCCAGCTCGAGTAGCGCCATGATCTGGTTTTCATGGCTGTGGATACCGCCTGGCGAGAGTAGGCCAAAGACGTGCAGGGCGCTGTTGTTGCTGACGGCTTTCGCCACTGCGGCAGTTAGCACCGGATTCTCGAAGAAGCCACCGTCGCTGATATCCTGGTCGATGCGGGTGAGGCTTTGATAGACCACCCGGCCGGCGCCAAGGTTCATGTGACCGACTTCGGAGTTGCCCATTTGTCCCGCTGGCAAGCCGACGGCGTTGCCGGAGGTTCTGATCAGGGTATGCGGGCGGTTGGTCCAGAGCGCGTCCCAATTTGGGCTGTTGGCGGCGTGAATGGCGTTGCTGTCAGTTTGCTCTCGATGACCCCAGCCATCGAGTATTAAAAGCAGAGCAGTTTTTTTGGTGGTCATTGGTGCTGCTATTCCTGCAGTCAGGCTGGGTGAAAAGGAGAGCGCATTATCCTCGAAAGCGATTTTTTAAGCGAGGCTATTGCCACCAGTAGACCTGGACCGGCGGTCCGGTTTATTAATCAGAGATTCCCTGGCAGCCTCCCTGCTGCTTCTGTCGAGCTGCTCAGACGTGTATACTGCACCCCTTTTTTATTCAGAGCGTTGGCCGGACAAGTGTCAGGCAACGGAAAACCCCGGAAAAGACTGAAGCTAACATGGCGCAATTTATCGAATTTTTAGGCAACCACCTGCTGCTCTCTGGCATGTGGCTGGTATCACTGGCGGCAATCATTTTCTTCCACCAGCGTACGGCCAGCAAGGGTGTAGGCCCCCAACAGGCGGTGATGCTGATTAATCGAAGAGGCGCCGTTATCGTCGACATTCGCGAGAAGAAAGAATTCGAAAGTGGGCATATTGTCGATTCCATTCATATCCCCCTGTCGAAATTGAAGCAGCGCGTTACCGAAATGAAGAAGCACAGCGAAAAACCGGTGGTGGTGGTATGCAAGTTAGGCCAGCAATCCGGTGAGGCGGCCAAGACCCTGCAGGAGGCCGGCCATACCGAGGTGTACAAACTATCCGGTGGCCTGGCTGAGTGGAAGGCGCAGTCTATGCCCTTGGTTTATAATTAAAGAGTTTATAAATAGACTCCAAAGTCACAACAATGTAAACAGCTAGCAAGCGATAGGAATTAACATGGCAGACAACGAAGAGAACAACAACGGCAGCAATGAAAATGAAGAGTCCACCGAGGCCGTGGCGGCACCGCAGCAGGGGGCTACTGCGCAGGCACAAGGCGCACGGTTCGCACTGCAACGGCTGTATCTAAAAGATTGCTCGTTCGAATCGCCACGTAGCCCACTGGTTTTTCAGGGCGCCTGGGAGCCCAAAATTAATTTCGACATAAAGACTCGCAACGCCAAGATACAGGACGACACCTACGAGGTGGTATTGGTGCTCACGGCGGAAGCGAAACTGGAAGACCAATCGGCGTTCCTGGTCGAGATTCATCAGGCCGGCATATTCACTTGCCGAGAATTCGATGAAGAGCAGATGGAGCAGGTTCTCTCTACCGTCTGCCCCAACATCCTCTTCCCCTATGCGCGTGAAGCGATAGATTCACTGGTTGTTAAAGGTAGTTTTCCAGCCTTGATGCTGGCTCCGATTAACTTCGACGCTCTCTATGCCCAGCAGAAACAGGCACAAGCGGATCAGGCAGCCGCCGCTGAAAATGGCAATGGAGCGGCAACGGACGAAGCTGCACCTGAAACCACGCAATAGTTGCACGTGGATGTGCAATCATTGCCAGTCAAGGGCAATGCGAGCGCGCCAACAGCTGGGGCACCACATCCTGCAAAGTCATCCATGACTTTGCAGGATTGACTAATTAGTTACCGTCTACTTAGTTACCGGTTGGGAAGCCCAGCTGACGCCAGGCTTCATAGACCACCACCGCCGTCGCGTTGGACAAATTCAGGCTACGGCTCGCCTCCAGCATCGGAATCCTCAGGATTCTGTTCGCCCCCAGTCCCTGTCGCACAGAGTCCGGTAAGCCGCGGGTTTCCGGGCCAAATATCACAAAATCCTCGTCTTCAAAATCCACGTCACTATAGTGTCGACTAGCTTTTGTGCTGATGCCAAACAAGCGTTTGCCACCGTGCTTCTCAAGAAATTCGGAAAAGTCTTCATAGATCGAAACGCCAGCATATTCGTGATAATCCAGCCCAGCCCGACGCATGCGTTTGTCGTCCAATTCGAAGCCAAGCGGCTTTATTAGATGCAATGGTGAACCGGTGTTGGCGGCCAGTCGGATGATATTCCCGGTATTGGGTGGGATTTCAGGCTCAAACAGGACAATATTGATCATCGCTCGTTCCTTGGTTCCTGACAATAGCCCGGAAAGTTAATGTTTATCACATGTTGCACAGTTTTTGCCCGCAAATCCGTCAGATCGATTTCTTCCCACTTTTACCCCGATCTTCCGTGATCAGCCTGGAGCCGCAAAATTACAGGATTCATCCTTACCCTAGTTTATCCCGGCGATTGCACTATTTTGTTATAGAATTTAGTGGCTTAAACGATACTCCTTAAAGGCTTCCCTTAAGTTTTGGGCGTTACTGCGCGCAAGACAGGGATACTGGCCCCCCGAAAAAAGGAATTGCTCGGGAAGCGGCGGTAATCAGGGCTATAACTGAAAGAGAACGGGCGATAATGCAATTTTTCAAGAAGAAAGCAAAGTCTTCAGACCGGGTCGGCGTAGCATTTAATGTCGATCAGCTCGCGCTCGCCCATATGGGGGAGCGGGATGGCGCCCCGTATTTGTTGCATTGGGAAACCGTGGATGTTGATTCTGAGAGAGATGCCGCCGATGCGCTGATCAAAATCGTCAAGAAATTAAAACTCGAGGGTGCCCAGTGCAGCTTCGTGCTGAACCCTAAAGACTACAGCCTGCACTTGGTGGAGGCGCCCAATGTCGAGCCCAAGGAAATGCGTGCTGCCGTGCGCTGGAAGATTAAGGGTTTACTCGACACCAAAGTTGAGGACGCTGCCCTCGATGTGTTCGAGATTCCGGAGGACGCCTACCGTGGTCGCAAGATGGTGTATGTGGTGGCGTCACAGAAATCTCGAGTGCAACAGATCGTCGAGAAGGTCACCGCCAGTGGGCTCGAACTTGCTGTTATCGATATTCCGGAACTGGCGATGAAGAACCTCTCGACCGGCTACATCGCGGATACCAATGGTGTGGCGTTCATGGATTTGCGTCGCACCGGTAGCACCATGAACATTACCCGCAATGGCGACCTGTACTTGACCCGGCGTATTAACACGCAACTGGATCCGGATGTCATGCAGTCTGCCGAGTGGGACACACTGAAAGAGCGGCTGGTGTTGGAGATTCAACGCTCGCTCGATTATTTCGAAAGTCAGATGGGCCAGGGCGAGGTGACGCAAATCGTAATCGCCCACCGTCAGAAGGACACCAGGGGCATTGGTGGCGGCAATGATGTGGTGCTGGATGTGTTGGATGTGGATCTGGATGATGGCGCAACCGAGCCAGGGGTAGACCTGTTCAGGCTTATCGGCACGCACGAATTTCGCTATGGCCGGCTGCTGGTGGACAACGCCTATGGCCCGGAAACTGAAGACCTGGGTATCCCCCTGCGCACCGAATATTTCGACGGTAGTAATTTCGTGGTGAATACCGACGACAGTTGTACCGCGTTGTTATTTGATCTTAGTGCTCCGGCCCTGACGTATATAGGCACTAGCTATGAAGCGCCCCTCGGTAACGGCGACACATCCATCGAGGCTGGTGGTGATTTCACCGTCACAATGTTCCAGGGTCGGACCAATCGTCTCGCCGATGGCAACACCGATGACAGCGACGATGCGGACAGACCCTTTATTACTTCCGCGCCGTTGGGGGAGAACACTGGTCGCGTGCTGGTTGAATTCGATCTCGGTGATGTCAACCTGCCAACCTCGCTGGATTTTCTGCGCTATGACTGGCGCGGTGATGCCGATGATTACGATGAAATACCTAACAATAACTACAACAACAACCCACGGGGCATCGTCGAATTTGGTACCTACAGAGGACACGACCGAGTCATAAACTGGCAGGAGATTTACATCGGTGCTAATTAACGGGGCTAGGGACATTAGCTTCAATGCACGCCTAGCATATGAGTGCTTTATGTCCCGCTGAGAGCTAACGGCGTTATTCAGAGGTGCCCCAGATAAGCTATGCGTCAGGAGTTTCCAGCGTTTCCAATTCCTTAATCTTCCGCGTCAAGGTGTTACGGCCCCAGCCCAGCAAGGTAGCCGCATCACGCCGGCGGCCTGCAGTATGCTTGAGCGCGCTGTTAATCATGGCGCGTTCAAACATCGGTGTGGCCTGATTGAGTATGCCGGTATTGCCCCCACTTAGTTGTTGATCTGCCCATTCCTCTAAATTCGCAGCCCAGTCGCCACCGCCACCGCTGGTGGCTTCCTGAGCGGAGAATTCTGGTGGCAAATCGCTCAAATGCACTTCCCGGCTAGACGCCATTACCGTCACCCAGCGGCAAAAATTTTCCAGCTGACGCACATTACCGGGCCAGCTTAACTCGGTCAGGAATTGCTCGGTTTCCGGGCGCAGTATTTTAGGTTCCACGTCTAACTCTTTGGCAGCACTGGCGAGAAAGTGGCTGGCCAGCAGTGGGATATCCTCACGGCGATCACTCAGCCGCGGTATGTGAATGCGGATAACGTTGAGTCGGTGAAACAGGTCTTCTCGGAACAACTGGGCCGCCACCAATTGCTCCAGATTTTGATGAGTGGCAGCGATAATGCGTACATCGACCTTGATGGACGTATGCCCACCCACTCGATAGAATTCGCCATCGGAGAGCACTCGTAGTAAACGGGTCTGGGTGTCCGCCGGCATATCACCGATCTCATCCAGAAACAGGGTGCCACCATTGGCCTGTTCGAATCTGCCGATGCGCTGATGGGAGGCGCCGGTGAAGGCGCCTTTCTCGTGGCCGAAGAGTTCTGATTCGATCAATTCTCTGGGGATCGCGGCCACGTTCAGCGGTATAAAGGCCTGGTCCCGGCGCGGGCTGTGACGATGCAGTGCCTGCGCCACCAGTTCCTTGCCGGTACCGGATTCACCATTAATCAGCACCGAGATATTAGACTGGGAGAGGCGACCGATGGCGCGAAACACCTCCTGCATCGCCGGTGCCTCGCCGATAATTTCCTGGCTCTGGGCGATCTTCGGACTGCTGACAGGTGCAACGCTCTGCTCGGCAGCATGGGCCAGCGCCCGCTGAGTCATGGCCACGGCTTCCTCGATATCGAAGGGCTTGGGTAAATACTCGAAGGCGCCACGGCTGTACGAAGAGACGGCGCTGTCCAGGTCTGAGTGTGCCGTCATGATAATCACCGGTAGCTGCGGATGGCTCTCCTGAATCGTAGTGAGCAGATCGAGGCCGCTGATGCCGGGCATGCGGATATCGCTGATGATGGCATCTGGCGTCTCCTGCGCCAGTCGGTGTAACAAGTCATCACCGTTATCGAAAGTCAGCGTATTCAGGCCCGCCTTGTTGAGAGATTTTTCCAACACCCAGCGAATGGATCGATCGTCGTCAAGTATCCAGACTGAATTGTGTGAGTTCATCGTTTCTGTCCTGCCTGATATTCAAAAAATAGGAAACACTTGGTTTAAGTCACTGGCCGTCCTGGCTTTGCTCGCTCACTGGCAGCAGCACTTCAAAACAGGTTGCGCCCGGCCGGCTTTCACATTCGATCATGCCCTGGTGCTGATTGATGATGCCGTGGGCGATAGACAGCCCCAGACCCTTACCCTCGGCGCGGCCACTTATCATCGGATAAAAAATCGTGTCTATAATTTCGGCATTGATGCCCGGGCCATTGTCGATAATTTTTATGCTGGCAACGAGACGGTGCAATCTGGAACCAATGGAGGTGTTGAGGAGTATCCGCGTGCGCAAATGAATTTTCCCCAGATCATGTTTTACACCCGGACTGGTGAGGGACTGCATGGCGTTGCGCACGATGTTCAGAATGGCCTGAATTAATTGCTCGGCATCGGCATGTATCGGCGGAATACTTGGATCGTAGTCGGCGATCAGCTTAATGCTTTGGTCGACTATCTCGGCTTCCACCAGGTTGCGCACGCGTTCCATCACCTCGTGAATATTGATGTCCTTCAATGCCGGCGGAGTGCGGGAACCCACCAGACGATCAACCAGTCGGTGCAGGCGGTCGGCCTCATCAATGATTACGCTGGTGTACTCTCGCAGTTCGGCGCTGGGCAGTTCCTGGGCCAGCAACTGGGCAGCACCACGGATGCCACCCAGCGGATTCTTGATTTCGTGGGCCAGGCCACGCACCAGCTCGACGGTGGTGGCATGGGCCGAATTCAGGTGTTCTTCGCGGCTGATGCGGTTAATGTGTTCCAGTGAGTTCAGTTCCAGCAAAGCCCGGGGTTCAGAATCTTCCTCAAAAGTATTGATTGTGTAGTCCACACTGATGAGCTTGCCGTGGGGCAGTAGAAATTCTGCCCGGCGCCGGGTGAAGCTGCTGTAGTTGCTCAGCGCGGCCTGCATTTCCTGTATATCCTCCGCGGCATTGATGAACACATCACCGATAAACAACTGCTGTGCTTTACGGTCGCTAATTTCTAGTAAGTTCTCCGCAGCTATGTTGATATAAAGCAGACGTAACTCGCTATCCAACAGCAGTACCCCGGTGTTGAGGTTGTTCAGCAGACGTTTGTATACGTTATCCAGAGTCACGGCGTTGCTCAGTTGTAGTTTTGTTGGTTGCGCTGGCCGCTGGCTTTTGCGTGCCAGCAGCTTGCGAGGCAAGCACTGCTTGCAATGCAGTCGCTGTGTCCATGCCTGTGTTTGTGTCTGTCTCTCTATGCAAATAGCAATCCAGGACTGATGTAGGGGGTGAAAGGGCGCAACAGGGCGATTATTCGGTGCGTTTGCGCCGGAATCAGTGGTAGATCAGTGCGAGCCGAAGAAACTATGCACCAATATAGTGCGTCGCACAAGTGGGGCTGAGTGCGTGAAGCCGAAATAGCCGTGTAAAAAACCCGGGTAGAGGCCAGCCCTACCCGGGTTTGCGGTGGAGATTGTAGTTATACGAGGGTGCTAGTGAACTAGGCCAGTGCTTCCTTTGTGGTCCGAACAATCACCGCAGCGACCTTGTAAGGGTCGGCATTTGAAGCTGTGCGCCGATCCTCTAATCGCCCTTTCCAGCCATCCTGCACCGTGGTGACCGGAATGCGGATTGAGGCACCGCGGTCGGAGACGGCGTAGCTGAACATATCGATTGACTGAGTCTCGTGCTGACCGGTCAGGCGCTGATCGTTGTCGGCGCCATAGACGTTGATGTGGCGGTCGATGTGCTTGCCGAAATTTTCGCAGATTCGGGTGAAGACGGACTCATCACCATCTTCGCGCATGGCTTTATTGGAAAAATTTGCATGCATGCCGGAACCGTTCCAGTCCAGGTGTTTACCGAGCGGCTTGGGTTCGTAGTTGATGCCGAAGCCGTAGCGCTCGGCGGTGCGTTCCAACAGATAGCGAGCCAACCAGATTTCGTCACCGGCCTGCTTGGCGCCCTTGGCGAACACCTGAAATTCCCATTGCCCGGCTGCCACTTCGGCGTTGATGCCTTCGAGATTGATGCCGGCTTCCAGGCACAGGTCCATGTGATCTTCGATACAGTCCCTGCCATAAGCGTTGGCGGCGCCAACGGAGCAGTAATAGGGGCCCTGCGGACCGGGGTATCCACCCGGTGGAAAGCCCGGCGGTAAGTTAGTCTTCAGATCCCAAAGGAAATATTCCTGCTCAAAACCAAACCAGAAATCTTCATCGTCATCATCGATAGTGGCGCGGCCGTTGGACTCATGGGGAGAGCCGTCGGCATTCATTACTTCACACATGACCAGATAGGCGCTGGCGCGATCAGGATCAGGATATAGGGCTACCGGCTTCAGCAGGCAGTCGGAGTCACCACCGGAGGCCTGGTCGGTTGAACTGCCATCGAAGTTCCACATGGGACATTCTTCCAGGGTGCCACCAAAGTCCGCTCTTACCTGAGTCTTGCTGCGCAGGCTTTGAGTTGGCTTGTATCCGTCCAGCCAGATGTATTCCAGTTTAGTTTTCATTTTCTGTCGTTCTCCTAATCATTATCGACTAATTTACAGTGTTATGACGTTTGCTCGTTTCTCTAACTTCCGGTTTCGCCAAAAAGTCATAACAGCCGATGCTGCTCACGAAAGAGCCAATCTCCAGATCCAGTCAAGGTTTACAGGGCTTTCCAGCTACTCAGGAGACGCAATAACGCTCTCTTCGCAGTGATTTGCCGTGTGCGCTTCGGAAGGAGCAAAATATATGCCATTAAAGGGGTGGCTGCAAAGCCTGATTTTACGGTAGGCTTGCGATTATAGAAAATATTTTCGCACCAAAATAGATCGAAGCTAAAATTATTGCACCAATATTGTGCTATTTCCTGCTGCGGAATCAACTAAAACGACATCAATTCTCGCCTGACGCCTAGTTATCGAGTAGTTCTACCTTCGCTTGCAACCGAGTCCAGACATGCTGTTCCTGATTAAAATATTTCCCGAAATCTCTATCAAAAGCCGGCCTGTGCGCAAGCGCTTTGTGCGCCAGTTACGCAAGAACATTCGCTCGGTGGTGAAGCTGTTAGATGACACGGCGACAGTCACCGGCGCGTGGGACATCATAGAGATTGAAACCGTTGCGAACCAGGCCGTTGCAGCAGGCAATGATCTGCGCGCCAACCTGGTAGAACAGCTGGCTCGGATTCCGGGGATTGCGCTGGTGCAGGAGGTGGACAAGTTTCCGCTTACAGACATGGAAGGCATCTTGCAGATCTGCCTGTCCTTGTTTACTGAAAGACTGGCCGGCAAAAGGTTTGCCGTGCGCTGTAAGCGCAGCGGTCGCCATCCCTTCAAGTCGGTGGATGTTGAGAAGTACGTAGGCGGTGGATTGAATCAACAAACCGAGGCGGCTGGCGTCAAACTGGTGAATCCCGATGTCGCCGTGGCGCTTGAAATTCGTCAGGACCTGCTGTTTGTGATCAGGCAGCAACTCCAGGGCTTGGGTGGCTATCCCCTGGGCTGCCAGGATTCGGTGCTTTCCCTGATCTCGGGCGGCTTCGATTCATCGGTGTCCAGCTATCTCTGTATCAAGCGCGGGCTGCAGACTCACTATTGTTTTTTCAATCTTGGCGGCAGAGCCCATGAGCTGGCGGTGAAGGAAGTCGCGCTGTTTCTGTGGATGAAATATCACAGTACCCACCGGGTAAAGTTTATTTCCGTGCCTTTCGAGCCCGTCGTTGCAGAGATTCTCAATCACATCGACAACTCACAGATGGGCGTGGTACTGAAACGTATGATGTTGCGGGCGGCCGATGAAATTGCCCGGCAGATGCAAATTAACGCGCTGGTGACCGGGGAGAGTGTGGCGCAGGTCTCCAGTCAGACCTTGCCGAATCTGGCGGTAATAGACGCCGCTGCCGAATCCCTGGTGCTGCGACCACTGAGCACCTCCAATAAGCAGGAGATCATCGACATAGCCAGAGCCATCGGCACCGAGGAATTCTCCCGAAATATCCCCGAGTATTGCGCTGTCATTTCGAAGAACCCTACCACCCGGGCGAAGCGAGAGCAGATCGAACACGAAGAGACACGATTTGACTTTGCGGTACTGGATGAGGCGGTCAAAAATGCGAAGCACCAACTTATTACCGAGCTGGTAGAGGACTTCGAGCAGGAAGCGGCGGAGGTCAAAATAGTCAGCAAGATCGAAGTTGGGCACACGGTAATAGATATTCGACATCCCAGCGAATTGGAAAGCAGGCCCCTGGTTTTGGACCAGTCGACAACGGCCACTGAGGTGATTAATATTCCCTTCTACCAATTGCGAACCAGTTTTACCAGCCTGGACAAAGACCGGCACTTTTTACTGTTCTGCGACAAGGGCATGATGAGCCGCTTGCACGCTGCACATTTGCTCGATGAAGGCTTTGCCAATGTGGCGGTGCTGGATTTGTCCCACTGCGTCACTATTGGCGAATAATTCAAAAAATTCCCCCCTACTCGATCGTCAGTATCGGCAATAAATACTCATCATGGGCGGCGGTCTCGTGTATACTCGCCGCCTTTTGTGTGCCTCCTGAAATAAATTCTCGCACCGGCAGGTTATTATCGGCGAGTAGCCGGACACTTCTGTGCAGGGGCAAAACAGCAAACGGTTGAAATGTTGTGATTGAGAAAATTCGAAATATAGCCATCATCGCCCACGTCGATCACGGCAAAACTACGCTTGTCGATAAACTGCTGCAGCAGTCTCGCACCGTGGAAACCCGGGGCAAAAAATTGGAACGGGTGATGGATTCCAATGACCAGGAGCGGGAACGGGGCATAACGATCCTCGCCAAGAACACCGCCATCAACTGGAATGGCTACCACATTAATATCGTCGACACGCCGGGTCATGCCGATTTCGGCGGCGAAGTCGAGCGCGTGCTGTCCATGGTCGACAGCGTGCTGTTGTTGGTGGATGCCGTCGACGGGCCCATGCCGCAAACCCGGTTTGTCACCCAGAAGGCTTTCGCCCAGGGCTTGAACCCTATCGTTGTCATTAACAAGGTTGACCGCGACGGTGCCCGACCCGATTGGGTGGTGGATGAAGTGTTCGATTTGTTCGACAAATTAGGCGCCACTGATGAACAACTGGATTTTCCCATTGTTTATGCCTCGGCCCTGAACGGTGTGGCGGGACTGGAACATGAGGATCTGGCGGAGGATATGTTGCCCTTGCTGGAAACCATTGTAGACAAGGTTCCGATGCCGGACGTGGTTGTCGATGCCCCCCTGCAGATGCAAATCAGCGCACTGGATCACAATAGCTATGTGGGCGTGATCGGCATCGGCCGTATCAGTCGCGGTAAGGCCTTTAAGAATCAACAAGTGGTGATCGTCAATAGTGGCGGCGACCAGCGCAAGGGTAAAATTCTACAGGTTAAGAGCCACCTCGGCCTGGAAAGAATCGACGTCGAGGAAGCGCATGCCGGCGAAATTGTTTGTATTACCGGCATCGAAAATCTGAATATCTCCGACACACTCTGTGATCCGAATAAAGTAGAAGCCATGCCGCCACTGCAGGTGGACGAGCCCACCATCAGCATGACGTTTCAAGTCAACGACTCTCCCTTCGCCGGGCTCGAAGGCAAGTATGTCACCACCCGAAATATCAAGGAAAGGCTGGAAAGGGAGCTGCTGCACAACGTCGCGCTACGGGTTGAGCCCGGTGACACTCCGGACAAGTATAAGGTATCGGGTCGTGGCGAACTGCATCTGTCGGTGCTTATCGAGAGTATGCGACGGGAAGGCTTTGAATTAGCTGTGTCCCGGCCCGAAGTAATTATTCACGAGGTCGACGGCGTAAAACAGGAGCCCTATGAGTCTCTGGTTATCGATTGCGATGAACAGTATCAGGGGTCTGTGATCGAGGAGCTGGGTCATCGCCGTGTCAAGATGCAGGACCTGCTGCCCGATGGCAAAGGCAGGGTGCGGCTGGAGTTCCTGGTGCCCACCAGAGGGCTGATAGGGTTTCGCTCGCAATTTCTGTCCATGACTTCCGGCTCCGGATTGATGACACACGTCTTCGATCATTACGGTGAGTATATAGATACGGAGCTGGCAACGCGCAATCGTGGCGTCTTAGTTTCTATGGTCAAGGGCAAGACTCTGGGCTTTGGCTTGTTCAATCTGCAGGAACGGGGCAGGCTCTTCGTGGGGCCCAATATCGAGGTCTACGAAGGCATGATTGTTGGTCTTCATACCCGTGACAATGATCTGATAGTCAACCCCACCAAGGCCAAGCAGCTAACCAATGTGCGGGCATCGGGTACAGATGAGCATATTGTATTGACACCGCCGGTTATTCATAGCCTGGAGCAGGCGATGGAGTTTATCGCCGATGATGAGTTGGTTGAGATCACACCAGAAAGTATTCGTTTACGCAAGCGTTACCTTAGTGAGAACGAGCGCAAGCGCATGAATCGAGGGCTTGCCGCCCGCGGTTAGAAAAAATAGCTAAGGAATCGCTAAGGGAAATAGCTAAGGCCTGGCATAAGGGTGTTGTTGGCAGCCGGTGATTAATGCTTCAATATCTTTAGTCTGGCCAGCAGTCGCATCGCACTACGTATCGAAACAACAGGCAGACCTTCACCCCAAGTGCCCACTGCAGAAGGAAGGCTACATGCTCGTTCTCTATCCTGAATTGAAACCTTACAAGCGTCACGCCTTTAAGGTGTCTGAGTTGCACGAGCTGTATGTGGATGAGGCCGGCGATCCAGACGGTATTCCCATCCTGTTTGTACACGGTGGCCCTGGTGGAGGCTGTGACGCCAGTTCCCGCCGTTTCTATGACCCTGCTATCTATCACATAATCACTTTTGATCAGCGTGGCTGTGGTCGTTCTACACCCCATGGTGAATTGACAGAGAATACGACCCAGGATCTTATTGACGACATGGAGGCTATTCGAAACTATCTGGGCATTGAGCGCTGGGTTTTATTCGGTGGTTCGTGGGGGTCTACGCTAAGCTTGTTGTACGCACAACAGTACCCGGACCGGGTAATGGCGCTGATTTTGCGAGGAATATTTCTCTGTCGGCAAGGTGACTTCGACTGGCTTTACAAGGATGGAGCCAACCGCATATTTCCGGATTTCTGGGAGGAGTTCATCAAGCCTATTCCCGAGGATGAACGGGATGATCTGGCACAGGCCTACTATTCCCGCTTGCAGGGTGACGATGAATTGCTGCGCATGGGCGCGGCCAAAGCCTGGTCGGCATGGGAGGGGAATTGTGCCAAGCTGAGACCCAGCCCAACGGCGCTGGCCAAATTCACCAAACCTCACAATGCCCTGGCATTAGCCCGCATCGAGTCCCACTATTTTGTCAATAAGGGTTTTATCGACGAAAACCAAATGCTCGAGAATATGCAGTCGATCCAGGACATCCCCGGCCGCATTGTTCACGGCCGCTACGATATGGTTTGCCCGCTTAGCAATGCCCACTCGCTGCATCAGCACTGGCCTAACTCGGAGCTTGTCATCGTGCG
Source organism: Gammaproteobacteria bacterium (assembly GCA_963694865.1). Taxonomy (GTDB): domain Bacteria; phylum Pseudomonadota; class Gammaproteobacteria; order Pseudomonadales; family Pseudohongiellaceae; genus UBA9145. The sequence goes on along the minus strand of CAVOFA010000008.1, from coordinate 20,237 downwards.
GGATTCTGGCCATTCCGCCTCGGAACCGGGCACCGTCGACGCCCTGGTGCGAGCGGTTGCCGATATTGCCCGGCAATTGCAAGCTGCCAGCTAACGCCCTGGAGTGGTCGCTGCATGATCGCACTCATTCAACGCGTCAATTGGGCGCGGGTAAAAATCGATGGGCAGCTCTATTCTGAAATTGGCCCAGGGTTGCTCGCCTTCATAGGTATTGAAACAGCCGATAATGCCGGGCTCACGGGAAAGCTGGTGGATAAGATCCTGGCCTACCGGGTTTTCGGCGACGATGAGGGCCGCATGAATCTGGATTTGAAGGCTGTGGGTGGGGAGCTGATGTTGGTGTCCCAGTTCACCCTGGCGGCAAGTACGGATAAAGGTCTGCGCCCCAGCTTTACTTCTGCCAAGCCGCCTGCGGAAGCTGAGAAAATCTATCAGCGGCTAGTCGCTACGGCAATGGCGCGGCACGAGGTCGTTCGAGACGGAAAATTTGCGACGGACATGCAAATTACGCTAGAAAATGATGGGCCGGTAACTTTTATTTTGCAGGTCTGACTACTCAGGCTTTAGAGTCAGCGTCATTGTTGGCTTCATCGTCCTCTTGCTTGCGTTTACCCACTATCCTGCCAGCCACTATCCCTAACTCAAACAGTGCCCACATCGGGAATGCCAACATCGACTGCGTGAACGGGTCCGGTGGCGTCAGCATCATCGCTACCACGAAGCAACCGACTACCACGTACGGGCGTTTTTGGGTAAGTGAGTCCGGCTCTGCCAATCCAGCCCAGATGCACAGGAACACCGCAATCGGTATTTCGAATGCAATCCCGAAGGCAAAGAACAGGGTTAGAGCAAAGCTGAGGAAACTGCTAATGTCGGGCGCGACCTGAATACCCTCAGGTGCCACCGAGATAAAAAAACCAAAAATTATGTCAAACAATATATAGCGCGCAAAGGCTATGCCAGCGTAGAACAAAACCACGCTGGAGATAAACAGCGGAATAGCAATTTCTTTTTCGTTTTTGTATAGCCCTGGAGCAATAAATGACCACAGCTGAAACAGAATATAGGGAGCCGTCAACATAAACGCGACGTAGAAGGTTAGTTTGAATGGAGCGAAGAACGGCGCCGTCGGATCGATGGCAATCATGCTGGTGTTTTCTGGCAAGGCGTCGAGCAGAGGTTCTGCTACGTAGGTATAGATGTCATTGGAAAAATAGAAAAGCGCCAGGAATAACAGCACCAGCACGACAACGCTTTTCAGGATTCGATCACGAAGCTCTACCAGGTGATCTATGAGTGTGAGCTCTTTTTCGTCTTCAGCCGATGTCATTTTTTTGCTTGCTTGTATTGTTGACAACCAGCTTGGCTTTCTCGTCGGACTTACCCTCGGGCTTGCCATCGGATTCGGTGCTGCTTGCTAGTTTGGGATTCTTGCCGCTGCCATAGATCTGCTGCTTAACACTTTCTACCTGCTCGCCCACTGCTTTTAATTCTTCTGTTACTTCCTGTTGCAGTGGCTTTTCAGGCTTGTCGCCACTGATTTTCCCTTTCTCTTCGTCTTTGTCTTTCTCGTAGGATTGCTTCGATGCACCCGGATCGAAATTGTCCGTGTTGACGATATTGTTGACCGATTCCTCGGCATCTTTCGCCACGCTCTGTAGCTGAGATTTAGCATCTTCGATCTCACCCATAACAGATTCATTGTGTAGCTGCCGGCGTATTTCGTCTGCATTCAACTCCCGTTCAATCTCGGATTTAACCTTGTAGAAGCTCCGACGGAAGCGACCAATCCACAGTCCGGCGGTTCTAATAGCCGACGGCAGCTGCTCCGGGCCTATCACTATCAAGGCCACAATGCAGACTAGTAGAAGTTCAGTCGAGTGCATGTTAAACATAAGTTGGAGTCTGGTGAGCGGTTTAAGACGCTAACGGTGAATGGCAGCTCGTTACATTGAAGGAGTAGCTGTGCTATTAAATCTGTCGCATGCGGATTTGCTCGGGCTGCCTGCTGTTACAACGCCTGTGACTTCGCGCTACTCCCTAGTCTTCCTTCTCGGGGGTGGCGTCGATAGTTTCCCCAGTCGACGCGTTTGACTCTTCAGATTCCTCGGTGGCTGCAGAGTCTTTGGATTCATCGTCTTTCATGGCGGTTTTAAACCCCTTCAAGGCGCCGCCGAGATCGGAGCCAATGTTCCGAAGTTTTTTAGTGCCAAATAGCATTACCACGATCAGTAAAACGATCAATAGCTGCCAAATTCCAATACCACCTATACCCATTGTGTACCTCCAAAGCCGGTAACTGTTTAATATTCTACCGGGAACGTGTTTATCGTGATGCCTTTTCTTCAAGGCCGGACATGTTAAAGCGTTTTTCGAGCTCCTCCAACACCTGATCCGATCGCAAGTCGAGATGACTTAACATGACCATGGTGTGAAACCAAAGGTCGGCGGTTTCTTCTATAACCGCCTGCTTGGCTGGCTCGTCGCCATTTTCATATTCTTTTGCCGCTAAAATTGTTTCCGTGGCTTCCTCGCCAATTTTTTCCAGTATCTTGTTAAGACCCTTGGCGTGGAGACTGGCAACATAGGAGTCAGTAGCCGCAGCCGACTTGCGCTGCTCCAGTATTGCCGTTAGTGCTGTCAGTACTTCGCTCATGATCGGGTCACGTATCGCTGGTTAATTGGCAGGCAAACAGCCCTGCTCTGTTCAATAGATAGCGTCGTTTGCTATCTTGCTTAAATCTCAGTTCCGCTTGTACATCAGTTCAGGATCTTTTAATACCGGATCCACTGTGTGCCAGCAGCCCGCGTCCAGCCTCTGGTAGAAACAACTTTCGCGGCCGGTGTGGCAGGCGATGCCCCCTATCTGCTCGACGCGATAACACACGGCGTCATTGTCGCAGTCCAGATATACATCCACAAGCTTCTGCACGTTGCCAGATTCCTCGCCCTTGCGCCAGAGCCGCGCTCGGGAGCGCGACCAGTACACGGCACGCTGCTCGTTCACCGCGGCTTCAAGCGCATCCCGATTTAACCAGGCCTGGGTAAGTATGCGACCACTAGTGGCATCCTGAGTGACTACAGCCACCAGCCCGTCTGCATTCCAGTTGATTTGATCGAGGTAAGAAGGCATCGGCTAAGTATGCTACTTCACCGGTTAAAACACAAAAGATAAACCCCCAGGGCAGCGAAGCCGAGGCTGAGCGCAGGGACATTGGCCATAGTCTCAGAGACAGCGGGTAGCAGTGCAAGCACGGATATTGCCAGTGCAGTGACTCCGGCAAAGACCGACTGGCGTCGCTGGCGCTGCAGTGCGAATGCGGCCGCAGCTTGTTGTTGTCGCAGGGTCTTATTTATTTCGCTGAGCTGACTGCTTTGAGTGACAGCATCGATCATCAACTGTGGAAGTTCCGGTAGCTGCTCTATCCAGCCCGGAATATTCTCCTGAATTCTGCTTAACACAGTGAATGGGTTGAGACGCTTCGCATTCCAGTTTTCAAGATAGGGCAATGCGGTTTGCCATAGATCGAGATCGGGATACAGCTGCCGGCCCAGGCCCTCAATATTGAGCAAGGTCTTCTGCAGCAGTACCAGCGAAGGCTGCACCTCCATGTTGAAGCGCCCGGCGGTTCGAAAAAGTTGTACCAGCAACACGCCGAAGGAAATCTCTTTCAGTGGCTTCTCGAAGATCGGCTCACAGACGCTGCGTATTGCCGATTCAAAATCATGCACGCGGGTGTCGGCGGGAACCCAACCACAGGCCACATGTAATTCTGCAACTTTGCGATAGTCGCGCCGAAAGATCGCCAATAGATTTTTCGCCAGATACTCCTGATCTCTGTTGCTAAGTGAGCCAATAATGGCGCAGTCGATAGCGATGTATTGCGGTGTCTCAGGATTTTCTTTGGCAACAAAAATATTGCCTGGATGCATGTCGGCGTGAAAGAAGTTGTGCTCGAATACCTGGGTAAAAAATATGTCAACACCGGTTTCGGCCAGAGTTTTCAAATCAATGTTGTGGGCATTGAGTGAGTCTATATCGGCTACGGGAATGCCGTGGATACGCTCCATTACCAACATATTTTCGCGAGTGAAATCCCAATATATTTTCGGTACGTACAGCACCTTTGAGTTTTCGAAATTGCGTTTTAGTTGCGTTGTATTCGCCGCCTCAGCCTGCAGATTCAATTCATCAAAAATTATCTGCTCGTAGTCATTTACTACCTCTACCGGACGCAGACGCTTGCCAATGGAGGTTTGAGTTTCGATTAGCCGGGCCAGCCACTTTAGTAATTTAATGTCGGCGGCGATAGTTTTTTCAATCCCCGGTCGCAGCACTTTAACCACCACCTCTTCGCCACTGAGCAGCGTCGCCTTATGCACCTGGGCGACGGAGGCGGAAGCAAAAGCGGATGACTCCAGCTCCGCAAATACTGTATCGACGCTGGTGCCAAGTGCCTGCTCTACCAGCGACTCAATGCTGGGAGAGAGGAACGCTGGCACGTTGTCCTGCAGTCCCTGTAACTCGTCCGCCAGCTCGGTGTCGAGAAAATCGCGACGGGTTGAAAGCAGTTGACCAAATTTGATGTAGATAGGGCCTAATTCTTCCAGAGCCAATCGCAGTCGTCTATTTTTGCTGCCGTTTCGAAGCGCGCTGAACATCCACACAAGTCGAAAGGGTGAGAGTAGAAGTCTTATCCAGCCAAAGCCCGATTGCTGCGCCACGAAGTCGTCCAGCCGGTACTTGGCAATGACGTTGAGGACTTTAAAAAGGCGGGGAATATGCGTCACTATGATAGGGCTAAAGCCACAGTGTTTTAAGGGCTTGCAAAGATAGCATCTGATTGGTCCGCTCACAAGAAGCTCTCAGAGGAATTAGCACGGAGTTTTCAATCGCTTAGTAGATCGTCGAGGTGCTTGTCAAGGCGTTGGGCGCGAGCCTGAACCCGGTCAATATCGAGTTTAAGCCGATCGAGGTCGGCGCCGAAGTTGAGCACTTCGCTGCTTATTGGCAGCAAATCGCTTTCTTCCTGCAAATAGTCATCGATGTTGCGGCGCAAGGACTGGCGGGCATTTTGCGACCACCTGCTGGCACTGTCGGCGACGTGCTCGAGTTCATTGCTGATGACATCGCCGAGTAGCGGTGCCAGGTAGTCCGACCATTGCACATCCAGTTGCCGGAAGCAGCTATAAAGCTCCTGTACCAGCACGGCGTCGCCGCTGATGGATATTGCCGGATTGGCCAGCGCTCTGTCCGTGCTGTCCCCAGTCAACATGCCTATCAGCTCGTTTGATTTGCCGCTGATAACTGCATCCGGGCGCAGACCGAGTTGCTCGCTGCTCAGGCTGCTGATGTGTAAGAACCCGGCATCGATACTGCAGGTCACAGTGGTCGCTGGCGAAGTGCTCAGTACTGCAAGTGTTTTGCCGTGGAAGGGTGCCAGTTGTGCTAGCAGATAGGGATCGTTCCGTAGCAACTGGTTGAGAACTTTCTCCACCGGGAGCAGCGCTAATGATTTTAGTATTTGTATCAATGAGCGACCTGCGAATTAGTCCATTATGCTGGCAAGGGCTTAAAGCCGACGTGAATGGCGCAAATCCCACTCATCACATTGTGGTACTTGCAGTTTTCCAGTCCGGCAGATTGCATCATTTGCAGCAGTGAATCCTGATCCGGGTGCATGCGAATAGACTCAACCAAATACCGATAGCTGGCCGCGTCGCCGGTGATCAACTTGCCAGCGAGCGGCCACAATTTCGAATAGGCATCATAGGCTTTTCCCATGAGTTCATTTGTTGGCTTGGAAAACTCCAGTATCAATACGCGACCACCAGGTTTCAGCACTCGCTGCATGGATTCCAGAGCCGCATCCTTGTTGGTAACATTGCGCAGGCCATAGGCAATGCAAACACAGTCGAATGAATTGTTAGCAAACGGCAACGCCTCGGCGTTTACCTGGGCAAAGTTAACGTTAGTGTTGAAGCCCTTGTCGATAATGCGATCGCGACCTACCGCCAACATGGCTGCGTTGATGTCGGCAAGCACAACCTGACCTTCTGCTCCCACCAGTGGTGAAAATCGCAGGCTGAAATCGCCGGTGCCACCGGCCAGGTCTAACACTTTGTGACCGGCACGCAGCGCACTCAATTCAACTGTAAAACGCTTGATAAGCCGATGGGAACCCAGGGACATCACATCATTCATTATGTCGTAGCAGCCCGCTACAGATTTGAACACCTGGCCAACTCGTTGCTCTTTCTCGGCCACAGGAACCTGTTCGAAGCCAAAGTGAGTTGTTTCCTCAGCGGCTGTGGATGGCTTTGAATTGGAATGCTTTGTCATGAATTTTTTGTGTAGGGCTGCGTGCCGAATTACTTCGATGGGGATGGTCTAATGGTAATCACTTGCGTATCAGCTGGCAATACGTCTCGACTGGCGTGGGCAGCGGATAGTTGCTTCAGATAGCGCTTCCACAGCGCTTTTTCGTTGCCGCAAAGCTCCTGCAAATAGGCCCAGCTATAGATGCCGGAGTCGTGACCATCATCAAACGCCAGCTTGATGGCGTAGTTTCCCACCGGCTCAATCCGGGTAATCTGCACCCTGCGTTTGCCAACTTGCAGTGTTTCCTGTCCCCTGCCATGACCTCGAACTTCGGCCGAAGGCGAAAGCACCCGCAGAAACTCGGCACTGAGCTGACAGACCGCACCACCACCATAAACCAGCTCCAAAATGCCCGACTTCTTGTGCAATTTGATATCAGTGGGTGGGCTGTTGTCTGTAGTTTTCATTTGCTGATTCGATTATATCTCAATTCTACGCATCGAAAGCTGAGCTATAAAGCCTCCTTAAACCATAAGCACTGCTGCTTAAAGAATATACCGGCTCAAGTCATCATCCTTCGCCAGTTCGTCCAACTGCTGCTCCACATAGGCACTGTCAATCACCAGTTCCTTATTGTCCCCAACCGCAAGATCGGAAGCAGCAAACGATATTTCCTCCAGCAATCGCTCCATCACCGTGTGCAATCTCCTGGCACCAATATTTTCCGTCCTCTCGTTAACCTGCCAGGCGATCTCCGCAATCTTGGCGATACCGTCCTTGCTGAATGTAATGTGCACATCCTCGGTGGCAAGCAGAGCCTGGTATTGCTCAGTTAGCGAGGCGTCCGGCTCTTCCAGAATGCGCTCGAAATCCTCTGCAGTCAGAGCATTCAACTCAACGCGTATGGGCAGACGGCCCTGCAGTTCCGGAATAAGATCTGAAGGCTTGGACAAATGGAAAGCGCCGGAAGCAATAAAGAGGATATGGTCGGTCTTGATACTGCCGTATTTGGTGGTCACTGTTGAGCCTTCAATCAGCGGCAGCAAATCTCGCTGTACCCCCTCTCGGGAAACCCCCGCACCAGCCTGGTCGTGACGGTTGGTGACCTTGTCGATCTCATCGAGAAAAACGATGCCGGTTTGTTCGGTGGCCTCGATAGCACGGTTTTTAATGTCTTCTTCGTTGATGAGCTTGGCCGCTTCCTCATCCTTTACTACCTTATATGCAGCTTGCACGGTCATGCGGCGGGAGTGCTTCTTACCGCTGTTCATATTGGAGAACATATCTTTGAGTTGGCTGGTCATTTCCTCCAGACCGGGAGGCGCCATAATCTCGATACCCGTCGTCGGCTCCGCTATCTTGATTTCAATTTCCTTGTCATCAAGCTCACCCCGGCGCAATTTTTTTCGAAACACCTGGCGGGCACTGGACTGGCCGTGCTCTGCTGAATCTTCATCGCTACGAGCCTGCGGCAGTAACACATCGAGAATTCTCTCTTCCGCCAGATCTTCGGCCAGGTGTTGCACCTTGTGAATTTCCGCCTCTCGAATCATCTTCACGGCGACGTCAATGAGGTCACGAATGATCGACTCAACATCGCGGCCCACATAACCCACCTCGGTGAATTTTGTCGCTTCAATTTTTATGAAGGGGGCCTGGGCCAGTTTCGCAAGCCGACGCGCAATCTCGGTCTTGCCCACGCCGGTGGGGCCGATCATGAGAATGTTTTTTGGCGCGATTTCGTTGCGCAGCTCTTCGTCGAGTTGCATGCGACGCCAGCGATTGCGCAAGGCAATAGCTACTGCTCGCTTGGCCGCGCTCTGGCCAACAATGTGTTTGTCCAGTTCCGAGGTGATTTCTCTGGGCGTCATCAGGGACGAATGCGTCAGCGGCGTAGCTTTTAAAAGTGCAGATGATTGGGGCATTAGGGCTACCTGTATTCAGTTCTGGTGGCTGGATATTTTCAGCTTAGGCAATATCCAGCTCTTCAATAGTGTGATTTTGATTGGTGTAGACGCAGATGTCTGCGGCAATACAGAGACTTTTCTCGACAACATTCCGCGCTTCGAGATCGGTGTTCTGCAGCAGTGCACGGGCGGCAGAAAGCGCAAAGGGTCCACCGGAACCTATCGCCATAATCGAATCCTCTGGCTCGATAACATCGCCATTGCCGGTGACGATAAGCGAGGCTTCCTTGTCCGCGACCAGCAGTAGGGCCTCGAGCCGGCGCAGCGAACGCTCGGTGCGCCATAATTTGGCTAGCTCGACGGCAGCTCGAACCAGCTTGCCGTGGTGTTTCTCCAGTTGTTCCTCGAAGCGTTCGAATAGCGTGAAGGCATCGGCGGTGCCGCCGGCGAAGCCCGCTATTACCTGATCCTTGTACAGCCGTCGAACCTTGCGGGCATTGCCCTTGAGGATGGTATTGCCCTGGGAAACCTGGCCGTCGCCACCGATGACAACTTTGTTGCCACGCCGTACCGAGACGATGGTTGTGCCTCTGAATTGATCCAATCCAACTCTCCTGTTTTCAGTCTGTGCTTACGTTAGCACACAAGCTTGAAAATATGGTGGCACGCGGTTAGAAATCAAGGTGTTGGGGCTGGGTGATTGAGATTTCTGAGATCCTGAATTAGCTCTGAAATATCAATGGCACCGTTTGAGGAGGTTCGGTGAAGGCGCGCTGTGCTCCCGTACCCTTCTGCCTCAGCAGCTTGTACCCCTCCGGCGTTCCTTCCCTCGGTCGAGAGCCCAAAGGACGGTCTCTCTCTGTCACTCAGTGCTGCGCTTTTATCGCTGATGCAGAAGGGTACGGCATCCCATCGCTTGATTGTTCAGATAAGAAATTAAGCGAAGGAATCCGGGAGGGCTGCAAGGAGAGTTCCTCCAGATAGATCTCAAAATATCAGGACAAAGAGATATTTTCGTGGGATATAGATAAGGGGTAGAGTGTTCTCCTCCAATTGGAGGTAGGTTTGGAGTGGGATTACTGCAGGCGCAAACGCATGCTGGCAATGTTGTTGCGGCGCAGTAACTGCTCGGCGTCCTGCAGTTGTGCGGTGGTGTCGTAGGGTCCGGATTGCACCAGATACAGGGTGCTGCCGATAAGTGGCAGTAGTTTCACCACCACTTTCAAGCTCAGGGCCTGCAGTCGCCGCATTTCTGAGTTGGCGCGGTCTTGCTGTTCGAAGGCACCTGTTTGCAAGACGTAGCTCTGGGGCAGGATTTGTTGCTGGGTCGCGGCTAGCTGCTCTGGGCTGATGATTTCAACTGGCGTTGCATCGACCTCGACTTCGTATTCTCCCAGCGCGGTATAGAATTCCAGCTGTAGCTCTTTGGGATTTTCTTGCTCCAGCGGCTCGGGTATCTGCACCGGGGTTGCGCTGAGCTGCTGGAAATTGCTGCTGGCAAGCGGCGGTACATTGCCAGATAGATAGAACAGTACGCAGGCGAAGACGCCAACGGCCAGGCCTACGACTACGCCGGTACCCATGAGTAACCAGGCCGAAGGCTGCTCTACCGTTGTCCTCTCCAGTATCGGTTCTGGTCTGATTTTAGCGAAATCCTGGGTCATGCCTGGTTTCCAGTGAAGAAATGATAGAGCAGCGGTGCTGGCGCAGGAAATTTGCCGCGAGTATAGCTGCAATCCTTATTGCAAAGCCTAATGCAAAGAAAGTTCAGCCACCACAATTATCGGTTAATGGGGGCTAAGCTATAGTTGATTTAGGTCCCTGATATTTGCCTGAAAGCTTTTCAACGAGCTGCTAGCACGCGCCTGAGAGCCTTTCGACGGCCTGCTAGATCAGATCCTGAGGGTCCACGTCGATACTCCAGCGCAACTGGCGAGTGTGTTTGAGGGCCGCCATAGCGGGGGTCAGGTGCTGCAGCAGTTTCTGCATAACGCCGCGATTTTTGCTCTTCAATAGCAACTGCATACGGTACTTTCCGGCACGTTTTTCCATGGGTGCAGGAATCGGGCCTAGCCACTCTGCCGCCAGCTCGTGTTCGGCACAAAGCTTTGCCGTTATTGCCGCAACCTTCTTTAGATAGCTTATGGGGTCTTTGAGTTCAATGGCTTCGGCACGAATCAGGCACAGGTGAGTGAAAGGTGGCATGTCAGCCTCTTTGCGTTCAGCAAACAAAATCTCGGCAAATTCTGCATAACTGGCGCGGCAGAGAGTCTGCAGGGTGGCATGGCTGGTATGTCGGGACTGGATTACCACCTCACCAGTACGCTCCGCGCGACCAGCTCTTCCCGCCACCTGGGTGATAGTTTGGGCCATATGCTCCTGACCCCGGAAGTCGGCGCTAAAGAGGCCGGCATCGGCATCCAGTATGGCCACCAGAGTGATGCCCGGGAAGTGGTGGCCTTTCGCCAGCATCTGGGTGCCCAGCAGGATGCAAGGGTCGCCTTTCTCGATCTGCTTTAAAAACTTGGCGAGGCTGTGCTTGCCTCGGGTGGAATCCCGGTCAATTCGAAGCACAGGCAGATGCGGAAATTTCCTGCTCAGGAACGCTTCAATTTTTTGAGTTCCAATCCCAAACGTGGTCAGATTTCTCGATTGACAGGACGGGCAATGCCTGGGTAATTGCTTGCTGGTGCCGCAGTGGTGGCAGCGAATTGCTGGCGGCTTCGCATGCACGGTGTACTGAGCAACGCAGTGATCACACTCCGCAACCCAGGCGCAATTCTGACAGTGCAAAACCGGTGCAAACCCACGTCGATTAATAAACACCAGCACTTGATTCTTCGCATCGATGTGTCTTTGTATTTTATAGAGTAGCTGTTCAGAAAACCCTTCTTCGAGCGGAGCGGCTGCAACGTCAATTAGTTCCATGGCGCAGGCGCGCGCCGCACCTGCACGCTCGGTCAGCTGCAGGTAGGTGAATTTATTAGTGCGTGCGTTCTGTAAACTCTCCATGCTGGGTGTTGCTGACCCTAAAATAATGGAAATATTTTCTTCTCGTGCTCGCATTACCGCAAGATCCCGTGCTGAGTAACGAAACCCTTCCTGTTGTTTAAAGGACGCGTCGTGCTCCTCATCGATGATGATCAGGCCGGGCTTTAACATGGGCGTGAACACTGCAGAGCGGGTACCGATAATGATGCCAGCGCTACCTCGTCTGGCCTGCTCCCAGGCTGTCGCGCGTTCGTGGTCATTCAAGCCGGAGTGCAGCGCGACCACAGGGTAGGAAAATCGGCGTTCGAAGCGCGCCACAGTCTGAGGCGTCAAGCCAATTTCGGGTACCAACACCAGGCATTGTTTGCCGACACTGAGTAACTCCTGCATCGCGCGCATATAAACCTCAGTTTTGCCTGAGCCGGTAACGCCATCCAGCAGATAGCAGGAAAACTTGTCCAGTCCCGCAGTGATTTTACTAACGGCGTGGTGTTGGTCGGCATTGAGCTGGTGTGTGGTTTTTAGCGGCGCTGAAATCGGATCAAATTCATTGCTGGTAAACGCTGTCGATAGTATTCGAGAGCACTTTTTAAGGAGATTTTTCTTTTGCAGCTGTGATATCAGAGCCTGGCTATAGCCTGCAGTTAGCCATTGATCTTGTGTGACTTCTCCCGCTGCAGCAATAAACTCAAACAATGCCTTCTGCCTGGCCGCCCGATTAAGTGTGACGAGGCTTTCATCGGTGATGCAATTCTCCACTTTCCAGAAAGTTTCCTGTTGCTGCCCTTTGCTGGCGCTGCGCATTCTAAGAGGTAGCGCGCTGGCCATTACTTCGCCGATAGGGTGCTGGTAATAACGTGCGGCCCACAACAGTGTCTTGAAGACAGCATCAGTAAATACGGGCTCGGTGTCGAGCACCGCCAGAATTGATTTCAGTTTGTCTTTGCTCAGCGCTGAACGGTTACTGACGCCAGTTACAATGCCAACCAGTTTGCGATTTCCGAAGGGTACCAGCACCCGAATACCTGGCTTGCTGTCCGGGTTCGGTGTCTTCCCTGCCAGCCTGGCTCCAGCATCAGTAGCTGCAGAGTCCTTGGGCAGATAATCGAAGCTGCGGTATAGCGGAGAAGGCACCGCGACCTGCAGGACAAGGCCGCGATAGACTGATTTATTAGGGCTAGGCATAAATAGTAAATTGTTGTGGGTGTGACTTGCAAAACTCGAAGTAGTGTAAATTTAATCAGGCGGGCAAACAACTTTCGCTGCAAGCTAAGGCTCCATAATGATATCGAATATCAAATCGGCGGCCGCTTGGTTTATACTCTGGCTCGATTACGCGCCGTGAGCGCCAATCGCGTTATTCAGAGCTCGGCTGCGCCTCAGTCACCTGGGGCAAGAACTGGTAAAGACAGAGGATGCATACCCATGACCGCAGAGTCAGTTCCAGCTGAGTTGCTGGAAATAAGAGACAAGATAGATCAGATTGACCGGGAGCTGGTGCAGTTGCTGGCGCGGCGTTTCGCGCTCACCCACCGTGTAGGCATGCTCAAGGCTTCCAGGGCACTCGATGCCGTCGACGCGGGCAGGGAGGCGCGCAAGCTTGATGCCTTGAGAGTGCTGTGCGCGGAAAAGAAGCTCAACCCTGAGCTGGTTACCGAGCTTTTCACAAAAATCATGGCCGAGGCAGTACACAATCACAATCAAATCAGGGCTCAGCACGGGTCGTAGGCAGCTAGCTGCCTGTTTTCTGGTCCTGCCGCCGTCTTCGCCCGCGTTGCTAAGCTTGTGTCTTAGAAATTCTCTGTTAGAATGCACGCCCCTTTGGTCATAGTCGTCTTAGTCAGTAGCAGCTGGGACCACAGGATAAAAGCAGATGTGGTGCATCGCGTCCGATGTGGCGACATCAACTGAGAGGAAATACCGTGAAACCAAAAATTCATCCAAGCTACGGCCCCATTAAGGCCACCTGTAGCTGCGGCAACGTTATTCAGACCCAATCGACTCTGGGTAAAGACATACTGATCGAAGTGTGTTCCGAGTGTCACCCTTTCTATACGGGTAAACAGAAAACTCTTGACAGCGGTGGTCGCGTCGATCGCTTTAAGAAGCGTTTTGGTAGTCGCAGAGTCTAGGCAGCCTCTTAGTTCGACCAGTTTTCTTACATTCGACCGACCTTTTCTTGCATTAGAACAGTCTTCACGGCACTTCACTGCCTCCGGGCAATAACCGGGGCAGCGGGCTTCGGTGCTGCATCGAAGCAACCCCGGCCTTTTCTAGAAAATCGTTTCTGTGGCGATTTCTTCGCTCTCTTTCTCGTCGAGATTTACCCTAGGTAATTGCGCGTCCTGCATCTCTGGTGCGTTCTCGGTTCTGAAGAATTCAAACATGGAATTGGGATCGCCCGGAGTGGCTGCTGCCCCCGTGGTTTTATCAATCAAACGATCGACGATGCCGTCGGGGCGGCTCATGGTTTGCTCCGGTGTATTGGCGAGTGCGGCCCGCATGTAGTCTATCCAGATTGGCACGGCGATAGTCGCACCTTGTTCGCGTTCTCCCAGGGGCTCCGGCGTATCGAAACCTACGAACACGGTAGTGACAATGTCACTGTTGAATCCGGAAAACCACAATTCCTGCGGTCCATTGGTGGTGCCAGTTTTGCCCATTAGGTCGCCTCTGGCCAAATCTCTCTGCACCCGGGCGCCACTGCCTTCCTCGATAACCGAGCGCAGCATGGAGTTGAGAATATAGGCTATGCGGGAATCGATTATACGTGGAGCTGGCACCAGCACCTGGGCAGATTCGTCGTCGGACTGGCTGCAATCTTCACAGACGACACTGGGATTTGCCTGAAATAAGATGCCGTCGGTGGGGTTGCTGATCTGTTTTATGAACCAGGGATCAATTTTATAGCCGCCGTTGGCGATGGCGGCATAAGCCGTGACAATATCCAGCGGTGGTACATCCTGGCTGCCCAGTGCAACGGTTAAGTCGCTGCGGGGGAAATTCTGGGTCTGAATTCCAAACTTGGCCGCGAACGGCAGCACCTTGGCCGAGCCCAGTTGGTCGTACAGGCGCACCGCGGGAACGTTGCGAGATTCTTTCAAGGCATAACGCAGGGTCACTGGACCCAGAAAGTTATTGTCGTAATTATTTGGGCGGTAGTCGCCGCGCGTAATCGGCGCGTCATTGATGGTGCTGGCAGGAGTGTAGCCATGCTCCAGAGCGGCACCATAGAGAAAGGGCTTGAAATTGGAGCCTGGAGGCCGTGGCTGCAACACCCGGTTCACCTGGGAACGGCGAAAATTGTAGCCTCCAACCAGTGCCAGCACTTCACCGTTCGAAGGTGACATCGAGACCAGGGCGCCTTGTATGTCGGGCACCTGACCCAACTCCCAAAAATCCTGGCCCTGTTTCACTCGAATCAAATCGCCGATCTGCACCGCGTCTGCGGCTTGTTGTGGCGGCGGCCAGGCTTCGTTGCGACTCCGGAAAGTATACGCCCAGTTCAAGCCTTCCCAGGGCACGGTAACGGTTTCTCCGGATTTAAGCAGAGCGGTGAACTGGCGCTGCTGTACCGAAGTTACAACGGCCGGTTGTTGGTTGCCGTATACCGGAACGACTTGTAGCTGTTGCAGCCAGTATTCCGTGTCCGTGCTCGATGGATCTGTCGATGCTGCTGCGTGCAGATCCGGGGTCTCGATCGGGTATTGGGCGCTGGGGCCGCGGTAGCCGTGACGCTTGTCATAGTAAACTTCCAGACCCTCGATAAGCGCCTGATTGGCGGCCAACTGTTTGTCGCCATCAATGCTGGTGGTGACTTCAAATCCCCGGGTGTAGGTGTCTTCGCCAAATTCGTCATAGAGCTGTTGCCGTACCATTTCCGCGATATAGGGAGCGGGGACTGCAATATTGCGATTGTGTCTGCCTGCTGTAACGGCGGCGTTGTTCGCGGTAGCGAACTCGGCGCTGTCTATCATGCCTTCATTGAGCATGTTGACTAACCGGGTTTCGCGTCTTTCTATTGCTCGTTCTGGATTACTCAGAGGATTACAGGTAGATGGGCAGGGCAGCAGGGAAATCATCATGGCGGCTTCGGCCAGGCTGAGTTCGCTCACCGCCTTGCCGTAGTAAACGAAGGCGGCGGCGCCAATGCCATCTGCGCCGGCGCCAAAATATATCGTATTCAAATACAGTGTGAGAATCTCCTGCTTGGTCAATTCTCGTTGTATTTGCAGGGCAAACGGTATTTCCTTAAATTTTCGCAGGTAGACATTGTCACTATCGAATGAAAGATTGTTAGCCAACTGCATGGTGATAGTGCTGCCGCCACCCAGATTTACGCCACGAATAAAGCCATAGAAGCCTCGCAGCAAACTTTGAATATCTACGCCGGGGTGAGAATAGAAGCGCACATCCTCGGTAGCGATGAGCGCATTAGTCAAGACCAGGGGGATTTCATCGAAGCTGACCGGGTTGCGGCGGTTGCCGATTTCGTCGATCAGGCGATTATCGGCGGTGTAGATGCGCAGCGGGGTTTCCAGCTGCACATCTTTATAGGTTTCGGGTGAGGGCAGTAGCGGCGCCAGATACAGGTAGGCAGCGGCGCTTACCATGATGATGCCGTTGACACCGGCGACTAGCAGCACTGCAGCCGATTTCCCAATAAGTTGAAACTTCGCAGTCACCCGTTGCTGGCCTCTGGGATTACCTTCGCGCTAGTTATGGACACGGGCGCAAAGCTAAATTTTCGCAACCCTTGCTGTGTATTACCACTATATCTGTCGTACAGAATTAAGAATTATACACCCGGCATCTACTAAAGCGCTGTAATTCTGGATGGTTTTGGCTTTTTAGTCGTTAGATTCGGGCAATAGCGCAAATTTTCTCAGCTTACGGAAATATTATCAGGGATCTGGCACTTACTCGGCCGAGTGAAATGAAGCGGATTCTCCGCTGTTGGCTTCGATTTCGAGCAAGCGCGCTCAAATATCCCCACAGCCCCGTAATTATAGCGGCTTTCTCGAGTGTTGCCAGTGACCCAAACGTGATCTGATTCATAGAAATTCAGCCGTGCTTGGTTAGACTAGAAATACTAAAGTTGTTTATTCTGAAAGTCTGATAATTAGTTGAAAACTATAAAAAAGATTTTCTCGGCCGATATTCAAAGCTGGAAGATTAACATTTGGGTAATAAGTAGCTAAGCTGCTGTTATTATTGGAATTATTATTGCCCGATGGTAGAACTCAGAGATTCTGCCCTGGTTTTCAATAGCGCCTGCAGGATATAGCATAGGCGCAGAGCCGGGACGGGCGGTCTGCTTCAACGTTTGCGCAGAGGAATTAGCGTGCTGGATATACTGGCAAAAATAGGGATAAGCGGTATTGGCAAGAGTGCCAAGACTTTGCCGGGCGTGGACATAAGTTCCACCGCTGTGAAGATCTTACAGCTAAGTTCCAACGGCAATAAATACAAATTGGAAAACTATGTCATTCGTTCCCTGCCGGCCAATTCAGTTGTCGAGAAGAATATCAGTGACATCGATGCTGTCGGCGACTGCATAGCCAAGGCTGTTGCTGTGCTGAAACCTTCTTCCAAAGATTCGGCAGTGGCAGGCTCTGCTGTGATCACAAAAAAAATTGAGATGAATGCCGCGCTCAGTGATTCCGAGATGGAAAACCAGATTGTAGTGGAAGCCGACTGTACCCCGTCAGCCCTAGTTGGACATAATTGGCCCATTGCTTAAGAGGCCAGGGCCTTGATTGCAATTGATAATGGTCAGAACGAGCTTTTTACACGCCATTCTGTAAATATGTTTTGCTTCACCAAGCAAACGAAGAGGAACAATTCGAAATGAGTAAGCTATTGCCAGAATAGCTCTGACTAGCTCACACTCAGAAGCGAACTACCCTCCTAATCTTGCCATCGATAGCATTAGCAATCGCTCAATAATATTCCCGACTCCTGGCACGAAAAGAACAATAAGAACGAGCGTGACTAAAACAATCCCCAATTTTTTATAGGAAGATTTCACCTTGAACCTCCATTTGTTATCTGATTCCGTGGAGCAAGTTCGAAAAGCCAGAGCGTCTCCAACTCAACTTCAGCAGTTGTCATTTCAACTGGATACTTTTCAGAAAATGCCTGGGTTACACGATCGACAATTGAACCTGCCTTGATTCGCACTAAGCTGCGTTCGTAGCGTTTACCATCGATACGAATCATCGCGCGGCCATCTCGCTCTGCTTGTGCAGGCCATCTCTTCCAAAACCGTTGCCGAAGTCCACCCATGTAATTTGAATTCAGGTAGAGTTTGTTTTCAACTTCTACAATCCAAAGCGTTCTTGAATTGGCAGGATTTAGGAGTTGTAGCTCAAACTCTCTAATGCCGCGAACAAAGCTCCAGTCTGGTTCCGCTCCGGTTACCAACTCCCCGGCAATGACCGGACCACCGCTGAATATCACAGACGGCCCGTCGGAAAATCGAGCTTTTATAGCAAGAGAGCCATAGAGAGAAGTAGGAACCAGAACCACAGCTACGCATATAAACAATAGCCTTTGAAACACAGTAGGACTAACAGCATTCATATCTTTTGTTTCCAGTAGAAGCTATGGATCGGGGACTTCCCCATCAACAGGAGAAGCCTATCCATGGTCTATTAGTTCTGTGCTAGGGAAATAGTTGAGCTAGCGTTGCTTTGTCTTCATCGCTTGGCATATGGTTGAAATCAGCAATAATTCTAGCTAATGATTTAAACTGATCTGGCGCCTGAGCAGCTTGTTGAAGTTGAGCCATCATTTGTTTGCCTTGGTCTGTTGCGGAATGGTTTATGCCGGATACAGCACCGGCCATCATTTTTATGCCCTGACCCAAGCTGTCATTGTTAGAGATAGCTGCCAATGCGGCTTTGTCAGCGTCTGACGGAAAATGGTTTATTGAGGCGACGATCCCAGCGATTTCTTGCAGGGCTCCGATTGCCGCTTGGTTCTGCGCCATCGAAAACTGGGAGAAAAACCCCAATAGAGCAATTGCTACAAACTTTCTTGTTAGTGTCATTTTCATCATATTTTCCTATAGAGTTAAGAAGTATTTTACGAGCGGGATGCGTTCACTCCTGAAATTGGAGGATTTGCCGTGGTAGTTGCTATTTCCAATGCTTTCGTACTTTTACCGCTAACGACTAAGCCCATCTTCCACAGGGTTTTTACTGCCGTCCACCGTTTAGCAGCCGAAATGTACAATTCAGTCAGCGAATGGGCGTTGACTACCTGCGAACACTGATTGATTTAAATGAATTGGGGCGGGGTAGAAATACAGTAGTTTTGGCCAATATTGCTGACAATCCATAGCACACTTCTTAGCACACTCTGATTCCGAGCTTTTAACTTATTGATTATTATAAAGTTAAATTGCACATGTCTTCTGAAAATCCTCGTGTCGGTGGTTTGATTGACTCGCCCATCCATGGGCTCGGGCTACGCCCAGCCTACTGCTGCACTAATTCGCTCCAGGCGAATTGGTCCGTCCCTGAGCACCATTTCTTTTTGACTCTCTCTTATCTTTTTATTTGCATTAGTAAAAGTGGCCCGTCCCCTTTTATACTTTTTATAAACTGTCAAAAGCGGGAACACGCATTAACACATAGGTAATATGATCACCCTGGGTCGCCAGATAGGCGTGAGGCATTTTGGCAGGGATGTGTAGTACATCGCCGGCAGCCACGGAAAATCGTGATCCACCGTTGATCGTGGAACCGGGAACGTTCGATCCGCCGATCATCTCTCCGCCCATCTGAACTGATCCATTGCCACTCTGGACGAAAACGACGTCTATAATATCGTCATGCAGCTCGGGCCAGCCGTCCCGGTTTCGCCGCAGGAATCGAATGCGGTGAGAGCTGCCTCCCACGCCGTAGTCGGCAAGTGTCTCGCGAGCGGAGCCATCTGTGCGTATCCTCGTGTCAAGGACCGCGTTCCGTTGTTCTAACTCCGCTGCCCGCCATAAGCCGAAGCCTAGCGGCTCAAGCGCTGGAGCCTGTCCATCCGGATCCGCCACTACCGCACCCCTGAAAGCGGGGACTCTCACGAGGACATACGTGATGTGCCCTGCGTCCCCTACAAGGTAGGCATGCGGAATCCCTGCCGGTATGCGGAGTATGTCGCCGGCTCCCACTGAATATCGAGTGCCACCATTAATCTCGGTCCCCAGATCACCCGTGCGTCCTAACATTTGTCCTCCGACAAGGATGGTCCCTTGCCCACTTTGAATGTAGACGTAATCTTCGATGTCGTCGTGCTGTTCCGGCAAGCCGTCCCGATCCCGGCGAATGAACCGAAAGCGGTGTGATCTGGCAGGAGTAACATAATCGGCCAGCGTCTCCCGAGAGGAGCCGTCTGCACCAATGGTCGTACCGAGTTGGGTGTTTCGCTGTGCCAGTTCCGATGCCTGCCAAAGAATGAAGCCGGGTGGTTCCACCTGAACATTCGCCGTCAACATCCCTGTTTCGGCATCGGATGGTGCAGGTTGCTGGCACGCCTGCAGCATAATCGCCACACCGAATACTAGTACAAGCGCTGGAAGTCTAATAACTCCAACGGATATGCTCGGACAGATCATGGAGTCAGGCATAATGAAATCTCCTGTGGCATGCAAATAGTTAGGGACAGATTTAATCTTGACAGAAACACCGGTATTTTACCGATTTTAATAGCACACTTTGATTTCGTAGTTTGAACTCGTTGATTCAATTGACGAATTGGTCGCGCAGTCTACTGAAAATCCTCATGTCGGTGGTTCGATTCCACCCTCAAGTTTTACTAAAATAGAAGACAAAATTTTCATCCTCTATCCAGCATTGACGTCAGAACTACAAATCTATACATGTCCGCTTGGGGTCGGGAGCTGCCGTTCGCAGATATGAAGATCAACAATAACTGAGGGTCTGCTTTTAGGGCCATAGCGGACATAATAGCGTGGTGAGATTGTTTGGGGCTGACCGGCAGCTCCCGACCCAAAGCGG
>CAVOFA010000007.1:0-45274 GCA_963694865.1 Gammaproteobacteria bacterium | reverse complement strand
CATATCGTCTGTGTCAATCTGGGTGTGGGCGGGAATGCGAGAAAGTGTTTGCCGGTCGAGTTTGAAGTGGAATTGATTCTGCGTCTGCTTGAGGACAAACAGGTCAAAATTTTGTTGGACATGGGCTTTGGTGAAGAGGAACAGAGCCGCAATGAACTGCTACTCAGGCAGGCGGAAGTTAGTGGAATCCTGGTCGCGCGCGGGTCGTTTTCTCAACTCGACGCGATCGATGCCAATGTCAGGCTGGCCGGTATTGAATGTACGATTGGGGAGATAGCTTGTCTGATCAGGCACAGCGACGAATTCATCGGCTACGACTCAGCCTGTCAGCACATCGCCGCCGCGCTGGGAGTGCGAGCCTGCACGGTGTTTGCAGGCAGCAACAATGTGAGATTTATTAGACGCTGGCGTGCCTGCGGTGCGAATGTGAGCGAGATTGTATGTGTCGACACGCCCAGCAAGCACAGCGCAACAGATGTCGAGGAAGTGGTGGCTAGAGTGCTGGATTGCAGGTCGAGTAATTAGGCCGCGGCTAGCCGGTCTCAAACGCTTGCAATCCCCAATCGCGGTGCCTTCTTGCCAGCCCAGTCAATTCGGGGCTGGGATTTATTGTTCGAAGGACACCAGCGTGAACAGCAGTTGATCGGCATCGATCAAGGTGAATACCAGATTTCGAAAGGCGACGGCGCCGTCTATTACCAGCTCAGGAAGGATCAGCTGACCTGTTACTTCGTCGAAAGTGGCCATTTTGTCGGTGGTATTTGTCAGCGGTTCCACTGTATTTAACAAGGCTTTAATAATAGCCTCAGGCTCGGTTGCCACGACTTCAAATGACAAGGTCGCCAGACCCGATGCGCCAGCATCGACAGTCATGTTGAGTAGCCCCGAGGCTGCATCGAAATAGTTGGGCGCTACGGTGACGGCCGGCGGCGGTGCGATGGAGACGGAGATACTAACCAGGTTGTCGAAGGTGATTGCTGTGCCGTCGATAAAATTCATCAACGGCAGGTCAGTATTAAGCCCAAGGGTAGCAAGAGTGATATTTCGTGTGTCCAAGTCATTGATGGCGTCAACCACCTCCATACCGCTACCCAGCACACGGCCAAATGCGGTAAAGCCGCCGTTCTGAAAATCAAGATTTGAACTGTTGCTGCCGACGTTAATAAACCACTCTTTACTGGCGCTGTTGGGGTCACCGCCAAGCTTCGCCATGGCGATGGTGCCGCGAGTGTTTGAGACACTAAATTCATTGACGATGGTTGGGTCGGTGGGAACGAAGGTGAGTACCCCCGAGTCTCTATCGATTGTTGCCAATCCTGCCTGAACAACAAAACCAGGAAAATTTCGATGTATAAGGAGGTTGTCGTAGCGGCCAGAAGTCACATAGCCAAGAAAATTGGCCACAGTAATCGGAGTGATGTCATCAAACAATTCCACCGAAAAATCGCCCAGATCCGAACTGAAATTCACAATGGTTCCCGCATCGACGGTGCGAGGCATGCCCATTATCAACACTATCCCAAGGCCTAGCGCGAAGCGAGATAACGCCGACTGCAGCCGGTAAATTGTATTCCAATCAAACATAATTCCACCTGGGTTTCCTGAAGTTCTGTGCTATATAACACTAGAACCGGGATTCGGCGTTTTTAGCTCAGCAATGCTTGAGCCGCTAACAGCGAGGGACGCCATTATTGCGTTATGTGCCTGTATGGAGAAGCTTTTTGTCGAGTTTTTGCTGTTTTTGCGGCCTTCGGGCTCCTAGCAATGTCTATCCGGCTGATTTCGCGCTGCCGGCCTGTATTTTGATTTTACCTGCTTTGGCCCATTTTTGAGTCCTCCCGACTGCTTGCACTGGCAGGGAAAACCGGCGGACCTTAACCGAGTGATTATCGATTGCCTGAGTCGCAAGATTGTCTGACGCAGGAGCCTCTGACTAATCAGTCAGACACTCCCCAAGCTCTATTCAATCTGACAGCAAGTGGCGCGTGCTTGAAACTCAGTTCTGCGACAGTATTTCGCGCACCGTCGGTTCCATTCGGGTCAGGCCCCAGCGTTGGCCTTCGGCAATGGCGGCGTCGATTCCCAGGCCGTCAAACTCCACAGAGGAATAGGCAATCAGGGCACCGACTCGGTTGCCACTCGCGCAGTGGACTACTACTGGCTCGCCTTCCAGATCAGCCAGTAATTGATATAGACTCGCTGCATTCTCCCGGGTTACGCCGGCGGCACCGGCAACCGGGATAGAGTGATATTCCATGTTCAGCGATTGTACAAAGGCCCCCTCATCCCAATCCTGTTCAGACGCAGGGCGCAGGTTGATTACGTGTCTCACCCCAGCCTCGGCCAGTAGACGAAATTGATCTTCTGTAGGCTGCCCACTTGCAAGAACCTTCTGTTCTGGTGTTGCCAGGTTTACTACCTGCGCTTGATTAACGATGTCGCTGTCGAGTTCGTAGCTTGGAGTACACGCTGCGATTACAGGCAGCATCAGGACAATTAGCAGTTTAGTGACAGGCTTTAATGCCGACATTACTGGCTCCTTTTTGTAGTTATTGTTTAACGAGGAATGGTGACAGCATAATTTGAGCACATAATATAAGCAACAGTGACCCGGCTATTTTGCTCTGACAAAACCCCGGCGAATTGCTGAGCTACCGCCTTCAGTTCCCTGCCAGTCGCACTACAGCCCCGCTCGAGCCGCATCGCGGATGCCTTTGAACTCATTGCCATCGAGCCAGTTAGGGAAGCTGGATTCATTGCTAAGCGTAGTACCGATATCGAAATACAGAAGGACGTCGGCGGCGGCGCCGCTCAAATCCCAATTCGGGTCGTATTCATCGGCCGGGCTGTGGTAGCGAATATCGGTGTATTCCTGGCTGCGTTCGGCCCCCCACCTAATACCGTGCTCGACGCTGTCTTCCCCGGATTCGGCATAGAGTGCCGGCACCCCGACCTTGGCGAAGTTAAAATGATCGGAGCGATAATAGTAGCCGCGTTCTGGATTGGGCTCTGCCCTGATGTATCGATCCTGTTTGGCGGCGGCGACTTCCAGATAGTTTTGTAGTTCATTGCCGTTGTAGCCCACCACCACGACATCACGCATGATGCCGTTTACGTTCATCGCGTCCATATTAATATTGGCAACGGTGCTGGCCAGCGGATAGAGCGGATGCTCTGCGTACCATTTCGAACCCAGTAAACCGGATTCTTCCGCCGTGACTGCCAGAAACACGATGCTGCGCTCCGCTGGCGCCTGTTGCGAGTGTAAATGCGCCAATGCCAGTAGTGCCGCTGTGCCGGTAGCATTGTCCACGGCGCCGTTATAGATCTTGTCGCCTTCGAGTTCCGGGTTCACACCCAAGTGATCCCAGTGCCCGGTGTAGATAATGGTTTCCTGCGGTCGCGTGGTGCCAGGGATAGTGGCAATTACGTTCTGTGATACCGAGTTACGCACCGAGTTTTCAATGCTGACACTGGCTTTGAAGTCGGCCAGGGGCACCGGAGCGAATCCCGGTCGCGCGGCTGCGGCTTTCAGCTGCTGATAATCCAGTCCGGCGCCGTCGAACAAGGCTTCAGCCGAGTCCAGCGTTAGCCAGCCTTCGATCTCGTTCTTGTCAGCATTGAGATTCGCTGCTTCCAGCCCGATCTGCGGTCCCGACCAACTGCCATTGACCACATCCCAGGGGTACCCGGCAGGACCTGTTTCATGCACTATCAGCGCCGCCGCTGCACCCTGGCGTGCTGCCTCTTCAAATTTGTAAGTCCAGCGACCGTAGTAGGTCATGGCGTTGCCATTGAACAGAGCCGGGTCCTGTGTCGCATAGCCGGGGTCGTTTACCAGCATGACGACGGTCTTGTCGGTGACGTCAACATTGGCATAGTCGTTCCAGTTGCGTTCCGGGGCGACGATGCCGTAGCCGACAAAAACCAAGTCGCTACCCTGTACGGTCACAGAGGGTATCTGCTGTTGGGTTGACACCATCATCTCGCTGCCATAGTGAAAGCTGGCCTGATAGTCGTTGCCCCGTATCTGCAGGATGGCATCGCTGGCCGTGGTGATTTCGGTGACAGCCACAGCCTGGAAATAGGAGTCACCATTACCCGACTCAATTCCCAGCGCCTCAAACTGTTGCTGCAAATAGGCAATTGTCTTCTCTTCGCCGGCAGTGGCCGGCGCCCGACCCTCGTATTCATCTGCGGCCAGGACGGCTATATGTGCATGCAGAATAGCCTCTACTTCAGCCGCTGGTGAAAGCGCTGCGGACAGAGTCGACACGGGATCAATATCGATAGCTGAGCTGACATCCTGTTCTCCACATGCGTGCAGGAAAGTTGTGCTGACAAGGATAGTGAGGGCCTGGTAGATCTTCATGGCGATACCCGATCGATAGTACGATGTTGTCGTTAACTGTGACTGCCATCACACTAATACCACTGTGACGCTGTTGATTCAGCTGGATTCTTCTCCAATATACTGAAAACGTTTGATTTTCTTACCTTCGCGCTGAATTGATTCGAGGAACATCTGCAGCGGTCTGACCCAGAGCCCGCGATCACCATAGAGCGCTCGGTAAACCACCATGGCCTCCTGGGTCTCGCTGTGATGAGCGACGTCTATGACCTCGTAAAGATTACCTTTGAAATGCCGATAGTTGCCGAGCTGAATGGTGACGGGTTTCAATTTTTGCATACAGAATAAGTTTGCCTGGGGGTTGCTCTTACCGATTGATAGCTTGCGGCAGCGGTTCTGTTGCGGGCTTAGGTGCCGCGCCGTTATTGCCAACGCCAGCGGGTCCGCCGAATCGTCTTGCGCCTCCTGGGCCACCAAAGCCACCGGGGCCGCGCTCCCGGCCCCGAAAACCATCTCTGCCATCACGGGGTCCACGACGGTTAACAAATTCCAGAGCCATCTGGCGCTCCTGGGCAGTGAGTTCATTCAAGAGTGCGATAGACTGCTGGTGCGACCGGGCCTGATAGCGCAGATTCACATCTCTTAAGTGGCTGAATGCCTGCCTGATTGCGCTGGGGTCAAATTCTGCTGCGGCCATTAATTGATTAACCTGCTGCTGTGCCGCAAACATTTCGCCCCGCATGGGTCCAATCTCACTGGCGCTGCGCTGCAGCAAGCTGGCAAGTTCGCTGCGCCTTTCCTCGTTCAGATCACGCACTATCCAGCCCACATTCGGTGGGAACGGACGGCCGCTGAATTGCTGCAACATGGAGGCTCGATAGGCGATGCCACCAATGAAAAACAGGTTCACGGCGACGGACAAAATCAGAGCAAGCATGATGACTTTAGTTTTATTCATGACTAGAACTGATTCTCCGTGTAGTCATTGAGGGACAGCATGTACAACTCGTCATCCCAGTACTCGAAGCCTTCGCTTTGTACGTTGACTCCAAAGCTGTAAAAATTAGCGATGACAATGCCGAATACCAGCGGCAGGCAGGCGGCCATGGCGGGTCGCCAGAAATGCTTACCGAGATTATCCGGCGGTAGCAACCACGCCAAAAACTGATCTAAGGCAGAATTCCTGTGTGGCGGCAATGGCTGTGTAAGTACCCTGGCCTCCAATCCCGGAAACGCGGGCAGCTCAATCTGATCCATCAGCATTTCCACTTCCTGTTGCTGACGAATCAGCACGCTTGCCGCAACGCTATTGGCCAGGAAGTTCTCACATTGCTGGCGCAGCCCCTCTGGCCAGCGAGCAGGCTCAGAGCCATGGCTGTCGATAATCTGTGTAAATTCTTCAAGTGTCATTTTAATGCCTGCTGTTGGGCTTGCGCTTGCTTGCCCTCAAGTGCCTTATCAGTATTGCGGTCAACTTCAGCAATGCGTTTACGTAACGAGCGTTTGGCCCTGGCGAGGGCCGATTCGACGGCCTTGACTGAGATGTTCATAATAGCAGCAGCTTCTTTATTGGAAAATCCCCGGTAGTGACACAGCATCAAAGCGCTGCGCTGGCTCTCCGGTAGTTGATACATCGCTGACTGCAGTTTTCCCAGCTTGCCATCCTCGTCAAAATACCTGCCCGCGGCGCTGGCAGATGCTCCTGTTTGCTCATACGAACTGCTATCTAACTCGCCAATATCATCTTCGTCGAAATTCTCCCTGGTTTGTACCCGGCTGTGCCTCCTCAGGTAATCGATACACAGATTATGGCTAATACGATGCAGCCAGGTCGAGAGTTTGGCCTTGTCGGCCTGCCATTTTTCGGCATTGGTCCAGAGTCTTAGAAATGTTTCCTGGGCAATGTCTTTGGTGTCTTTGCTGTTACCCAGCAGGCGAAAGGCATAATGACTGATGGCTTGCAGATGCCGCCTGACAAGTGTTTGATAGGCGGCTTGATCACCCTTGCAAACTGCCTGCATCAATTCTTCATCGGTCATTACGCTGTGAGCTACATACCGTATATTTTAAAATCAGGGAGCGTTGTCTTATTACTGGCCTCCCGGTCGATCGCCACTGTCAGTTTCACGCCCCGGACGTCCGCGACCACGTCCCATACGACCGCGTTGTTGTTGGCGTAATTCCTGCGCGGTGATGGCGCCGTTGTTGTCACGGTCCAGGTTGAGGAAGTTCGCTTCCTGGAATTCATCGAGAGATAAGCTGCCATTGCCATTCGCGTCCATTGCCTGAAATTGTTCGGTAGCACGCTGAGCCATCATAGCCTGCATTTCGGCTCGACGCTCTGCATCAATCGGCGGGCGTTGGCGGCCACTGTCATCACCGCTGCCGAAGCCACGAGGACCACGATTGCCCCGGCCTGGGCCCGGTCGTCCGTTCAGAAATTCATCGATGCTTATCTCGCCGTCGGCATTGCTGTCGATTCGCGCCAAAGCTTCAGCCTGCCTGGCAGAAAACTCGGCAAAGCTAACGCTGCCGTCGCCATCGGTGTCCAGTGCGGCTATACCGCGGGGCTCGCGTTCAGCAGCAAACGCCGAACTCGCCACACCCAAACAGCCGAGGGTCAAGATTAGTGGTATTTTTTTCATGCAGATACTCCTTCAGGTAAGTCTCACTAGTTTGTACGCAGCTGTCGAGTATTCCCGTCGCCACACGGCAGCGCTTGGGCTCAACTCAAGCAGGGCAATCTACAAACAGTTGAATCAGCTTGCAGACCGTGTACCCTAAACAGACTTACTAACAATCGTGGCGAAACACATGAAAAACACTCGAAAACGCTCCAACTCGGTGGCGAAGTTACTTTTTTTACTGGCCGCTTACGGCGTCGGCAGTCTCAGCTTCGCCCAGCAATATGTGCTGGATCCGAACTGGCCCAAGCCCTTGCCCGATGGTATCGAATGGGGCCAGGTTCCCAATGTGACCATCGATCGCGATGGCTTCATCTATGCGTTTCAACGTGCCGAGCCGCCGGTTTTGAAATTCGATGTCGAAGGCAACCTGGTTGCGAGTTTCGGCAGTGAATGGGTGGCTACACCGCACGGATTCAGGGCTGCTCCCGACGGCACCCTGTGGGCTACCGATTTCAATCGCGACAGCGGTAATACCGTAACTCAATTCGATACAAATGGCAGGGTTCTGCTGCGTCTGGGTGCGCGCGGGTTTACTGGCACCGGCCCCAACACTTTTGATGGTCCAGCGGATTCGGCGGTGGCTGTGAACGGCGATATTTTCGTAGCCGATGGTCACTGGAATAACCGTATCGTTAAGTTTAGTTCCCAGGGCAGATACCTCATGGAATGGGGTCACAAGGGCACTGGCCCCGGCGAATTGGATATGCCCATACCATTGTGATCGACAGGAGAGGCAGGGTATTGGTCGGCGATCGCTCCAATCACCGCATCCAGATTTTCGATCAGCAGGGCAACTATATTACAGAATGGGACCAGTTTGGCTGGCCCAGCGGCATGTTCATCGATCAAAATGACATCCTCCATGTTGCCGATTATCAGAGTAAACGCGGCGTCACCTTTGGCAGTGCCGAGGACGGTACCGTCATGGGCTTTATCGAGGGCTCGGAGCCGGAAGGCATAGTGGTCGATGCCGATGGTAACGTCTACACGGGCGAGGTTACCGGCGGTGAAGGTGGCGACGGCATGATCATGCGTAAATTCATCAAGCAATAGTGTCTACTTCAACAACACGGTTGAGGCTCTTCAAGGCCTGATTAGTGACTAGTTACTGTTAATTTGGTAAAATCCTGCCTCTTTTTAGTTCACCGTGATGCGTCTGCACCTGCGGTGGCTGCTGTATTGGTCGATAGCCTGGGCCTCACTTGCAGAGGCGAAAGCCTCTGCTGTATCGACTGTCGCTCAGGGGCTTTGCAAGAGTATTGTATGGAATTAGCTGAAGAAAAATTGGGTGAACACCACCTTGACGAGAAGGAAGTGGTTGATGTGGTGGTGCGCTTTGCCGGCGATTCCGGTGACGGTATGCAGTTAACTGGTGGCAGTTTCACCGAGGCGACGGCGTTATACGGCAACGATTTATCCACTTTTCCTGATTTTCCCGCCGAGATTCGCGCGCCTATCGGCGCCACCTTCGGTGTCTCTGCCTTCCAGATTTACTTCGGCATGGAAGATGTCACTACCGCTGGCGATGCCCTAGATGTGCTGGTGGCTATGAATCCGGCCGCGCTGGTAACCAATGTGGGTAATCTGGTTGATGGTGGCCTGGTTCTCGTAGACAGAGGCGCCTTCACGGCTAAAAATCTCGCCAAGGCAAAATACCAGAGCAACCCACTGGAAGATGGATCGCTGGACGCCTTCAGGATCCTCGATATTGATATCTCCAAGCAGGTGCTGGCCGCCGTGGAACCCTTTAAGTTGGGTCACAAGGCGGGGCTGCGCTGCAAGAATATGTGGACACTGGGCTTGGTGTTCTGGTTGTTTGACAGAGATCGTAAAGCAACCATCGAGAACCTGAGACTGAAGTTTGCGAATAAACCGGATATTGCCGAGGCCAATGTCGCGGCCCTGAACGCTGGTCATGCCTATGGCGAAACCGCAGAATTGCCTGCTGGCATCCATATTTATAAAGTTCCCAAGGCGAAGGTGGCACCGGGTACCTACCGCAATGTAACTGGAAGCACAGCACTGGCCTGGGGTTTGATTGCAGGGACAGAGTTGGCGCAGATTGAAATGTTGTTTGCCACTTATCCGATTACACCGGCATCGAATCTGTTGCACGAACTGGTAAAGCGAAAAGAATTTAAACTCAATATATTTCAGGCAGAAGACGAGATCGCCGCCGTCTGCGCAGCCATTGGTGCATCTTTTGCTGGCTCTCTCGGTGTCACCTCCAGTGCTGGCCCTGGTATCGCGTTGAAGGCCGAAGGCATCGCCCTGGCAGTCGCTACGGAATTACCTCTGGTCATCGTGAATACGCAGCGGGGTGGACCGTCTACCGGTTTGCCTACCAAAACCGAGCAGTCTGATCTGAACATGGCACTGTTCGGTCGTCACGGCGACACGCCGATGCCGGTTATTACCACATCTACTTCCACCGATTGTTTCGAGGTGGCGATAGAAGCGATTCGACTCGCCACTAAATACATGACGCCGGTGATGTTGTTGTCCGACGGTTACATGGCAAACGCGGCAGAGCCCTGGAAGATTCCCGATGTAAGTACCCTGACGCCGTTCCCGGTAAGCCATTACACGGATGCCAGTAACTTCAGGCCCTCACTGCGTGACGAGACCACTCACGCCCGTGTTTGGGCGAAGCCGGGCACGCCGGGGTTGGAGCATCGCATTGGTGGTATCGAGCGCAGTTTCGAGACCGGGGACATTTCCTACGATCCTGACAATCATCAGAAGATGACGGACTTGCGCCAGGCCAAGGTGGCGGCAATAGCCGATGACATACCACTGCAGGAAGTAATTTTAGGTGAGGACTCTGGCAAGTTGGCGGTGGTGGGTTGGGGTTCGACCTTTGGCACCATTCACCAGGCAGTAAAGCGCGCCCGTAGCGAAGGCCTGGATGTATCACATATTCAAGTACGCTATCTGTCACCCCTGCCTAGTAATCTTGGCGAGTTACTGAGTAATTTTGACAAAATATTGGTGCCGGAAATGAACACTGGTCAGTTTGTTAAGGTGATTCGTTCCGAGTATCTGCTTGCTGCCGATGGCGTCAACAAGGTCGCCGGCCAGCCCTTCAAGATTGTTGAAATACTGGCGGCGATTCACGAGGAATTTTCAGTGTTGGGGAGACAATCATGAACCAGCCTCTAATCAAATTAACGCTCAAAGACTACACCTCCGATCAGGAGGTCAGATGGTGTCCCGGTTGTGGCGACTACGCCATTCTGAAGACTATTCAGCGCTTGATGCCCGAGTTGGATACGCCGAAGGAAAATCATGTGTTTATTTCTGGCATCGGTTGTGCCTCACGTTTTCCTTATTACATGAATACCTACGGCTTTCATACCATCCATGGACGTGCACCTGCTGTTGCTACTGGCGTCAAGTTGGCTAATCCGGAACTTGATGTCTGGGTAATCACCGGCGATGGTGATGGCTTCAGCATTGGCGGTAATCACATGTTGCATGTACTGCGCCGTAATGTGGATTTGCAAATTCTCTTATTTAACAATGAAATCTACGGTCTCACCAAGGGACAGTACTCGCCGACATCACAGACTGGAACGCGTTCGCCGTCGTCACCTGAGGGTTCCATAGATTTTCCACTGTCTCCCTGCGAAGTGGCGCTGGGGTCAGGTGGTACTTTTATCGCCCGTTCCATCGACACCGAGGCCAAACATCTGTCGGCAGTGGTTACCCTGGCGCACGCTCATAAAGGGGCGGCCTTTGTGGAAATCCTGCAGAACTGTCCGATTTATAATGATGGAATTTTCGAGCAAGTGAAGGCCAAGAAAATCGCAGCCGATTTCAGGGTTGAACTGGAACATGGTCAAGCCGTAATATTCGGCAAAGAGCAGGACAAAGGCATACGCCTGAATCGGGATAGCCTCGCTCTGGAAGTAATCGACTTAAGTGGCGAAAATTCTGATGATGTGCTTATTCACGATGAGACCAACAAGGTATTGGCACAGATGCTGGCTACCATGTCGGGTCCGCAGTTTCCCGTCGCGATCGGAGTTATCTATCGTCAAGACAAGGCCACTTACAATGATGAGTCCCGCCGGCAAGTAGATGCGGCCCGGAACGCAGAACGATCGTTGCAAGCCTTACTGCACAGCGGTCACACCTGGGATGTGGAATAGTTAGTTGACTAAAATACCAAAGCGCAACCCGTTACTCGAACTCTAAACACATTGCGCCTCGTCAATTTAATGCGAGCCTAGCAAATATAGGCTGAGCCTGAAATTAACACTGAATTTGACAGGGGGTTGGGAAGGGGTATTGTTTTGTAGTGACTAGCGCCCAGGGATGGTCCATCGGAACGGAAAAACAATGCCCCTTGCCAAGCCCCGATACAGGCATCAACTGTCTACAAAAATGCAATATTTCGTCAGGATATCCTAAAGACTAAGCCCATGAATCAGCAGCAAATCAAACGTAGGAAATTTCTCGGCATGGGCCTGACCGGTATGAGTCTGTTTGCTGCCGGCGGCTTGTTGCGCTATCAGGAAGCGCTGGCTACCGAGGCCAGTTCCGCTGCCTTTTTTAGCCTTCACAACATCGGTGCTTTATTACCGCCAGATGAGAACAATGTCATGCTACCCCCGGGGTTTAGATCGCGGGTAGTGGCTAGTTCCGGTGCAGCTCCAGCCGGTCTGCCGGGTTATACCTGGCATGCAGCGCCTGATGGAGGCGCTTGCTTTGCTACCGATGATGGTGGTTGGGTATACGTCTCAAACAGCGAGTTGCGCGGCAGTTTGGGAGGTGTAGGGGCCTTGCGCTTCGATTCCAGCGGCGAAGTGGTCGATGCCTATCCTATTCTGCAAAATACATCCATCAATTGCGCTGGTGGGCCAACCCCCTGGGGTAGCTGGTTGTCCTGCGAAGAATTTGACCGCGGCCAGGTTTACGAATGTGATCCCCTGGGCATTAAACCGGCGGTGGTGCGGCCGGCACTGGGCACTTTCAAGCACGAGGCGGTTACAGTGGATACCCAAAACCAGTGTCTGTATCTTACAGAGGATTGGCCGGAGGGTGGCTTCTACCGATTTCGACCCACAAATGGCTTGCCTGACCTGACTCAGGGTGAGTTGGAGATCGCGTCGGTAGTGCAGAATCAAGGCCGTAACTACGTCCTCTGGCGCCCGGTTCCGGATCCACAGGCCAGGCAAACCCTGACCTACAGGCAGGTAGCAGACGCCTATCCCTTTCGCGGAGCCGAAGGCATAGCCATGTACGATGGCAAAGCCTATTTTACCACCAAGCACGACAACCGGGTCTGGTCCTATGACACCGAGAGTCAGCAATTGGAGGTGGTCTATGATATTGCCACCAACGCCAATCCGGTTTTGTCCGGGGTTGACAACGTAGTGATCACTCCCGCTGGCGATGTACTGGTAGCCGAAGACGGTGGCAACATGCAGTTAGTAGTCCTCACCCCCGCTAACAAAACCATTCCGATCCTGCAGGTGCTGGGACATGGGCGTTCTGAAATCACAGGCCCGGCTTTTGATCCTTCCTATCAGCGGCTTTATTTCAGCTCCCAACGGGGTGCTTTGGGGCGCAGCGACGCTGGAATTACCTACGAGATCAGTTTTCAAGGTGCAGCTGGATAGTAGAATTGTGAGTTTTAGGCTCAGCGCCAATAGACCCAGACTTGATGCGGATCAATAGATACTCCTGTCGTGGACATATACTCACGGGGTTTCTGTATTGATTCCGAGAAGGAAGGTCTATGTTTCGAATAATCCGCAATGGAAGCAATCGCCTCGATATAGACTATCGTGGCGAACTTGACAGTGAGTCCATGCGAGCGGCGCTGGGAGAACTCATTGAGAAATCCAAAGATATTGAAAACAGGCGCATGCTGTACCTGATTGGAAATTTTAGTTTGCCCACTCCGGCAGCCATCGGCGCTGAATTGTCGCGCTTGCCCGAGTGGTTCCGGTTTATCAAAAAGTTCGATCGTGCTGCAGTGGTAACGGACAACGGCTGGATTCAAAAGCTTGGTGGACTTGAAGGGGATTTATTCCCCGGTTTGGAGATCAAGGCCTTCGACGAGGACGAAGGTCTTGAGGCTGAAGTCTGGTTGGCGACCGGGCAGGCTGTTGAAAACTACCAGCCGGCACGCTACAGCCTTAAAATCTGACTCAAGATTCGCATTTACAGCGTGTATACTTCGCTTGTTTCCCCTACTTACTCTTTTCTCGCACTTGCCTGATCGCGGTTCAGCAAGCTGTCAGGGTTGTCCGTTGCCCGCAAATTTTTTTTACGTTAACGAACACAAAAAAATTGTTGAGTAGTGGTGTGCTGGCCACTGCTAGTGATTTTTCGCGGCAGCGGCGCGAACGCCGCTAATGGTCTCCCGTATCTATACTGGCGACGATGGCCAAACCCACGTGGAAGAATATGAAGTGCCGTTGTCAGCACAAAATGACGGTTCGACCACGGAGCTTGGTGAAATACTTTCGGTTGCCAGCGTCCAGTTCAGGCGCACTTCACCGGATAATTTTATCGACTGGCACAATGCGCCGCGCCGGCAGTATGTGATTACTCTCAGCGGAGAGAGCGAGGTAGAGTTTGGTGATGGCACTAAGGTGCGGCTCTATCCCGGGCATATCCTGCTGGCGGAAGACACCACCGGCCAGGGTCATATATCGCGAGCGCTGGGAGATGAGGATCGCTTGTCAATCTTTGTACCCATAGATTGAAGTGATTGGCTGACGCGTTGTGAGCAACCCCAAAGGCATTTCAAAGTGGCTGCCATACCACTGTGGCGCCTGGTCTATGCGTCAATTTTTTCTTGAAAAATGCCCATATTGGCGTAGCTTGGTGAATCACTGCTTATATGAATAGGAATAGGAATAGGAATAGGAATACAGGATGGGAAGCGAATGAACGATAAAATTCTAAGCGCGGCGGTTCTGGCCATACTCAGCGTAGTAATTGCACCGGTACTGCTGGCACAGCCAACTGATATTCCACGCACCGAGTACGGTGTGCCTGATTTTCAGGGTACTTACACCTATAGAACCCTGACTCCCTTGAACCGCCCGCCAGAGCTGGCCGACAAGGCCACCCTGACAGAAGCAGAGGCAATCGAGTGGCAGGAGTTTGAAAACCGTCGCCAGAATCGGGATCTCATTATTGACTCCGTGGGTGGAGCTCAGTATCCACCGGGCGTCATTTCTTATAATGAATTTTGGTATGAGCGCGGCATCGAGACCGTTGCTGATCGCAGAACTTCGGTTATCTACGACCCTCCTAATGGCAGGGTACCGGCGATTAATGCAACCGGGCGCGAACGCCGAGCCCAGGTAGCGGAGGCGAGGCGCCTGAGTATTGGCCCTGAAGGCCGCACACTACAGGATCGCTGTCTGATGAGCGGGCGTACCGGCCCCCCCATGGTGTCAGGGTCCTACAACAACAATATGCAGCTGGTACAAACTAAAGATCACATCGTCATACTCAGTGAAATGATTCACTACGCGCGCATCATCCGCCTGGATAGCGAGCATAGCAGTCGTCAACTTAAGTGGGGTGGTGATTCCGTCGCCCACTGGGAAGGTGACACCCTGGTCATCAACACGGAAAACTTTTACTACCATACTGGCTGGAGAGGAACGTCCGCCAGTCTCAAGGTAGAAGAGCGTTTTAGCTGGATTGACAAGGATACGCTGGACTACGATTTTACGGTCGAAGACCCCTTGTCCTGGGATCTCAGCTGGTCTGGGAAATTACCCATGCGCCGCATCGAAGATCCGATTTATGAATATGCTTGCCACGAAGGCAACCATGGCCTGCAAGGTATTCTGGCAGGCTGGAGGCGCTATGAGTCTATGGGAATGAACGGAGACGGAACGGCTAAAGAAGCTGAATCCGATGCAGAAGAATAGGATCAGGTCTTGCAATACTACTAAAGCTTACGCGGTGGTTACGGCTGCTGAATTGCAGCCCGCAATGCCGGCGTGCCAATATTCGCCCGACTATCGAAACAGCCGTTAGTATGAAAATGATGAGGAAGGATTAAATGAAAAATCGAGTCCTAACTGCACTGAGCCTGGCTATAGCCAGCCTGTTACTAACGCCGGCGCTGCTGGCTCAGTCATCTGCTATTCCGCGTACTGAATACGGTACTCCAGATTTTCAGGGCACTTACACGTACAGAACTCTGACCCCCTTAAATCGACCGGCAGAGCTGGCCGAAAAGGCCACTCTGACAGAGGCGGAAGCCATAGAATGGCAGAAGTTTGAAAACAGGCGTCAGAACCGGGACCTTATTATCGACTCGGTAGGTGGCGCCGGTTATCCGCCCGGGGTAATTTCCTATAATAATTTCTGGTATGAGCGTGGCATCGAAACTATTGCCGATCGCCGCACTTCGTTAATTTATGATCCGCCCAACGGCAGGATGCCACCTACCAATGCCGCCGGACGCGCACGCCGCGCCGACATAGCCGCGGCCAGGCAGCTGAGTCTTGGTCCCGAAGCCCGCACGCTGGCGGATCGCTGTCTGATGAGTGGAGGTGCGGGACCACCCATGGTATCGGGCGCTTACAATAACAATATGCAGCTCATACAGACCAAAGATCACATCGTCATAGTCAATGAGATGATTCACCGGGCACGCATTATCAGAGTGGATGGTGAGCACCATACCCGCCAACTTAAGTGGGACGGTGATTCCATTGCCCACTGGGACGGCGACACTCTGGTTATTCATACCCAGAATTTCTACTATGACCAAAATGGCAGAGGCTCTTCTGCCAGCATGAAGCTGGAGGAGCGATTCAATTGGATTGACGAGAATACTCTGGACTACGATTTCACCATCGAAGACCCCGGCACCTGGGATGTTAGTTGGTCGGCAAAGTTACCGATGCGCAGAATCGACGATCCCTTGTACGAATATGCCTGCCATGAAGGTAATCACGGCCTGCCGGGTATTCTGGCTGGCTGGAGGCGCTATGAGTCTATGGGAATGAATGGGGACGGCACGCCAAAGCAGTAGCGAGAACGGTGTATACAAACAGTTGTTTCGAAACCGGGGTCGATGGCATTTTAGCAGTTCCAGCCGACCCCTTTTTTAGCCCGTGCAGCCATGGCATATCCGCAGTCCGTTGCACCGGTTCGACATTGGCGCCGTTGGCTCCTTCGATATAAAAGAACACAATCATGCCGTTCGGCAACTTCATTTCCCGTGGCGAACGACTCACCACAGTGCCCTGAATACCAGCCCGTATACACAAATTGTGATATTTGCTAGGCTCGGAGCATTCCTATTTCTGTATTCACAGGGCGGAGAACGGCATGGATGGCAATAATAAAATCGGCATCACCCTATCGCAGCATCAGACTCAAAATCAGAGCGAAGATGAACCCAGTAACCCCTCCCGGCGTAATCTGCTGAAAAGCGTTGGTGTGGTCGGCGCGGCGGCAATTAGCGGCAGTGCGACTTCGAATCTGATTGCCGCTGAATCGTCTCAGGCGCCGACAGCGGCGGTAGCGCGGGAGGCACTTGAGGTGTTGACGGCACAAGAAGCCGAGACACTGGAGGCAGTCTGTGACTGCCTGATTCCTGGCGATGAAAATGGACCCGGTGCCAAAGAGGCGCGAGCGGTGCACTACATTGATCGTGCTCTGGCCAGTCACAATTCTGCCTCCCGGCACAACTACATGATAGGCCTCAGCGCGGTCAACGACTTCGCGCGGCAGACTCACAACCAGGCTTTCCATCAACTCAGCAGAGATTTGCAAAACTCAGTGCTGCAGGCGGTGCAAAGCAACGAGGTCGATGGCTTTGCTCCCAGCGGTGGGAGCTTTTTCGATATGGTGCGCAGTCACACCATCGACGGCACTTTTTGTGATCCCTATTACGGTGGTAATCAGGATTTCGTCGGCTGGGATATGTTGGGTTATCCAGGTATCCGTCTTGGCGTCAGCGAGAGTGATGTTGCGCGCGGTGCCGATCTTGCACCTAACCATGAATCGGCCTATGACCACAGCACCTACACCAAGATGGCACAGAACATGAGTGACAGCCCGGCTGCCCCTGGCGATGTCAAAGTCGCAGGAGGTGGTGACCATGCCTAGAAACTTAACCAAGACAGACGTGGTGATCGTGGGCATGGGAGCAGCCGGCGGCGTCGCAGCATTGCCTTTGACCAATGCTGGCTTAAAAGTAGTGGGGCTGGAGGCTGGCGGTTGGCTGAGCCCCAGAGACTTCGCCCCCGATGAACTCAGAAATGGTTCGCGTAACTGGCCGCAATCGGTGCAGAAGGCGGCTACCGAGGCGCCAACGGTTCGCACCTCGGCCAGCGACGAAGCGATTCAGCGTGGTCATCCCATGATGAATGCGGTGGGGGGCACCACCATGCACTACTGGGCACAAAGTTGGCGGCTGAATCCCTGGGATTTCAAGGTCGTCAGTGCGACTCGCGCGCGCTACGGTGCCGATCGAATTCCCGCCGGCTCCACCATCGAAGACTGGCCCTTTGCCTATGCTGAGCTTGAACCCTATTACGACAAGGTGGAATACGCCGTAGGCATCTCCGGTCAGGCTGGCAATGTGCAGGGCAGGATTAATGCAGCGGGCAATAAATTCGAAGGTCCGAGGCAGCGGCAGTATCCTATGGGCCCCCTGCGGGCATCCCCCTTTACCGACATGATGGGCGCGGCGGCACGCAAGCTCGACTGGAATCCGTTCCAGGGGCCAGCGGCGATTACCAGCGAATTGTATGACGGTCGACCACCCTGCCAGTATCACGGCTTCTGTAACAAGGGCGGCTGCCATGTGCAGGCGAAGAGTTCGACGGCGGTTACAGTAATTCCAAAAGCCGTGGACACGGGTAACCTGCAAGTTGTTACCTTCGCCCGGGTTACTAATATTGTCACCGACAACGCTGGCAAGGTGACCGGAGTTGACTACATCAGGGGCAATGAGACTTTCTTCCAACCGGCGGATGTGGTGCTCATCGCCAGTTACGCGTATGAAAACGTACGTTTGTTACAGCTTTCAAAGTCCCGCGCATTTCCCAACGGGCTTGCCAATAATGCGGGTCAGGTCGGCAGGCATTACCTGAGTCATCATCAGGGCGCACCGGTGATGGCGCTGTTCGAGCGGGACCTGCACAACTGGTATGGGCTGCCGGCGCAAGGTGTTGCCATTGACGAGTGGGCCGATGACAATTTCGACCACTCCAATCTCGACTTTATTGGTGGCGCCAATCTGTGGGCACACACCGATCGCAAGCCAATAAGTGCGGCGAAGATGAATACCTTCGGTGAAGTACCGAACTGGGGTTCAGACTGGAAGGCATTTATTATGAAGAACGCAGACCGTACCAACACCGCTTACATCCAGAAAACGACGCTGCCTTACGA
The DNA here is from genome assembly GCA_963694865.1 of Gammaproteobacteria bacterium. Classification (GTDB taxonomy): domain Bacteria; phylum Pseudomonadota; class Gammaproteobacteria; order Pseudomonadales; family Pseudohongiellaceae; genus UBA9145. The sequence goes on along the minus strand of CAVOFA010000007.1, from coordinate 26,842 downwards.
AGACAACTACCTGGATCTGGATCCGGTGGTGAAGGATCCACTCGGCTTCCCCGTTACCCGGATTACCGCCCGCTACCGGGATAACGAGAAGCGTATCGCCGCATTCGCGCAGGAGAAAATGGAGCGGTGGTACCTGGAAGCAGGGGCCATCAAGGTCTCAAAGTTCGGCCTTGGTAATGGCATGGGCGCCTCCACCCACGCCTACGGTGGCACCCGCATGGGCTCGAACAGTGAGACCAATGTGGTAAACGAGTGGGGTTTCTGTCATGAAGTGCCAAACCTGGGCATGCTCGGTGGCTCAGTAATGGGCAGCAGCGGTTCCCGTAACCCCACCCTGACGGTGCAGGCGCTGTCCTGGCGCACCGCCGAGTATTTGGCAAATAACTGGCGGGCAATTGTTGGATAGGAACTAGCGGCTAGTGAATGCTGTTTGAGGGTTAATCGTTGCAGATAGCTTGGCCGGATGATGCTCGCTATTGAATTGCTGTGAGCATTTATTGCAGCCTCGAAAGAAGTGTTACAAAGAATTACCATTTTGGCTCGCGAGCCTCGCTCAGTCGATGCTTTGGGCTTGACATGCCCATACCCAAATGCTTAACTCGATGCTCTTTTAGGGGGAGTCATACTAATTAAAGCAAAACAAGGTAGAGCTATGAAGATTCAAGGGCTGCTAATCGCGATTGTGGTGATATTTGCAGGTTGTTCGCCAACCGAAACCACCGAATTCCAACCTCCTCAGGTCGCTGCGGAGGCGGCAGCACCCGGTGGTGATATTCCCAGGGGGCCGAGCGGCAAACCTGACTTCAACGGTATCTGGCAGGTTCTTATGAATGCTAATGATAATCTTGAGGCCGCACCGCCCAAGGCCGCTTATCATCTGGTAGCGGGGGATTTTGTTCCTGTTCCCGGACCTGAAGTGGTAGCAATGGGTGCTGTGGGTGCGGTGCCTGCCAGCTTCGGCGTTGTCGAAGGTGGTACCATTCCTTACAGGCCTGAGGCGCTAGCGCGTCGTAATGAGAATCGTGAAAACTGGTTAACCAGTGATCCTGAAATCAAGTGCTATATGCCGGGCGTTCCTCGTGCGACTTATATGCCGCATCCGTTGCAGATTTTTCAGAGCGAGAGTGCATTTTTCATTGCTTATTCTTTTGCCGGTTCCGTGCGCAATGTGTTCCTGGAAGATCCAGGTGAAGCGCCACTGGACTCGTGGATGGGTCAGTCCTGGGGCTACTGGGAAGGAGATACCTGGGTAGTAGAAGCCAGTGGTTTTGATGATCGCACCTGGTTCGATCGCGCCGGCAATTATCATAGCTATCAGTTGAAGGTGACCGAACGTTATACACTGGTGAGTGAAAATGTCATCGAGTATTCGGCCACGATGGAAGATCCAACTATCTTCGAGCGTCCGTGGACCATCAACATGCCGTTGTACCGTCGTCTCGAAGAAGGCTTTGAACTGCCGCAATTCAAGTGCGTCGAATTTGTTGAAGAGATGATGTACGGTCGATATCGCAAGGGCAGAGAGTCTGAATTAGGCTTCTAGGGTGATATGGAACAAAAAAGGACTCGTTTTAACGCTTTCCCCCTTGGATTTCCGGCGAGCCCTTGTATAAAATACAGAATAACTGGCCACTTAATTGAATCTTGCGGTGTTTTGGGCGAAGCAAGGGGTCTGGTTTTAATAGGTTCTTTTTGAAAAGTGCTCAAAGCATTTAATTAACAGGGTGAAAGATATGAAAATTAGATTACTGGCATTAGCAGCCGTTACCGCCATAGGTGTAGCTGCATTTAAACCTGCGGCTGTTGCGCACCATGCGTTTTCCGCTGAATTTGACGCGAATTTACCGGTCCGGCTGGGTGGTCCAATTACCCGAGTCGAGTGGATTAATCCCCACACCTGGATTCATCTGGCAAACAACGATCCTGAGTCAACTCGTGATCCAGGCCCGTGGATGGTAGAAGGTGGCACACCGAATACACTGCTGCGTCGTGGTATTAACAGAAATTCCTTAGAGCTGGGGCAGGATATTATTGTTACTGGTTATCAGTCCAAGGATAGACTGTGTGAGCCTACCTGTCGTGCCAATGGCCGCGACATCACTTTCCCTGACGGACGTAAGTTGTTCATGGGATCATCAGGTACTGGTGCTCCCCGTGATGGTTCTGATGGCGCTGAGCCCGGTAACTAGTCAGATAGATCTGCAAAGTTAATAACCCGGCTACTGCGAAGTGGCCGGGTTTTTTGTCTGCGATCAGGGAGCTAACGCCGAGAAGTCGTCGGATAAATTCAATGCATGCTGTAGGAAGTTTCTGCGTGTGTCGGGTCTTGGCAAGGGGTACTGTTTTTCCGTTCCGATGGGCCATCCCTGCGCTGTTTTGCACATGGATGTGCGGTATGCAGGTTTTGCAGGAGCAAAAACCTGCCCCGCGCTCCGTACCTGGGCGCTAGTCACTACAAAACAATACCCCTTGCCAAGCCCCTGTTGAATTCAGTGCTTAGTTCACTAGCAAGTCTCTTCATTTCCTCAACAATATTGTAGACGCTAATTATCGATGGTCTAACTCGCTGAATTGGGCCAGTAGTTTGTGGGACTGTTTATAGGATCTGATTGCTTTTATTCGGAGACTAGATCTATTGCTCGGTCATAGGTTCCACCATCGCGAAACACCGTTGAGCTTTGATAAAACCCTGAGCTGTAGAGCCTGACTACAATCGTATTGAGGCTGCGGTTTTCCCAGAACCAACCGTGAATACCAGCAAACGGCGCGTGGAATGACCCCATACGGCGCGCCGCCGTTCCCTGTTCGAAACTTTCAGCGTACTCGGCACCGAGGCCAGCCGGCTCTGCATGCATGTCGAAATACAGTTCGTCATCCGCCACCCAGCTAAACACCATGGAGGCGTCCAGATCCATCAGATACTTATATTCCACGGATTGAAAAGCCTCCAGTACAAACTCTACAGTGTCGCTGCGGTGTACCTCCAACTGTTCCTCGAAGGGGTTTTGGTCCCGTGATAGCGCGGTCAGTCCGAGTAACTCACCTATTCCCAGCGGGTCCGTTCCAAACTCTGCTGGCAAAATGGCGATGAATAACACCAACAATGCCACCAGCAAGGCGATCGCAGTTGCGGTGATTATAGATTTTGGTGAAGGCGGTTTAGCCGGGTTGTTTGCAGCCAAGAGTTTACTCCGAAGCTAATCAGAAAGGCGGTTGTAGAAAGAAAGCGCTCAACTGAAAACCGGCCAGCATGAAGCCGCCGGTCATGAGTGCCGTATTGGTTAGAAAGGAATGCTTCAAAAAGCTGGCACTGCTGCGCCAGATGCTCAAACCAATAAAAACTGCCGACAAGGCCAGAATCTGGCCGATCTCTACACCGATGTTAAAACTGACAATGTTAGTGACCAGGCCATTCGCGGACAGCTCAAATTCCTGTAGTTTGGTTGCCAGTCCAAGACCGTGGAAGAGACCGAAGACGAAGACCGCGATGCCGGTATTCGGGTTGACGCCAAACAGGCGGTTGAAGCCGTCGATATTTTCAAAGGCTTTATAGACGATGGACAGGCCGATGATGGCGTCGATGATATAGGCGTTTACCTGCAGGTCTGCCAGTACGCCAACCAGCAAGGTAATGCTGTGACCGATGGCGAACAGAGTGACGTATTGCACTACATGCTGGGGCCGGTAAAGGAAGAAAATCACACCCAGCAAAAACAGTAGATGATCGTAACCGGTGACCATGTGCTTGGCGCCCAGGTACATGAAGGGGAAAATTGCTGGCCCGTCTATGGCTTCGACAAAGCTGGCGTCACTGCCCTGGATGGTGTGGCCGAAGGCGCTGAAAGAGAACAGCGCAAGCAGCAGCGTGCAAAGAACACACATCACGCTGGCTGGAATTTTTATTGTCACAGTTTTTTAATCTGCCTCTTCGTCGTCGAACACATCGAGAATATCGGGGTTATAGGCTTGGTGGCAGGCAGAGCACACGCTGTATATCTGGGCTCCGGCCTGGAAGAAATCTTCCTCATTCTGGCTTTCGGCGGCTTCCATTGCCAGCATACCAGCACTGCTTAGACCTTCTGAATAGATCATCCAGGCGTCGTTATCGACGGCACGACCGGGTAGGGCCAGCATGTTACCGGATTCCACCACCACGGCGGCCTGTGCCCGTACATACTCCCAGCCTTCATCGGTGGTGGGGTAGAGCTCTTCGTAGCCAGCGGCATCCAGCACCCAGCCACCGGAATCCCAGAGGATATCGGAGGCGGGTTCCAGCACCAGGGCCATGACCTGAGCGACATCGAGAGTGGTGTTGTAACTGTCATTGCTGCTGACTGTGTCGGCACCGCTGTCTTGCGCAGGCTCTGAACACGCCGCCAGCAGGGCGAAAACTGCCCAGGGTAAAAGTGATTTTTTCAATTTGCTCATTTGAATAGTCCTACTGATGCACGGAAATGGCGAGGGATCACGCCTCATATTCCTATAATCCTGCTATTATAATGCCCTAATATCAATGGACAGCCTTGAAAACGGTCTAAAGTCTGCACTAATTTGCCGTTTTAATCTACTTTCACCCACACAGCACTCAATTGGATATCAGCCCAATGTTCAGGAAAAAGCGGAAATTTTTCAGTCTTGCTGGACTTATAATCTTGTTGCTATCCATTTCGGCCATGACTACTACCCAGGCTGAGGTGATCATTCAGGCGACACCTGACAATGGCGTGCAACCACGGATAGTGGTGGATGCTGATGGTGGCGTGCATCTGCTGTATTTCAAGAAGCGCCTGCGCGCGCCTGCCGCCCGCGAGGGTAATCTCTATTACCGGCAGTATATTCCAGAAAAAAGCAGCTTCGGTATTCCAATCAAGGTGTCGAGTCGGGCCTACGACCTGCAAACTTTCTCCATCGCCAGGGCTGGTATGGCGCTGGATGGCGAGGGGCGCGTGCATGTAATCTGGTATCTGCCCAAGGAGTCGCAGTTCTTTTATTCTCGCTCCAACCGCGAGCGGAATCGATTTGAGCCACAACAGCCCGTGGTATCCCAGTATGGTGAGGGCATAGACGCCGGTGCCGATGTTGCCGCATTTGGCGAATCGGTGGCACTGGTGTGGGCAGCGGGAGACCTGAGCCGGGAATACGAGCGCACGGTATTTGCAAGAGTGTCCACGGACAACGGCGCCAGCTTTGGTCCCGAGTTGCAGATTAGCAATCCAGATCTCGGCGCCTGTGCCTGCTGTGCCCTGGCAGCAGATTTTGAAGACGACAGTTCCTTGCGAGTAGCCTATCGTTCCGCCATCGACGGCATCGGTCGACATATGCAACTATTAACTGTCGACCTGCAAGATGAGGCAATTAGTGGTGTGTCTTACGGTCCGATTAATGCGCTACAACAGTGGGAGATTTCGTTCTGCCCGCTTAGTACCAATGACATAGCGCTGGATGTTAATTCGGAACAGTGGCTGGTGTTTGAAACCGCGAGTCGGATTATCCAGATAAGCCTGCAACACCCGCAGACGCCTGTAGCTATTGCCGAGCCCTTTACCGAGACTCGGCAGAAGAACCCCGCCATCGCCTTCAATACGCGCAACGAACACATCATTGCCTGGGGTGAGGCCATCAGTCATGCTCGTGGTGGCAGACTTAATATCGCCTTGTTCGCTGCCGATGGTACGCCGGCGGACTATCAATTACCGCTGGAAATAACGATTCCCAACTACAGCTTTCCAGCTGCGGCAGGCTTGGCAAATGGTGATTTTTTGGTGTTGTATTAAGATTTGTCTGAAAGAAGTTCAGTGATAGACATGAATCTGGTACTCACTTCCGTGACACGCCGTAAATACATCCCTGTAGGCTCGACGCCTGCTCCCTGCGGGCGACGGTCACTACATTGAGTACCAGGTTCATGCCCTACTTAATTGTGCCAATGTTCGAGCTTCGATTTTTTATTGTATCTGCTGGCGGATAATTTCTTTCTCGAGGTCGTCGAATTGACGTTCGGTCTGCCGCAGTCGAATTGATTGTTGCTGCTCGATGGAGTCTTGTAACAGGCGTCGTTGATTGTTACGGGTGGTTTCGAAGCGTAGTTCGGCAAGTCTTCTGGACAGCGCTGCGCCGGATTGTTGGCTTAAACTCTGGTCGCCATATAGCAAGTTGAATGCAGAACTAACGAATTCTGTACGTTTCTGCAGGGCACCTTCACCACAGCTATATTCAATGCCCACCATCAGCCTGAGATTGCCAGCGTCATCCTGATCGCGATCGTCAGGCTGCTGTGCCGTCGCTACAAAATCATCTCGCCACTGCTTCAATAGCGCACAGCTCTCCAGGTAGTTAGCCAGTTCGGCACCGTCGAGCGCAGCAAGGAATAGCTTACAACTCACGGTCGCGGACTCGGTGGACTCAGTTTCGAAGGCTGCCAGACAGGCGCCAGCCCTGCTATCCAGTTGCTCCAGTTCAGCGTTGGCGGTATCGAGTTGAGTCTGGAAGTCAACGCGCTGCTGCGCTTCGACCGGAGCATGCAGCCACAGTAGCGCGCTCAGTGCCAGCAGGCCTGTCATTTGCAGGGGTCCTGAGCGAGTTTGACTATTCATAGAGTTCGAAGCGCTTATCCCATTTCTTGAAGCGTTTGCGGCAGTATTTTTCGAACTTCTTGAAGCTTGAAAAAAACAGTTCGCTGGCTTCTTCTATAGATTCATCCAGTTCACAAAAGTCGTTGTCATAGTCCCGACACACCCAGGGCCGTTTGTCATAGATGGCGCAGACACCGCCATCCAGTAAGTGCTCACAAGGCGAGGAGAGATGTAGAAACCAGCCATCGGCGTCTTTGAATATATTGATGTTCTGGTGAGAAACCTGCCACAGTAAATGGTCGAAATCTTCTTTGGATTTCGGTGCGGGTATTTTCTGATTGATTGAATTACAGCAGATCGATTTCCTGCATTTGGAACACTTCTTGTCGACCTTTATCTTACCGGCCCTGGTAGCCTCAATCAGCTTAATTGAATTTTTTGCGTTCATATCCCTTACCAAATAAAACCGTTTTTAAAACCTTCCCAAGTAAACAACTCTATTTTAACACCGCTTGGGCAATAAGTTGTCCGTCTTGCGATAAATTATTTTATCGCAAGAGAGCGTAACCTTTACATTACAGCGCCGTGTCCCCAAAATGACAGGGTAAACAGAGTCGCCACTATCGCCTTTTTCTTTTTACTGTTTTACCCCATTTATGAGTGGAGCAAAGCCATGTTCAAGAGAATCCAAGTCGCGTTACAGATAGCTCTGCTGGCGACTGCGTTAAGTGCCTGCTCTTCAGAAGAACCGGTTAGCACCAGCGGTTCAGCTCTGATCACAAGCGCTTCCAGCGGTATCACTATTACGGCATTATCGACTCAACCCTGGTTGGTGACCGGTGGCGATGTTCTGGTAGAGCTGTCCCTGGACGCGGGGCAGAATCTGACCCGGCTCAGTGTCAGCCTCAATGGCGTTGATGTTGGCTCTGAATTTGTAGAAACATCCCCCCGCCGGGTGCAGGCTCTGTTATCAGGCTTGCCGGAGGGAGACAGTGTTTTGTCTGCGAGTCTGCGGGGCACAGAAATTGTTGAGACCCTGACACTTACAAACTACCCCGGTATCGGCCCAATAGTCTCGGGTCCCCGTGAGCAGCCCTTCAGCTGCCAGACCGAAGAATTTGAACTGGTTAATGGTGGTGCTCTGGGAACGCAGATAGACACTAACTGTAGCGTGGTTACCCGGGTCGACTACGTTTACTGGTCAAAAACCGATTCCGCATTCAAACCTTATCGACCTTTACCCGCGGGTGAGTTACCTGCGGACATGGGGGAAATAGTCGGCCCCGATGGTACGGCGATAGCCTATATTGTCAGGGTGGAGACGGGCACAGTTAATCGTGCCATCTACGAGATCGCCATGCTGCACGACCCACTCGAGGGCGCGGTCGGGCCCTGGAATCGCAGCAGTCGCTGGAACGGCAAACTGGTTTACACCCACGGCGGTGGTTGTCGCGGTGGTTGGTTTCAGCAAGGTAATCGAACCGGTGGGGTGATGCGTCGCGGTCTTTTCGAGCAGGGCTATGCAGTGACTTCTTCCACACTCAACGTGTTCGGGCAGAACTGTAACGATCTATTGGCTTCAGAAACACATATCATGGTGAAAGAGCGGTTTATCGAACACTATGGGGTGCCGGATTACACCATCGCTACCGGAGTGTCCGGTGGCTCTTATCAGTCCCATCAAACAGCAGACAATTATCCGGGTGTATTCGACGGTCTTGTCATCGGCCTGAGTTTTCCAGATGTCACCTCCGCCACAATATTTACCGTAGCCGATGCCCGTTTGTTGAATAATTATTTTATCGAAGTGAATGCTGAAAGTTTTTCCCTGACCCAACAGGCGGCTATTGCCGGCTTCGGATCATGGGCTTCGATTGCAAACTTGAGCCGTGGTGCGGCCAGGTTAGACCCAATCTACGAGTTCGATACTGCGCCCGAGGAGCAGGGTGGCGAGATCAGTGTTTCCCAGTTGGAAAAGCTGCGCTATCACCCGGGCAATCCCACGGGTATTAGAACCACAGTGTACGATCACACCGTTAATGTGTATGGCCGGGTTGAAGGGTCCCAAAGCGCACAGCGGCCACTGGATAATGTCGGTGTGCAATATGGCCTTGCCGCACTGAATAACGCTGTGATTACGCCCCAACAGTTTATCGACCTGAATCGGGATATAGGCGGCTTCGATCGCGATATGAATCATGTACCGTCCCGGCACCGGGCAGATGTCCAGGCCAGCAGCCGAGCACTGGAATCAGGGCGTATACTCTATGGCGGTGCGGGCTTGGCCAGCACGCCAATAATCGACTATCGCAGCTACAGGGACCACGCCGAGAATGGTGACATTCACATGATCGTGCACCAGTTTTCCACCCGAGCGCGTCTGCGCGCCGCTAATGGTCACTCCGATAATCAGGTTATGCAGGTAGGTGGTCTATGGGGCTTTAGCGAGGACAGCCCTGACCTGGGGGAATTATTTCGAGAGATGGACAGCTGGATTATGGCTATCAAAAATGATGAGACCGACATGGAATCGAGTCAGAAAGTGGTTGCCAATAAGCCCGCTACATTGGACGAGGCTTGCTGGGACAACAGTGGCGAAACCCGGATCAAGATTGAAGAGGAGCAGACCTTCAGCGGCAGCAGCCGTTGCAACGAGCTCTATCCGGCCTATCCAACGCCGCGCATTGCAGCCGGGGCACCCCTCGCTAATGATGTGGTTAGTTGTCAGCTTCGAGCGCTTCACCCTGCCGATTACAGTACAGCTTTTACTGCGGAGCAAGATGCACAGCTGCAAGCGGTATTTCCGCAGGGGGTCTGTGACTGGTCTCGGGGCGATGCCAGTGCGGCGCGGCACCAGGGCACCTGGGTATCGTTTGGTCCTTCACCGGTGAACCGATTACAGTAGTGTGTATTTAACTACTGAGACTGAAGCATAAACAATAACAATCGCAGCTCGCGTCACTCATCCCGTGGTGAAGCTGATTCAGGGAGCCGATGCCAGCACCTGCTTGCCGATGCATGTTAAAGGGGCCTGTTGGCCCTTTTTTGAATTCGAATGATTTTTGCTTGGCGGGTTTCTATTCGTCTTCCCAGAATTTCGTCATCTCTATAAACATAAAAGAGGCTGACCAGGTTATAAGCGATAGTCCGGTAAGGGATTCAACGCCGGCCAGAAATCGCAGGCTGCCGAAGGGTTCGATATCGCCATAGCCGACAGTCGTGTAGTTGGTAAAAGAAAAATAAACACTATCGACAAGACTGCCGTTAAAATTACCTTCGAGGCTGCCAAAATCTCCATATTGAGTCATTAGATAGAAGGCTAAACCAAACATCCATATCTCAATGACATGGGCGCAGATGGTGCCAAACACGCCGACAATTACCCGTAGCCGGTGTTTGATCCGAAGCCTGGGAATTATGACCGAGAGCAAACGCAGCATTTCATAATGAATGGTAACTGCCAGTGTGATCAGTAGACTATTAATCAGGAAAGCAAGCAGCATAGACAGGGTCTCAAATGGGCAGGTAGTGAATTATCATACGATATAATCACTGTACGAGGGTTATGAGTTTCTCTACAGCTTGGCGACACAGCTCAGTGAGTCAGAGAGTAGATCAGGTAATTGATGCCTAGTTGATAGGCTGAATTTGAATACTGGGTTGGATACCACTGGTCGAAGGTGTGTTCCCAGCCGTCACCCATATCAGAGTTCCAGTTTACCAGCACCATCACGCGGCCATCGTCATCCAGGATCGCGTGATTGCTGGCCACGTCTATTCCCGCCTGTCCAAAGCCGCGCCGGCCTCCGCGCCCGGGAATCATCTGCGCGCCCTCGATGTCGTAAAATGTGTGATAAATCTCGTGATCCGCGTACAGCTCTGTTAATTGTCGGTCCGGGAAAATTTGCGCAAAATCCCGATAGAAAGCATCCCATTGTTGCTCTCCCCAAAAGTCGTCGATCAATAGAAAGCCGCCACGCAGTAAATACTCTCGCAGGTTTTCTGTCTCCGTGGAAGAAAGGGACAAGCCGCCATTACGACCCATTTCCAAAGCATAGAGGAAAGGGTAATCGAAGATTTCTTCGTCGTCGAAGCGCAGTACTTTTGGCTGGCTCATGACTCTGACATTGGTCAGTCTGGCCACGCCGCGCAAAAAATTCTCATCGGCAGCGGGAAAATCTGTCTGCCAGGGGCCCCGGTAATAACCACCACCGTAATAGCTGTCATACTGAATTCTGATGAACGCGAACTCACCGGCGATGTCATACAGGTCTGGCTGATCGACCTGAGCATACGCAGGGATAGCACTACAAAGCAGGAAGAGGTAGAGGAAGGTGTATTTCATTGGTGCCTAGTTTGTATCGACAAGGGCAGGAGATCAAGTTATTGTCAACATTGGGTCAAAACGGCGCTTGCTGAAATCATGAAAACCAGAGATTTGTTGGCAATTACAGTATTCCTCCTTGCTCTGCAATTTGGCCAGGGTCTGTTAGCGGCTGAAGAAAGAGGCCTGTTGCAAGCATTGATAGCCCGCAGTAATGAACTATTGGAGGCGTACTCCAGTTATCAGCTTGAACTCGAAGCTCTTGAGTCTCAGTTTGGCGCCTACGACCAATCTCTGCTGGAACCTCTGGATAGCTTGATAGCGTTGAAGATGGAGACCGGAGACTATCAACAGGTGGCCGTATTGCAAGAGCGGCAACTGCAGTTAATACGCACGACCATGGGTCTGGAGCATCCTGAAGTGATACCCGTGCTGCAGGATATCATCGCCAACCAGATAAGACTGCAAGCTTGGCAAGCCGTGTCCGATCGGCTGGAGCATATTCGCGATGTGGTAGGGGCTAATAGCAGTTTCTCTACCGAAGATTTATTGTCCGCAATAGATGACCAGGCATACTGGCATCTCAGTCAGGTTTATCTGGAAGACCGAAGATCCCGGTCCCGCAATTTTATGCTGGCTCGAAGCCTGTATCGGCAAGCCGCTTCGTTGGCGGAGGACAACTACGGTAGCGAAAGCCCAGAGCTTATCCCCTGGTTATATCAGCGCGCAGTGGGAGAATATCATCTGGTCAAATTTTTAAATGCAAGCGACGGACTGGGTTTTGACACCAGGGACGCGCTGATGGCAGAGGATGGCAGGGCGCGCCTGCAGAGCTCTAACCGTGTCTTCATAGATGTTGATGCCCTGTTCGGCCCCTTTAGCAACATCGCCGTCGTTGTCGAGGGTCATGAGCTTGGCTATTCGTATCTGCGGCAAGGGCTAGGGTTTATAAACCAGATAGAAGAGATAGCGGCTGCTGAAGGTGATGCCGAGGCGCTGGCGATGGCTGGAATTTATCGTGGTGATTTTCAGTTGCTGAGGGATAATGGCACAGCCTTTAGAGAGTACCGCGAAGCAAGGGAATTGCTGCGGGAGGCGGGAATCGCTGACAGTAAAATTGAGGCATTGTTCAGTCAACCCTCGGTGATACCAGTGGCTCGATATTTCACTCGTTTTGAAGAATTGTTGTCACACCAAGCGGAAACCACGCAACAAGCTACTGCTGTACCAAAGGAGACTATTCACGTGGGTGAGCTGATAGCCTGGGATGAATCTTTGCCTGCGATTCGGAAACCGCATAGAGGCAATTCAATTCTGAACGTCGACCTTGCCTACAATCGGCTGGATTTGAGTTTCACTATCAACAGTCGTGGCAAGGTTTCTGCCGTCAAGGTGTTGGGCGCTGAACCAGATGAACGCAGCGTGCGCAGAAAAGCGTTACGGGCGCTTCGTGATGTCCAATTCAGACCCGCAATCGTTGGGGGCAAGGCCACGCGGTTGCGAGACGTGCAGATTCGATATTTATTTTTGCAGGAGTAGTTATTTGCCGTCTTTCATTATCTCGCCAAGGGTTTCCACGACCACCGGGTCAAACTTTCCTGATCTTACATACTTGGAAATTTCATTGAGAGCGGCACCAGATTCCCAGGGATCACGATAGGGGCGCTTCGAGGTCAGACTAATATAGGCTTCGGCAACGGCGAGGATGCGGGCTCCAACGGGAATATTATCTCCTTTGATGCCAGTGGGATAGCCGGAGCCATCGAAGTTTTCATGGTGACACTCGATTAATTCCAGCATACGTTCGTTTTCGTACCCTATACTACGAAGCCGGCGCACACCTTCTCTGGGATGCATATGAATGTGAGTAAAATCTTCCTCGGTCAGACCGCCATTGCGATTTAAGATATTTTCCGGGACGATGGTTTTGCCTATCTCGGCAAGGTATCCCGCTTCCAGAATATCGTGCTTCTCCTGATCTACCATACCCATGGCATCGGCGATGAGAAAAGCAGTGATGCCGGTCAGGCGTGAGAAGCCCACCGAGCCATCGATACATTCTACATGCAGGATCAGGTCTTCAGGATAAGCGACCAGTTGCGCAAGCTTTGGCTCTATTCCCAGCAACAGACGCGACGGCAGTTGCGGGCAGTCTTCCAGTGGGTTTACAAAACCGACAATTTCATACAGGTGAACGGTACTGCGTCTGCCTCTAACCCTCAGGTTACGGGTTTTCTCCAGTGCCACCGAGGTTTAAGCATAGGCGATTTTTACTTCGGCGCTGTCTGGATCAATGTCCATCGCCTGTTTGAGATGAATAATAGCTTGCTCCGGATCATTGGCTTCTTGCAAGAGTTTGCCTGCTCTTAAGCGTAGCTCGGGTTTTTTCGGAGCGGCGTCGATCGCCGCCAACAAACTACTGATTTCCTCGACCAGTTCAGCATTCCCCGATTGGGTATAAGAGGGCAGTCCCGACACGGGGCGGAACTCGAACACGTCCTTGCACTCATTATAAGTCGCTTCGTCTACGGTCACCTCACCCGGTTCGCACATACCTTCGATGCGTGAGGCAAGATTTACCGTATCACCGAAGGCGGTAAATGACTGGCGCTTGGCTCCAATAATTCCGGTGGTGGCTACGCCGGTAGAAATACCAACCCGCAATTCGAAAGGGTAGTTTGCGTCGCGCATGTGTAACTGCATTTTCCAGGCGGAGGTTACGGCAAGCAAAGCATGCCGCTCAAAGCGGATCGGGGCACCAAACTCTACCATGATGCCATCACCCATATATTTATCGATATGGGCGTTGTACTGCAACAGGATCGTTTCCATGTCACCGAGATACTTATTAAGCTCGGTGATCACTACTTCAGCGGAATGTTCTTCGGAATAACTGGTAAAACCCTGCAGATCAGAAAAAAGCACACTTATACGGCGGTTCTCTGTGCGAATACGGTTTTCAATCATCAGTTTAACCACGGCTGGGTCCATGGTTGAATATAAACCCTCCTCCACTTTTTCTTTGTGTTCCTTGATTGACTTGGTCTTTTCTTCAAGTACCCGGGTGCGCTCCTCAACCTTATAATCGAGCTCGGACTCGAATTCACGAATCGTGGTCATGGTTTGTTCCAGCAGTTCGGCGTTGCCGCTGGCTTCTGCCTTGGCACGCAAGGTCTCGGTTATCTTCTCCTGCAATTCGCGGTGGGTAAAACCCACGATCACAGCGGTAAGAACGAGGAAACCCGCCCAGATTAGAAGCGAAGCCCAGAGGTCAAAGACATCAGTGGGACCAATAAAGCGTTCGGGGGTACAAACTGGCGAAAATGGCGATTACCAGAAACGTAAAGACCGCTCCCAGCACGCCGGAGCGAATTCCCAGGTAATAGGATCCCAGCAGCACCGGCAGGTAGAAGAAGTTTAGGAAGGAAAGTTTGGCGTCCACCAACCACACTACGCCACTCACACACACTAAAATTACAAGGATGAATACGCCTTCGAAATTTTCAATCAGATATCGCTTGAGTGGTTCCATGCTGCTCTATTCTGTGTCCTGCAAGTTTAATACGAGGAAATGATGAGGCTGGCGGATTGCAACCAGTCCATCATCGCAGGGTCGTATTGATTTGATAAATAGTATCCCGGGACAACTGCGGTCTGCGGGGAGAAAGTGGGTTGATTTAAGCAGATTTGGACCAGTGGAACAACTGCGGTAAGAGATGTATGTCAAGTTTTCGGGATTCACTTGGTCTTATTTGTTAAATCCAAACAGAATTGGCATTGAGCTCTTGTAATGTGTACATTGTCAGCTTCTTAAATTTTGATCAATGACTCCGATTGGTTAGCTGTAGCGAAGTACTCACGCACATCTTTGCGAGCTGAAAATCGTACAGCGACGTGGTGCTTATGCGTTTTAAAATCAGTCTGTTAGTGTTACTCAGCCTGGTACTACTGTCTTGCCTGAGCCCGCAGTTGGCAAACTGGCCAGAATCGATTCCGGCGATGCGGGTTTTTGAGCAAAGCTATGCAGAGGACGGCCAAAACCAGCGCTTACAATCCCGACAAGAGTATCTCGAATGGGTAATGGTGTTCTATCAGGGCAATCTGTTATACACAAACGGTTGGTCGGACCTGAATGCTTACCTGCATACGGCCTCAACTCGGGCGCAGGGAGAAGTCTTCGATGCTCAACTCGCAGTGCTGGGAAGGCTAATTGCCGCAGAATGGTCCAAAGACAATTCC
Organism: Gammaproteobacteria bacterium; assembly: GCA_963694865.1. Taxonomy (GTDB): domain Bacteria; phylum Pseudomonadota; class Gammaproteobacteria; order Pseudomonadales; family Pseudohongiellaceae; genus UBA9145. The sequence goes on along the minus strand of CAVOFA010000007.1, from coordinate 11,707 downwards.
CTGCGCCGCATCGACAATCGAATGTTGTCGCTGTGGGGGTCCGTAGTGCAGTCAGCGCCGACACCAGTGCAGCAACAGCTAGCCGTGCAGGTGATTCAGCAGGATGTCGATAGCTTGCTGGCCGGTAAGCTGAGCGCCCTTAGCATTCGGGAACTACGCTACGAGGAAAAGCTGGATATTGACCTGTTTGACGGGTTCTAGAGATGCTCTAAGCGCCTGCTAGTGTGATGCAGCACTCGTTTTAACCAATTAAAGCCCCAATTCATCGCCCATCGGTTGACTAAAATTCAATAAAGCCTATATTTGGTCAGACCAATTTGGTCAGACCAAATAATTCCTGTGGGTAACACCAGCCTATGTCAGCAACTAGCACAATCAGCCACGAGATTGCAGATAGCCTGCGCGATGAAATATTGACGCAGCGCTACCGTGCCGGCGAGCGTCTGCCATCGGAGCGAGATCTTGCCAGTCGCTTCGACGCCAGCCGAGGCGCAGTCAGGGAGGCACTGTCGCAGTTGGAACAATTAGGTCTGATTCGGATATACCCCGGAGGTGCCAGGATTCAAGCCATTGATGCCGCAAGTATTGCCATTTTAGGGCCTCTAATGGCGGCGGGAGAATTTCCCGATCTCGTATTAGTGGACCAATTCTTGCAGACTTTTGGTGCCCTCTCGGCACTTACGATAGGTTCAGCCATTGAGAAGGCGAATAATGAACAAATGCAGCGCTTGTCCGAGATTGTTGAAGATATGAGCGGGCACTCTAAAGATTTCGAATCGATGCAACCCCACTGGCAGGAATTGCACGAATACCTGGCCACCATCGCCGACAACCTGGTGGTGCAGTTGATTAGTAACGATCTGAAAGCACAGTTTGTCGAACAGATGATGAAATTAGGTATTAAGCCGGTGATGAACCAGGCGCAGTTAAAACAGCTATTGCACTCCCTCAGAACCTGCATCGCTGATCGAGATGCCGAATTGGCAGCAGCGATGATGCAGGCTCATTTTGATGATTTTCGAGTCGCGGTGAGTGAGGCGATTTGTCTCAAGCAAGCTGTGTGATGGTTTGAGGGGGAATAACCATGAACGATTTATTTATTAATAAGTGTCTAGTTAGCGAAGACGTATCAGGAGTAAATGCATGAAGCGCGTAGTAATGCCAATTGCCATATTAGCAGCGTGTAGCTTGTTTGCAGGCTATCTCATAATGACGCCTACCGTACTCGAGGAATCGGCTCCAGAAGTGCTCGCAGTGACGGTGCGCGTGGCAGAAGTGCAGTTGGATTCGGTGCAATTGTTAGTGCAATCCCAGGGCAAGGTACAGGCGGCACAGCAGGCCAACCTGGCCGCGGCCGTCGCTGGCCCCATCGCCTGGATCTCGCCATCGCTGCAAGCGGGTGCCTATGTGGAAGCAGGGCACACCTTGATTCGGCTGGATGCGAGCGACTATGAAACCGCCAGCGCACGCGGTCTCGCCTTCATGCAGCAGACACAGGCCGAGGCAGATCACGCCAACAATGAGCTGGATCGGCTCATTGGGCTGGCTGAGCAGCGCCTGGCCAGTGACGCCCAATTACAGGACGCGAAACGAGCGGCGGCCGTGAATGAGGCGAAACTGGCGGACGCACTCGCCAGTTTCAGGCAGGCCCAGCTGGATCTGGAGCGAGCAGTGATCAAGGCACCATTCAATGCCATCATTGCGACGCGGGATGTAGAGCTAGGTCAGTACGTGAATCGAGCGCAGAGCGTTGCCGTGTTGTACGGAGCCGACGAAGTTGAGGTGCGCGTACCTCTGGCTATCCGCCAACTGGCGTATCTGGACATTCCGCTGGGCACTAGAGGTGAGCTGTCGGATGATCGGGCGCCAAGTGTAACTTTAACGGGATTTTACGGTGGCGTGGAGCACAAATGGCAGGGTAAGTTAGTGCGAACCGAGGCTACCATAGACCCAAACAGCAACACTGTACAGACCATCATCCGGGTATTGCAGCCCGTTGCAGCAGAGGGCGAACACGGTGACTTTACCAGCCAGTCGATGCCGCTGCCTATCGGTTTATTCGTACAGGCTGACATTACTGGCAAACGAGTGGATAACTTGTTCTCTCTGCCTAGGTCTGTGATCCGCAATAATAACCAGGTGTTGATAGTGGACGCAGAAAACAAGATGTACTACCGGGATGTTGAGATTTTCCGGTTAGAAGAAGACCGTGTACTCATTAGCGCCGGATTATTGCCGGGTGAGTTTATATGTACTTCGCCAATTCAGGCCGTGGTGGATGGTATGACGGTACAACCTGTAAAAGAATTGATCTGATCATGTTTGCCGCACTGGTAGTGAATCAGCCTTTAACTATGAGCGAAGAAATATTTGGTCGAGGTGAGTCTTGAGAACACCCATTACGTGGTTCGTTAAAAATCCTGTCGCCACCAACTTGTTAATGATGATCTTTCTGGCTGGCGGCTTTATTTCGTATTCAAATCTAAATCAGGAAGAATTTCCCGATGTCGATTTCGGCATGATTCAGGTGAGCGTGGCCTACCTCGGGGCCACCCCTGAAGAATCGGAAGCGGCGGTGTGCCTGCGTATCGAGGAAGCTCTCGAGGGCGCGGAAGATATCGATCAACTTTCCAGTACGGCGCGGGAGGGCGGCTGTGACGCGACCATACAAATCATGTCTGGTGCCGACCTGAACCGGGTTCTGAATGATGTAAAAGGCAAGGTTGATGCCATCGCTACCTTCCCGGTGGAAACCGAAAAACCCATAGTTCGGGCCTTCACCTCCAGCGGCAATGTGATGACCATGGCTCTTGCTTCTAATACCGATGACCGCAATCTCAAAATTGTCGCCGAGGGAATTCGCGACGATTTATTAGATCTGGAAGGAATTTCTACGGTTAACATCGAATATATTCGCCCCTTTGAAATATCTATAGAGGTTTCAGAGTACACACTACGTCAGTATGGACTGACCCTGGATCAAATTTCCCGGGCCATCGACAGCGCTTCACTGGACTTGCCCGGTGGAACTATTAAAACAGATTCTGGCGAGATCTTGCTGCGGACTAAAGGGCAGGTGTATCGCGGTGATGAGTACGAAGATATCGTGGTGAAATCCTACCCCGATGGCACGCAGCTACGGCTGGGAGAAATTGCGACGGTAAAAGACGGATTCGAGGAAGGCTATCTGGATGCCAGACTCAATGGCACTAATGCGGCGATTATCGATATCCTGCGAGTCGGGGATGAAGACATCATCGCCTCTGCTCGCACCATACGAAGCTGGATGCAGTCCTCCGAATTGCGGCTTCCCGAAGGTATGGAATTAACAGTCATTACCGACTCGGCGGTATCCACCCAGGAGCGCATCGGCACAGTCGCCAGGAACGCCTACACCGGCCTGGTGCTGGTGTTAATTATTCTGGCATTGATTTTACGCTTCAAGCTGGCGATCTGGGTGGCGGCGGGAATTCCCATCGCCATAGCCGGCGCACTTATTCTGTTCCCCAGTGTTGGGCTGACCATCAGTTCACTGACGGTAATGGGCTTCATCCTGGTACTCGGTATCGTCGTCGATGACGCTATCGTGGTGGGGGAACGCATTCACGCTTACGAACGCAAGGGTCTTTCAAAGGAAGATGCTGCTATCGAAGGCACTGTCGAGGTGTCGGTGCCGGTAATTTTTGGCGTCCTCACTACCATCGCAGCCTTTCTGCCAATCCTGTTGCTGGATGGGCCTATGGGCGCGTTCTTCAACGCTATCGGCGCCGTGGTGGTATTTTGCCTGGTTGCCAGTCTGGTGGAATCACAGTTGATATTGCCGGGCCATATTGCTCACCGCAAGACCGAGGGCTACTTCCTGGGAAACAGCGCCCTGGTGAAGCGCTGGCAGCGCTTTCAGGGCAGCATTGCCGATGGCATGGAATATTTTGCCGACCACGGTTATCGACGTGCTCTGAGAAAGGTCCTGAAATATCGTTATGCAGCGTGGGCCACAGCCACCGGAGTCATCATTATTACGCTGGCAACCTGGCTCAGTGGTCGGGTGGTTTTTCAGTTTATGCCTGCGGTGGAGGGTGACGTGGTGTACGGCACGGTACAAATGCCACCGGGAGTTCCCGGCTATGTTACCGAAGACGCCGTGGCACTGTTGGAAGCGGCCGCTCTGGAATTGTCCGCAGAACTGGACGAAGAATTAATCGTTCTGAAAGCCAATAGAGACGCGCCAGCGGCAACCGAACGCGTGGTAGAGGCAGTTCTTGCCATTATCGGTGGCAGGGCTCCGCGGGGAGGGCCGAGTGCGCCTTTTAGAGGCGATGCCGGCAGCAGTGAAATTGCCGAAGTAGTGTTGTACCTGACGCCTTTTCTCGATCGAGGTGAAATCAGTTCGGCGCTTATTCGTGATCGCTGGCGTGAAAAAGTGGGGAACATACCGGATGCCCTGGAATTAACTTTCATTTCCGATGCCTTCACGGCGGGGGATGCGATTAATTTCCGCCTGGAAGGGAGGGATGAAGACAATCTGAAGACGGCGGCATCACAGTTGCGGGAAGAACTGGCAAGATATCCTGGTGTGTTTGATATTAGTGACTCTTTCCGCGCCGGCAAGCAGGAAGTGCAGATTCAGATTCTTGAGCGTGGCAAGACCCTGGGCTTAACCCTCAATGATATTGCGATGCAGGTCAGGCAGGCATTCTACGGTGCCGAATCCCAGCGTATCCAGCGCGGCTCTGACGACATTCGCGTAATGGTTCGCTACCCGGAAAGTGAAAGACAATCTCTGGGTAACCTGGAGGACATGCTGATACGTACGCCCAGTGGTGCCGAGGTGCCTTTTCTCAGCATCGCCGATTTTTCCCTGGGCAGCAGTTATTCCAGTATCAATCGACAGGATGGTCGGCGTGTTATCACGGTGCGGGCAGACATCGATCGATCCGTTGCCAAACCCGATGTGGTGCGCGCTGAACTCATCGCCAAATATGCAGATACATGGGCCAGGGAGCTCGATGTGGAAATCGTAGTCGGCGGTGAGGGTGAAGAACAGATGCGCTCGATGGACGATCTGCTCGATACCTTTCCCCTGGCTATGCTGGTTATCTTTGCGCTGCTGGCTATCCCCCTTAAATCCTATCTGCAACCGCTGATAATAATGAGTGTGATTCCATTCGGCGCCATCGGCGCCATCGCCGGTCACTTCATCATGGGCACTGACCTGGTTTTCTTCTCCATGCTCGGTATTATCGCTCTTAGTGGCGTCGTGGTGAACGCCAGCCTGATTCTGGTAGTGTCTATAAATCGGCTGCGGGATGAGGGTGTGGGTATGGTAGAGGCGGTTTCGCAGGCTGGGATGTTACGCTTTCGACCGATTGTCCTTACCTCGGTCACTACTTTCATTGGCCTGGTACCGCTGATGATAACCGCGAATCCCGCCACGTTTTTCATCGTGCCCATGGCTATTTCGCTGGCTTTTGGGGTTTTGTTCGCCACCGTCATTACGCTGTTTCTGGTGCCAAGCCTGTACGTAATCTTGCACGATTTGACTGGCCACACTGACACTCAGGAAGAACGCGCGGCGGCTTATCAACACCAGGCTATTTAGTAGTAGACTCAAGCGCCAACTCGATTCGGCAGGGTAAGTAAAATGGGAAGAAGTTCGAATTTTCTGCTTGGCACAGCACTGCTTACGATAATGGCACCCTCGTTGCCGGCACAGGAAAACCGTATCGATAGTATCAGGCCCGACGCGCCGGAATTGGCGAGTTTTGGTGACTATGATATTGGTGTGCAGACGCTGGAGGTGGTTGATTCGAATCGAATAGACATATTGAACACGCCTCGTGGTGGTGAGTCGATCTATTACGACAGACCGCTCACACTGGAAGTGTGGTATCCAGCGCAGCTGGCGGACGGTCAAGCGCCTGGCGGCCATTACCATGCAATTACCCGCAATCCGGCGATAACCGCAGTGTTAATGGGTAAGGCCGTGCGTGATGCCGAGCCAAATTCAACGGCAGCGCCGTATCCTCTGGTGATTATTTCTCACGGCTATCCCGGCAATCGCTATCTGCTCAGTCACCTCGGTGAAAACCTTGCCAGTAAAGGTTACGTTGTGGCTTCCATAGACCACACCGACAGCACCTACGACGATCAGCAGGCATTGCCAAGCACACTCTACAATCGACCGCTGGATCAGCGCTTCGTTGTCGATGCCATGGCCAGCCTGGCTGCGGATTCCAGCAGCTTTCTCTACCGCTTGCTCAACGCAGAAACAACCGCTGTCGTTGGCTATTCCATGGGTGGCTACGGCCTCATCAACAACCTGGGTGGTGGTTACAGTGATGACATCGTTGGCTCACTGCTGGCGCCGCCAAATAAACTGTTACAGGAACACGCCAGTGGTAACGCCGAGTATCGAGAAAATCTGGATTCGCGCATCAAGGCGGGTGTCGCTATCGCGCCCTGGGGCATGAATTTCGGTTTCTGGCGTAAGCAAGACCTGGCTGGAATCAGCGTGCCTACCTTCTATATTGGTGGCAGCGCCGACACCGTTGCCGGCTATGAGAATGGCACGCGGGCCATCTTCAAGGCAGCCGTAAACAGCGATCGCTATTTGCTTACCTTTAAAAATGCTGGCCACAGTGCGGGCGCACCCTATCCACTGCCGGTGGAAATTCTCAATAGCGACGACAAGACCGGTGCCAGTCATTACACCGACCCGGTGTGGGACACGGTACGCATGAACAACATCATGGATCATTTCGTAACGGCTTATCTGGATTATCACCTCAAGGGCAGGGAAGAGCGCAATGCCTATCTGGATCTGGTGCCCGATGGCGCCGATGCCGTCTACTCGGTCAGGAATGGGCAGCAGAGTGAAGATCACAGCTACTGGAAAGGTTTTGGTGCGGGTACCGCGGTGGGTTTGAGCTTGGAGCATCTGCAACCGGGGCAATAGTATCTCGCAAGTAACACGCGTTTGTCATTTAGACACCCCCGAGAAAATTCAAAGTTGTTGTAGGTAAAAGCTGTTGTAGGTAGTTGGTGCGTGTAACGGGGCTTGGGAAGGGGTATTGTTTTTCCGTTCCGGTGGGCCATCCCTGGCCCGTCCCGCGCTCCATCCCTGGGCGCTAGTCACTGCAAAACAACACCCCTTCCCAATCCCCTGTTGAATTCGGTTTTCTTTTTAACTACAAATCTGAAATAGGGACGGAGGGAATAAAATACGTCCCTATTTTCTCACCAAGCCCCGATACACGCACCAACTGCCTATAACAAGCTTTGAATTTCTGCAAAGATATCTCAGCAGCGCCCGCTGCTACTGGGCGTAACTAACGACCCCAATTTATCGGGGCTGCTTTACTTTCCCAAAGCCAGTCGAATTGGCAGCACGGAAATATCCTGCCAGACTCCACCGGTTACATAGGGGTCCTGCTGCAGCCACTCGTCCAGTATTGCCCTGGAATCGAATTCCACATACAGGGTTGAACCGATCATCTGGTCGGCGTCATCGAGGATGGCGCCACCGGCAATAATATTCCCTGACTCTTTTAGTTTTGTAGCTGCGTCGATATGCGCAGGACGAGCAGTCATGCGACGGTTCGTCGCTTCTTCGTCCTTGCCGTCATATGCGGTAATCATGAATTGCATAACAGTTTCTCTTGGTGAGCAGCATTAGCTTTAAGGCTTTGATTATAGCCTATTAATTACCAGTCGGTAGAGTAATACGACGGCGCGTTGCACCTGTGTTCGAAGCGATTTTAGGTCGCCAGTTCCGTTACTTTTACACTAATATCGTAGATGCACACGATTAGTAGTCTAATTCACTGAATTTTCTCAATAATTTGTGGGATACCCGCCCTCCGACCTAATCAGTTGTAGCTAGGCATGGTTGAGCTGCACAGCTACTTCCCACGGAAAGTTGGACCTCAGGGGTAGCGGAAATCCGAATTTTGACGGGATTTGTTCCCCTAACGCCGAGTTTCTACCCCGTTTAGCCACAATTCGTGACGTAGTTCTATAACCGACTCAGTATTTTGTGTGAGAATGTTCGCTCACAGTGGAAGTAGGGTAAACAAGAATCGCGGGGAATAAGGTAGAGGCTAGTTAGTCTCACCAATTTTCAATAGATTACTGCTTTAACTGAATTACAGAACAATATTAGCTGAAACTGGGGGACGCATAATGCCAAAGCAATTATTAACGATGAAAACACTATTTCAATTTCTACTGGTAGCCGTATTTGCATGGGGCACAACGACAGCAGTCGTTGAAGCCAAGAGCGGCAAGAGTGGAAAAAGCGCCAAGAGTGTAAAAACCTCGCCAATTCAGCTGATGATAACTGAAGTGTTGGTAGTAAGCTCCGCAGATGCTGCGTGTTCGACTACGCAGGGGAGCCTCACCATTAGGGGATGAACTTTGATAATGGAGATTTTCCTCGTGCCATACTCGGGAATCTTGATGAACTTGAAGTTTGTGATGTGGAATCGGAATTTACCCTCACTGCGCTATGCCCTGTTGCTGGCTGTCCTGCTGGCGATTTTCGACTCGAAGTGTTTACCGGCAATGGCGAGGTCAATCGTGATGTCTATGATCTGACTATTGGTGGCGGAGGTGGAACGGCTGGACCAGAGGGACCTCGGGGACCAGAAGGAGTGGCTGGACCAGAGGGACCTGAGGGACCAATAGGACCAATAGGACCTAAGGGAGATCAGGGAGAGCAAGGATTTTTGAGAGCATATACTGAAATTAATCGAGTACTATCCTTCGGAGAATATGAAATAACTGCGACTTGCGCTAGCGATGACGTAGCCGTAGGCGGGGGTTTTCAGTGCGACGCAGAGAGCTCTAATAGTTGCGCAGTTACAGAATTTCATTCATCGTTCAAGTCTTCGACTATTGGCTGGACCGTAACAGGAGTGGTGCCAGCCCCTGAGGACCTTGAAGAGACTGCCGTAACTGTTCAAGTCGTGTGTCTGGATTTGCCTGATTCAGGTGGTGGTGCTCCTTCTGCTTAAGGGAAGGGGGACACTAATAGGTTAATAACTTAACAGTGTCCCAAAGCAAGTTGCCGAGTTGTATTACACGGCAACTTGCTCGTTAATATTACGCTTCATACATATAGTCACACCACCCACCACCGTCCTAACGATCTCGATGTGCTTGATGGCATCGGGATTGACGTCGTGGGGGTCGTTCGCCAGGATGACGAAGTCCGCGAATTTGCCGGCGCTGATACTCCCCTTAATGTTTTCCTCGAATGCGGTATTGTAATTTTCCCCTCGGCACGAAAATGCCCCCGCGCCCGGGCATAAGTCAGTTGGTGTAACCTGCGCCTGTGGGAGGTATTATTCGGAATCCTGTTGTTCCTGAGGTAGTCCCATGCTTGAAAAATACGCGATGATAGTCATCTATTTCGGAATCCTGATGTTTCTGGGGTACCTGGCATTCAAGCGCGTCAACAGCATGCAAGATTTTGTCATCGGTGGTAAGTCGCTGAGCTACTGGGTCACCGCTTTTTCGGCGCAGGCTACGGGCGAGTCAGCCTGGCTGCTGCTGGGTCTCACTGGCATGGGAGCCGTGCTCGGTTTTAGCACTTACTGGGTAGTGGTGGGGGAGCTCTTTGGTGTCGGCTTTGCCTGGTTCCTGATGGCACGGCGCTTCAAGCGGCTAACGGACAAATACGATTCAATAACTGTCATCGACTACATGGTGAGTCGTTTTCGATCGAAAACCAATGTGTTGCGCGTCGTCTCCGCCATCGTGCTTTCAATCTTTGTCATGATTTATATCTCTGCCCAAATTGACGCAACCGGTTCCGCCTTCGAAAGTTTTCTTGGCTGGGATTATCACACCGGCGCCGTGGTTGGTTTTGTGGTGGTTGCAACCTACTGTATCGCCGGCGGGTTCCTGGCTGCGGCCTGGACCGATATGTTTCAGGGTGGCGTAATGCTGGTGTGTCTGATGTTGTTACCGGCGGTGGCCTATCTCAGTCTGTCCAACAGCGGGTCTATCTACGACGGCTTGTCCGCTATCGAACCGGGCCTGGTGGACATGTGGGGGGCGGGTGGCTTCACCCTGATGAATGTGTCCGTGGTCATTGGCATGATGCTGATCGGCCTGGGGTTTATGGGGTCGCCACAGGTCTTCGCCAGGTTTATTGCGATTCGAAGCGAAGATCAGATTAATCGAGGTAAATGGATCGCCGTGTTGTTTACCCTGCTGGTGGATTTCTCTGCTGTCAGCATCGGAATTTTGGGTCGTTACATCTTTACCACCCAGGGGGTGGATCCCGATACCGTTTTGGGTAACGGCGCGCAAAATGTATTGTCGGAGCTGGTTGAGTATACTTTTCCACCCTTAATTGTCGGCCTCTACGTGGCAGCCGTATTGTCGGCTATCATGTCTACGGTTTCTTCCCTACTGGTAATGGCGTCGGCATCCATAACCCATGATCTGTATGAGAAAATTATTAACCCGGCTCTGAGCGACAGCAACGCGGCCCGTTTGTGCCGACGCATAACCGTCGTCATCGCCTTCTGCGCCCTCGGCCTCGCCCTCATCGTTTCCATACTGTCACCGGACCGAACCATCTTTTGGTTCGTGATTTTTGGTTGGGCGGGTATTGCCGCCACTTTCTGCCCCATGATTATTTTGTCATTGTTCTGGCCTCGCTTTACCGAGCGGGCGGCGATCGCGGCGATGATAACCGGTTTTTCCATGACCTTGATCAGCAAATTCGTGATCCAGAATATGGACGGCATCGGCCCCTATTTTGTGGGCCTGGAAACCATGCCGCCCTCATTTCTGTCGGCGTTAATAGCGGGATACCTGGTCACTATCATGTGGCCTGATCCGGAGCTTGAAGCGGAGTATAGAAAGGATCTGGCCAGTCTCGAGCAAGAGACGATTGCAATCACAGACAGCGCTGAAGCTCCTGTCGCCAGCACCTGAATGTAATTGAGAAACCGATGTGACTCTGAGTAGAGAAGAGCTCGAGGCTCACTGGATGCCGTTCACAGGCAATCGTCAGTTCAAGAACGATCCACGTTTCATGGTATCTGCCAGGGGTGTCTACTACACCGATGCCGATGGCAGGCAAATATTCGATGGCCTGTCCGGGCTCTGGACCTGTGGTGCCGGCCATGGTCGTGAAGAGATTAGTCAGGCAGTTAGCAAACAGAGAGCGAAGCTGGACTACTCACCGGGATTTCAGTTCGCTCATGAGCTCTCTTTTTAGCTCGCCAACAAGATTGTACAGCTAACCCCAGACGGCCTGGATCATGTTTTCTTTACAGATTCCGGCTCTGAAACTATCGATACGGCGCTGAAGATAGCCCGTGCCTACTGGCGCAGTCGTGGTCAACCCGGCAAGAGTAAATTTATCGGCCGCATGAAGGGCTACCATGGTGTTAACTATGGCGGGGTGGGTGTCGGCGGTATCGGCTTTAATCGTAAATTGTTCGGACAGAGCGTAGACGCCGATCATATTTCTCACACTGTGCTCGAGGAAAACCGTTTCAGTAGAGGCATGCCGGAAGTGGGTGCCCAGCTGGCCGATGAACTGGAAGAGTTGGTAGTACTGCATGATGCGTCTAACATTGCGGCGCTAATCGTAGAGCCTCTGGCCGGCACCGCCGGTGTCTTGCCACCACCCAAAGGCTACCTCAAGCGCTTGCGGGAAATTTGTGACCGGCACAATATTTTGTTG
>CAVOFA010000006.1:0-47040 GCA_963694865.1 Gammaproteobacteria bacterium | reverse complement strand
GTTGGAACCAGGGCGCCAAGCTGTTCCCAGTCTTCCAGTTTCACATACACTTTTTTCAGCAGTTGCAACAGCGTGGCATCGTTCAACGAGCTTTTCTTTAGTTGTTCCAACACGGCGAGACATTGCTCCAACTGACCCGACTTGAACAGCAATTGCGCCTTCAAAGAGTTAATCGTTGAGCGTGCTCCAGGATAATTTTCTTCTGCTTGTTGCAGACAGTTCATCCAGGATTGCCTGTCACCCATCTCGTAGGCTGCAGAGGCAGCAACAAGATAGTTAACCACGGTGGCATCGGCATCATTGCTACTCTTGCTAAGCAAGCTGTAACTCGATTGCCAGTTGCCGCGGACAAAATAGAGCAAACCTTCCGTCGTCTTACTACGCGCTTTGGCTTTGCGTTTGCGAGAATAGTTACGACCATAGCGCACCAGGTGCCAGGGATTTACCCAATCGAAAATCAACAGCGTTGCCCGCGCAAGCACATAGAATATGGCAGCAGCAGCCAACAGGGCGAACAGGCTGGTTTCGAAGGTATAGTCGCCGAAGGCGATGAGCAAATAACCCGGGTCGCCAGGGAATCCAGAATAGAGCGACAGTAACAGGGCCATCACTATGGCCAGCAAACTAAAGATAAACAACTTTATCATAAACTTGTTGATCGCTGCCCGGCATTGACCTGGCTGATCAATTCAAGGGATTGGCTCAGTACTGGTAGCGCTGGCTCGATGTCTATCGCTTCCAGCTCGAGCAGATCATTCAATACAGCTTGCCCCGCTGCGGTGTCGGTCGCGACATAACTTTGAATCCATTGCCTGCTTTTGCCCAGACTCTGTCGATAGAGCTCACCATCCCGCAGCAGCAGGGCAAGTTGAGCTTGCTCGAGCATGAGGCGCAAATTCTGCCTGATAGTATTTTCCGATCCCGGCGCCAACATCGCTGTCGGTGACTCTTCCCACTTACGCCAAACGAACACGGAGCCGAGAAAATCCAGGCTGGCATCCAACCAGCCAGTGGTAGTGGTATTACTACCGGGGCTGGCATTGAGCTCCAGCGTCTCGGTACTCGGAGAGCGGCGATTTTCAAAATTTTGTCGCATGGAGTTTAGCATCTCCACATTGCTCAGTTGGCTGGCAATGTTATCGATGCGTATGTACAAGCCTTCCCGGTCAATGGCATCAATATTGCGAAGCTGGAGTAGTTCGGCAGAGATCGCCTGCCGCACGGCATACACTCTGTTGCTGCCGGAAACAAGGAGTGCGGCATCTGCACCTTCTAACAATGCGATCGCCGAGTGGCTATCGGCTTGCAACGATAATTTCTGGCTCGCCATGCCCAGCAAATATTCCGCTTCCAGCAGTTTCCAGTCCAGGCTGGGCTCGACACTGGTATTGGCTTGCTGGCTCTGGAGCTCGGCGAGCTGCTGCCGCAGTTGGCTAACTTCGACATCGAAATCTGACTGCAGCTGGCGTACCGCAAAATCGTCAACGGGCTGTGAGGCCTCGGTAAGATCGCTCTGTAGTTGCTGCAACTGTGTAGATTGTGCAGACAGCGCGAGACCAAGCTGCTGATTCTCCTGCGTCAGAGAGCTCAAGTTAGCCTGCAACACGCGCTGTTGATAGGCCAGAAACAGAACCCCCGTAAGCACCGGCAGAAAAAGCGCGATAATCACGACAATCCGGCGTTTGGCGATCTGTTGACGGCTGTTGCGTCCGCTAGCTTTCGCGCTATTGCGCTTCGAAAGCTCGTCGAGAATTTTCGGTGTTTCTGGTGTTTCTGACACTGCTTTGCCTTTTGCTTGATTGCTGTGAAAGCTTCACTGTAGTGTGCTTGCTCGCGCGTTGCAGTAACAGACTTTGCCCTATCTGTTTTTGTCGGCTAATAGCTCCAACGCTGCAATGAAAGACAGGGTATCGGCGCCCTCGGCGTTAATGACACGAGCGAATCCAGATCGTACTGCCTGTTGTGCAACCCTGACCGAGGGCACCAGTAATGGTAGCAGACCCAATTGTGCTTTGTTATCGGTCAGTAGCGAGTCCAGCCTGGCCAGTGACTCCATGCTGGTGACCGTCAGCACATTCACGGAATTGTCCTGCAAGCTTTGACAAAATTCCCTGGAGTCGTGGTCAATCGACCGGCGCTGATAGACTTCCAGGTAATCCAACTCCGCACCTCTTGACGACAAGGTGTCGGCAAGCAACTCACGTCCACCCTGGCCGCGGAAAATGGCGATTCGCTTGCCATCTACATGCTTCAACTCGGCTAGCTCCAGCAAGTCTTCAGAGCTCATGCCGGCACCAGAGTATATTGCCTCGCAAGCAATTTGCTCCGATAACACCTGTGCCGTGGTGGCTCCTATGGCAATCACACAGATGTGCTCCGGCAACCGGGGCCAGTAGTCATTTATCCAGCTGGCAGCGTAACGCACCGCGTTGCTGCTGACGAAAATCAATAGCTGATATTTATCCAGCTCTCGAATCTTGTGCTCCAGCGCCTGCACCGACGACGCCTTCTGCAAGGCTTTAATTTCTATGAGGGGAATTTGCAGCACCAGGCCACCCCGGCGGCTAATTGCGTCGCTAACGCCCTGCTGCTGCTCGGCTGGCCGAGTTATCAATACCTTAAGACCGAACAGAGAGTTAGTGGTCATAGCAGTTAGAACCAGACATTGGGCAAAGGCAATTACTGTGAAAGCGCTGCAAGAATTTCTGCCGCACCCTGTGACAACAAATCATTGGCAACAGTTACCCCTAACTGTTCGGCCTGGTGGCGGTCGCCCCTGATCTCGCTGCGAATGATTTGTGTACCCTCGAGATTGCCAACGAGGGCGCGCAGGTAAAGGATTTCTCCGGTTGCGCCTTCCAGTTCTGCAAAGGCAGCAATTGGCACCTCGCAACCGCCCTGTAAGCGGGCATTGACGGCGCGCTCGGCCACCACTCTGGCAGCTGTCGGCTGATGGTGCAGGCTATCGATCAGCTTCAGTGTATCCAGATCGTCGCTACGGCACTCAATACCTACCGCCCCCTGGCCGCCAGCGGGCAAACAGTCTGCGAACGCCAAACGCTGGCGAATTCGTGTCTCTAATTGCAGACGCATCAGGCCAGCAGCCGCCAGAATAATGGCATCGTATTGGCCTGCATCCAGTTTCCCCAGGCGCGTGCCCACATTGCCGCGCAGGTCAGCGATCTCAAGGTCGGGCCGCAGCTCTTTCAGCTGGCACTGGCGTCGAAAACTGGAAGTGCCGACTCTGGCCGCTGGAGGCAGCGAGGCAAGATCTGCGTAATTGTTGGATACCAGGACATCTGCAGGATCCTCTCTCTCACAAATTATGCCCAGACCCAGACCATCGGGAAATTCCAGTGGCACGTCTTTCATGGAGTGCACCGCAATATCGGCACGGTCTTCCATCAAGGCCGATTCCAGCTCTTTAACAAACAGGCCCTTGCCTCCGACTTTAGCCAATGGTGTGTCCAGAATTTTGTCGCCGCGGGTAGTCATGCTTACCAGTTCAATTTCCAGACCTGCATGGGTCGCTTGCAGGGCTTGTTTGACATAATTTGCCTGCCACAGCGCCAGTGGACTCTTGCGGGTTGCGATTCTTAGTGCTGTCGTAGACATGGAGTTTTAGGCTTCTCTTTTCGCTTTAGTTATCAGTTCTAACTTACCGGTCGTATTTATCAGTGACTCTGGTTAGCTGTGCCTGCCAGAGTGTGGGTGTATTTTACGGTAATTGCTGCATTTTGTCGCACCAGCACCCTTTTGCGAGAATGACTGCAGCCGTGGGCAGAAATTATAAAGCGCCTGAGTATCCTGCTATAATCGGCCCCCTTCGCTGACGGCCCTCCTGCGGTACTAAGGGAGCGCTAAAATAGGGAACCTCTGATTAGTTATGAGTGACGACAACAAGCCGGTAAAACCCTGGGGTGGCCGCTTCACCGAAGCCACAGATGCCTTTGTGGAAAGATTCACTGCTTCGGTAACTTTTGATCAACGCCTGTATCAGCATGATATCGATGGTTCCGTCGCGCACGCAAAAATGTTGCTGCTGGCGGACATTCTTGATGCCGGAGAATGTCAGAAGATAGTAGACGGTTTGGAAGCCATTCGGCAGGAAATTGCTGATGGGAAATTTCAGTGGTCAGTTGCGCTGGAAGACGTGCACATGAATGTGGAGGCCGCCCTGACAAACCGCATCGGGGATGTCGGTAAAAAGCTGCACACCGGTAGATCCAGGAATGACCAGATCGCTACTGACCTGAGATTGTATGTTAGAGATGAGATCGACCAAATTGCAAAACTACTTGGCCAATTGCAATCCGCGCTGGTGGATCTGGCGGCGAAAGAAGCCAACACAATTATGCCTGGATTTACACATTTGCAAACAGCGCAGCCGGTGACATTTGGTCACCACATGCTGGCGTGGTTTGAGATGCTGGAACGGGACCATGGACGCTTGCTGGATTGCCGTAAGAGAGTAAATGTCTCCCCACTTGGGGCGGCGGCGCTCGCCGGCACAAGTTACGCAATCGACCGAGAATACACAGCCACACTACTGGGCTTCGACAGTCCGGCCAGAAACTCTCTGGACGCAGTTAGCGACAGAGATTTTACGATCGAATTAGCTGCCTTCGCCAGCATGCTGATGATGCATCTTTCTCGATTCTCTGAAGAACTGGTGCTGTGGAATTCTACCCAATTTTCTTTCATCGAACTGCCAGACAGATTTTGTACCGGTTCATCAATAATGCCACAAAAGAAGAACCCCGATGTGCCTGAACTGGTGAGGGGGAAAACCGGCCGGGTTGTAGGTCATCTGGTGAGTCTGCTGACGTTGATGAAATCCCAACCACTGGCCTATAACAAAGATAACCAGGAAGACAAAGAACCGGTATTCGATTTACTTGACACCGTGAAGGATTGCCTGCATGCCTATGCCGAGATGGTACCGGCAATAATCTGTAACAAGGATGCTATGTATCAGGCCGCCAGACAAGGATATTCAACAGCGACAGATCTGGCCGACTACTTGGTGCAGAAGGGTCTGCCTTTCAGAGATGCCCACGATGTAGTTGGTAAGTCGGTAGCATACGCGATTGCACAGAAGCAGGATCTGGCAGAACTGCCATTAGAAGAATTGCAAAATTTCTCCGCATTAATCGCAGACGATATTTTTGCTGTGTTAACGCTGGAGGGATCGGTTAATTCCCGCAATCACGTGGGCGGCACGGCCCCAGAGCAAGTGCTGACAGCGGTAGCAGCAGCCAGGGCAATGCTTACAGGACGTTAGAAAATTTCAAGCCAATACTAGGGCACCTCTGAACAATGCAGTTATGCCTCAGCGGCCATTTGGCGCCTGCAGTTCTATGTCGTATTCAACCACACGATCATTACGCTGCGTTCTCACCTTCACCACATCGCCGGCACGGCGCTGCTCGATAATATTTGCGTAGTCATCTTCATTGAGCACAGTCTGGCCATCGATGGCGATGATTACGTCTCCCAGTTGGATTCGGCCGCGCTGGGATCTGGACAGACCACGCATACCGAGACGCTGCGGGTCAGACCCGTCCAGCACGATCAGACCTTCAACACCCCAGAGCTTTCGATAGTAGTCAGCCTGGGGAACTCTGGTAATTCCAAGCACCGGAGTCTGCACCTACCCGTAGGCAATGAGCTCGGGTACGATACGCTTTACGATATTGATCGGTATAGCGAAGCCGATTCCGGAACTGGCTCCGCTGGGGCTGTAGATGGCGGTATTCACACCGATTAACTGCCCCAGGGAGTTCAACAGTGGACCGCCGGAATTGCCCGGGTTAATCGCAGCGTCGGTCTGAATAACATCGCGGATTTTGCGGCGGCTGACAGAGTCGATTCCCCTACCCAGCGCGCTTACCACGCCCACGGTCATAGTGGTATCCAGGCCGAATGGATTGCCGATGGCGACAACTTTTCGACCCACTTCCAGCAATGAGGAATCCCCCGGCAATACCGGTATTAGATTTACACCCGGTGCATCGATCTTGAGCACGGCGAGATCCTTATCAGGGTCGAAGCCCACTGCCCTGGCATCGTAGCTACTGCCGTCCTGTAGGGTCACAGTTACCCGGTTCGCCTGCAACACAACATGATAGTTAGTCACGATGTAGCCGTCGGCACTCCAGACGAAGCCGGTCCCGCTGCCCTGTGGGACTTCCTGTGGATTCAACGAATAGCGAGAGCGATACAGACGCGAATTAGTAATATGCACGACCGAGGGGCTGGCTTGCTTGAAGATTTCAATATTATTGGCTTCATCATCGGTCTTGAATTGACTGTAGTCCAATACCTGGCCGAAACTGGGCATCGCGCTCACGAACACGATGAAACCGAGGAACAGGGAATGTAGGTATTTCATCGTCGCTAAACCTTTTAAATCTGATATAGATAATTACATAGTATCGATATGTCAGGATTCAAGTGTCTAATCACTCTAAACTGTCACCAACACTACCTTAAATCACTAGCTGAGAATATGAATTACCCCTGAAGGATTTGTCCAGATTAGGTCTCTTAACAGGAATTTCCTCTTTTTCAAAATTGGATACGGCAACTATTGAGCGGAGACTGAACCAACTTCGGAGTGATCATGAAAATGGTAACTGGCTTCAGAAATTCTGAGGGCTGCTGGAAAAAGAATTCTATGCCCGGGGCTATGTGTTTCTCAAAATAGGAAACGGACGATTTGCTCTAAAATAGTGACCCGGTGAAGGCGCGCTGAGGCAATAGGGCTCACCAGCTCAGCGCGACCCAGATGGCTGGCTCCTACTCTCCAACGCATCACCGTCGAAGTGTAGTGGCTCTGTTGAGCGAACTCAGTGTTAATCTCAATTCCTCGCACCTCTTTTCCACTCGTTCTCTTTAGCGCTATTGATCCTGAAATTGATGGATCTCTTCCTGAATCGACAACCACTGCTCTTCGACTTCTAGCAGTTGTGATTTCAATTGTCCTTGTTTTTGCAGGATGTCGGTCAGGGTTGCTTTCTGTGTTTCGGTGTAGAGAGATTCATCGGTCAGGGATGTTTCTATGCCGAGGAGCTGCGCTTGTATTTTATCTATTTGCTTTTCGAGTTGTTTCTCTTGTTTTCGTAGAGGAGCTAATTGCTGCCTTTTTGCGGCGGCTATCTGACGTTGTTCTTTCTTGTCGGTTTTGGGTTTATCAACTTCGATGCTATTGGGTCTGGCCTGGGAGTCCAGGCTAGCGCTCTGATTCAGCCACTTTTCATAGTCGCGGAGATCGCCCTTGAACTCGGTGAAACGACCCTTGTGGATGGAATAGAACTCATCTACGGTATTGGCCAATAAGTGACGGTCGTGTGACACCACGATCATCGCGCCCTTGTATTCCTGTAAGGCAACGGTTAAGGCATGCACCATATCAAGATCCAGATGATTGGTCGGTTCATCCAACAATAATAAATTTGGTTTTTGCCAGGCCACCTTTGCCAACGCCAGTCGGGCTTTTTCGCCACCGGAGAAAACACTGATAATCTCATCGGTGCGGGAACCACGAAAATCGAAGCCACCCAAAAAGTTTCGAATCTGTTGTTCGCTGTGCTTGGCGTCCAGGGCTTGCAGCAACTCAACCGGTGTTGCCTGTTGATCGAGGGCATCTACCTGGTGCTGTGCGTAGTATCCAATGCGCAGCTTTTTAGCGGTGGTGATACTGCCGTCCATCGCTTGCAATTGCCCCGCCAAAACCTTGAGCAAGGTGGATTTACCACTGCCGTTGAATCCCAACAAACCGATTCTCGACTCAGAACGTATACCAAGCTTTATCTTGGTCACCAGGGGTGAGTCGAAGCCAATTGTCAAATTTTCTATCTGCATCAAAAACGAGGGCAGCTGACCCACGGTGGGAAACTCAAATCGAAACGGTGAATCGATGTGAGCCGGAGCGATGTCCTGCATGCGTTCAAGTTCTTTCAGTCGACTCTGGGCCTGCTTCGCTTTTGTGGCCTTGTAGCGGAAACGACGGACGAAGTCTTCTATCTGGGATTTTCGTTTCTGTTGTTTTTCAAACATGGCTTGTTGCAACGCCATCTTCTCGGCACGTTGCTTCTCAAAGGCACTGTAGTTGCCCTTGTAGGGAGTCAATTTGCTGCCCTCGAAATGGATTACATTATCGATTACCGAATCGAGAAAAGTTCGATCGTGAGATATCAGCAACAATGTCCCCTGGTAACGCTGTAACCAGAGTTCCAGCCAGACAGTGGCCTCGAGATCCAGGTGATTGGTCGGCTCATCCAGCAGGAGTAAATCCGAGGGGCACATCAACGCCGCGGCAAGATTCAGCCTGACTCGCCAGCCACCGGAAAAACTACTGACAGGATTGGCAAACTCGATCAGACTAAACCCCAGGCCCGAGAGCAGTTGCTCGGCTCTATTGCTAATGTCATAGCCATCGATAGCATCCAGTTGGCTGTGCAACTTCGCCATCTGGCTGTCATCGCCAGCATGCTCGGCCTGTGCCAGTTTGGCTTCCAGTTGCCTGAAGGCGATATGCGCGTCAAGCACGAACTCCAGGGCAGTTCTCTCGCTACCAGGAGTCTCCTGATGCATCATCGACAGACGCAGACCCACAGGCATCTTTATTTCACCCTGCTCGATGGGAACCTGTTCGGCCAGGGCCAGAAACAGGCTGGTCTTACCGCAGCCGTTTCTACCGATAATGCCGATACGCTGGGCATCGTGCACAATCAGGCTGGTATCCTGCAGCAACGTCTGCAGCCCCCGCATAAGGGTGATATTGTTAAGCGCAATCACTGCATCGGTTCCTTGCCCGTACGCTCAGTAAGGCATCTATATCCCGGTTTCTGAGCAATATTATCAAATAAAATCATTGCGTTGCGAAGGCTCCCCGGCACTTGTTACGGATTCGAGGGGCGGCACATGGTACTACAGAATTGATTTCATCAGATCGAATTCGTACTATTGCTGAATCCATAGGGAAATCCATTCCTCAACCACGCTGACCCAGAAGTCTCCGGATTACGTAATGAAGCAAATTCTGATCATCGATGACGACGAGAAGTTGGGACAACTGCTCACCCAGTATCTTGAGCGCTATGACATGAATGCACATGTGGCGCTGACTCCAAGCAAGGGTTTCGAACTGCTTAAGAAGATCAAACCGGATTTGCTGATCCTGGATGTCATGCTGCCAGAAAAAGACGGCTTTGAAATCTGCAGAGAAATCCGGGCCAAGTCCTCTATCTACGGACAGCTACCCATTTTGATGTTGACCGCTCACGCCGAAGTGACAGACCGAATTGTTGGTCTGGAACTGGGTGCGGATGATTATCTGCCGAAGCCATTTGAACCGCGGGAATTGGTAGCGCGCATCCACAATATTCTACGGCGTAGCAGCGACGACAATAATATGCGCGACATCAAGGCCATCAAAGGCCTCGATGTAGAAGTGCCCCGACGCGAAGTGAAACTGGATGGTGAGGTACTGGACCTTACCACCATGGAATACGAGCTTCTTACTCTGTTTATCCACTTCCCGAATAAAACCTTTACCCGTGACGAATTAATGAATCGCCTGCGTGGAATAGATGCCGAATTATTTTCCAGAGCCGTTGATACTCTGGTAAGCCGCTTGCGACATAAGTTAAAAGATACGTCCAAAACACCACGGTTTATAAAAACGGTGTGGGGACGTGGTTATACTTTTGTCGGTGAGCAGATATGATCCCACTGCTGGAGAATGTAAAACGCTCAATATTTATTCGCCTGCTCCTGATTTTCGGTATTACAGTTATTCTATTCTTCGTTATTATTTCAGTTTCATTACAAACTATTAACCAACGCAATAATGCTATCGAGACCATCCCGGATTATTTCACTCGAAATATCGAAGATGTAATTAAAGACATCGGCACTCCACCAAATTTACTCAACGCGTTAAGATTGGCCAGGGAACTGGATTGGAGTATCAATATTCGAAATCCGATCATGCGCTGGAGCTCCGATGCGGATAACCGCCTCGACGTAGATAGCTCGACATTCAACCGCACCCTCACTGCCGATGCTCAAGAGAGGCTTATCGACGGCGAGCAAATCATTACGGTTCAGCGTGGTGGATACGACTTTTTCCTCTACCAACGCTCTATCGACAATAATGTGTTTAGTTCTGTTGTCATCTATGGCGGCTTGGCGTTTGCTGCATTTGTTCTTTTTCTCAATTATTTTATGGTTAACAAGTTGCTGAACCCCATTCGCCAACTACGACGAGGTACAGAACGTATTAGCAAAGGTGATCTTGGATATCGCGTAAAAATTAATCGCCAGGATGAACTCGGTGAACTTACTCAAAGCATTAACCACATGGCTGATTCGCTGCAATCGATGCTGGAAGCGAAGAGGCAACTGCTACTCGCTATAAGCCATGAGTTAAGAGCACCAATCACTAAAGCCAAACTAAGGCTGGAGTTCATGCCATTCAGTGACGAGAGGAAGGAACTAGGCGAAGATTTGAAGGAAATCGAGCTGCTCATCTCCGACCTGATTGAAGCCGAACGCTTGAACGACGAACATTCCGTTTTAACTTCCGAACCAATTAAGTTTGCCGAATTTGTCAAATCCGTTACCAATCAGTACATAAAATACGAAGGCGGGTTTACGCTCAGCACCCCAGTGGAAGATGAAGAGTTTTTTATCGACAAACTGCGTATTCGCCTGTTGCTAACCAACCTGATGAGCAATGCTATTCGCCACGGCGAAGAAAACCCGATTGAAGTAAAAGTCAGTTTTGCCAGTGACCATGCCATTCTGGAAATTATCGATCACGGTGAAGGCATTTCGGCGCAACATTTGATGCAGATAAGTGAGCCATTTTACAGAGTGGACAGCTCCCGGCAGCGCAACACTGGCGGCTTCGGTTTGGGGCTTTATTTGTGCCGGCTAATCGCGCAGGCACACGGCGGCGGCTTGAACATCGAAAGCGAACTTGACGTCGGCACCCACATTACGGTAGATCTGGCTCGCAATGCCCCCGAGCCCGAATCTGACTAGTCGCGTATTTTTTGGCTATTCGCAATAACTTACTGTGCCTGACCCGCCGTCCTGCGACGCCGCTGGCTGCGCAAGTAACCAGTACCCAACAGCAACAGTGTTAACAATATTGGAATCAATGCGGTGTTGATGGCTTTCAAGGTGGAACCAAGTTGCTCTATATCCTCGGTTAACTGAAACCGCACATCTCGTAGCCGGCGCCTCGTATCCAGTAACTCCGCATTAAAGCCATCTATTTCTGCCTGAATCTCAGGAGTGATTTGTCCGATAAGCTGGCCTTCTTCGTTTTGATTTAGCTCCGCGAGAGATGTTTCTGTCTGCGCCAGGCGATCGGTCAATTCAGCTTCTTCGATGCGCAATCTGTCATCGGCTTCTCGCTGCAAATTCAAGACCCTGGTAAACGGGCGCGAATAGGTGCCGCGGCTTCTGATACTCACCAGATCGGCGCTACCGCTGAGATTATCCAGAGCGTTAATTACAATATCGCTGTTGTTGGCGAAGGGCTGTGGAATGCGCTGGCCCAGGAACTGTGCAACCTGCACCCAGAGCCTATCACTCAGCATGTCTGTATCAGCAACCACGACGATATTGACTTCCTCGTTAGAACTGGCGATATGTTCGGCCACTGCTGTAACGCCTACTTCAGCCGCGGAATCTTCTTCTATGGTGCCGATATCGGTAGCTGCCGAGTCTGCGTTCTCTGTTTCCTGCTCGTCAGCTGGATCATCGCCAACTATCTCTTCTTCAACTACAGGCCGTCCGTCTGGGAAAGCGCTGTCGACAATGCCGGTGACCCGAGCAGCTATTACGTAACTCTGCTGCGCCGAGACGAACTCGTCAAACAATATCGAAGGATCGGCGACGTCTTCGAAGAGACCCGAGTCCATCAGCATGGCATTGGTAGAAGACTGTATCAGCGGCTCGAAGGTCGTGGCGGCATTTCCAGCTTTGGCGATAGCGCCCGTAGAAGAGAAATTAATCGCCTCCAGACGGTTGGTGATTATATCGTCTCCGGCCAGATTATCACGGTGAATACCCAGCATGCCTATATGTGCTACTGGCTGCTGATTCTGGCCCATTCTTATCCGTAGGGCCAAATCGCTATCGGTAAGCACCTTGTCGCTTGCATAAGCAATGCCCCATGCTGATAACAGTCCTGGCAGGTCGGAGCTCATACCAGCGGGTATCAGATTACCTTGCGGGGATCGTGTCACCATAGAGTCGGCGCTAGGATCCAGAAAAACCATGGCCTTGCCACCACGCATTACATGCTGATCGATAGCATAGAGCATCTGCGGAGAAAGACCCTGAGGGTGTACGATCATCAATATATCGATATCTGCATCGATGAGCTCTTCAGTTAGATTCACTCGCCTTACTTCATAGAGCTGGCGAATGATATCCATTACCATCCATTGCGGTGTTGCCTGGCCCAAAACGGGGTTGAAACCGCCATCTATATCCAACTCGGTCAGCAAACCCACCACCGGCAGATCGGGATTGTCCACTTTGGTAATGAGCTTTATGAACTCATATTCTAAAAATTGTTCCTGATCTGGCCGTATCAGCGGCATAGTTTCCAACACCGGCAGACCAAGCGCTCCGGCCTCAGCACGGGTAACCACCATACCAAAGTATATTGCCTGACCACCCTGGGTCACTGGCACCGCCTGTACGCCATACTGGGTTGCCAAATCTTCATCTTCGGAGAAAGGTTCCGGGTCTATCACATTCAAACTCAGGCGGCCATTGCTGGCGATCACCATCTCTCGCAATAATTCCTGGACGCGGGTGCCGTACGATCTTATCTGCGGCAAATCTTCGATTGCGCTTTCGGAGTAAAAGAAATTCAGCTCAATCGGCTGTTCCAAATTCGATACAATATTGCGTGTACCATCGGAGAGCGAATAGAGCTTGTCCTCTGTCAAATCGATGCGCCAACCGGGCAACAAGCTAATCATTGCCACAGAAAGTACCAGACCTGCGGCAATTGCAATCAAACCAGCACTGGAAAACAGGGATTTAGTATTCATCTTCAGCAGCCTCCCTAGTTCGCTTTCTTAATTTCGATGACGATTGCACTGGATAACAACCAGGCCGCAATAAATACACCGAAGAACAGAATGTCTCTGATGTCCAGCACTCCTTTAGAGATCGAGTCGAAATGAGTCAGGAAACCCATAGCCGAAAGCGCATCAACTAAAAACTGAGGCATCCAGTCTGGAAACGCCTCCAGCAGTATGGGTGATCCCATCACCACAAACAGGAAACAGATACTGACGGTGAGGATGAAGGCAATAACAGAATTTTTTGTACTTGCCGACATGCAAGAACCGATAGCCAGAAACCCGCCGGCCATAAACCAGCTGCCAATATAGGCGGCCAGTATAACCCCATTGTCCGGGTCACCAAGATAGTTAACCGTTGCCCAGATTGGAAAGGTTAACACCAGGGCAATGCCTATCAATACCCATGCCGCCAGGAATTTAGCAACTACCGCATCCCGAAGACTAATTGGTAGAGTGAGCAGTAATTCGATGGTTCCGGTCTTGCGTTCGTCCGCCCACAGGCTCATCGCAATAGCAGGCACCATGAATAAGTAAAGCCAGGGGTGGAAGCCGAAGAAAGGCAGTAAATCCGCCTGTCCACGCAGATAGAATCCACCGAGATCGAAGGTGAACATTCCATTCATGATCAGGAAGATGACAATAAAGATGTATGCCAACGGCGTTGCGAAGTAGCTGAGTAATTCACGTTTGAAGATAATGCCTATGTTGTCCATTACTCACCTCCCTGAGTCTGCGTTACCGATCTGAACACGTCTTCCAATCGTCCTCGGCTCACATGAAACTCGGTTATGGGCCAATTCTTCGACTGCGCTATTTCGGAAACCTGGGAAAAAATCGGAGCATTCTCTGCTGCCAGAATCATATAGGCGAGCTCTTCTTCGGCTACTTTTTCAACTCCCCTGACCGCCGTTAGATCAGTGAGATCCGCCGCCAGATCGTAGTCGCTTGTTAGTCGAACCGTGACGGCATGGTGGTATTTAGATCTTGATTCCAATTCGGCTGGAGTACCATCTGCGACTATACGTCCTTGCGCTATTATAATTGCCCTGCTACACACCGCCGTGACTTCTTCCAGTATGTGAGTAGATATTATTACAATCTTGTCACGGGCAAGGTTCTTGATGAGCTCTCGCACGTGATATTTCTGATTTGGATCGAGGCCATCAGTCGGTTCGTCCAGAATAAGAACCTTGGGATCGTGCATAATTGCCTGAGCCAGACCCACTCGTCGCCTGAAGCCTTTTGACAAGGTATCGATGGTTTGATTGCACACCGAGTGCAGGTCTACCTCGTCAATAACGATCTGCACCCGCCTGATCACCTCTGCGCCACGATAGCCTCTAATCTGGGCAACAAATTTCAGAAACTCCAGCGTAGTCATATCGCCATAGCAAGGGGCGCCTTCCGGTAAATAACCAATAAGCGATTTCACCTCGATAGGATTCTTGCCAATGTCGTAGCCATCGACAGTTACCACGCCGGAACTCGCAGACAGAAACCCAGTGATGACTTTCATCGTGGTCGATTTACCGGCGCCATTAGGCCCCAAAAACCCCAGTACTTCGCCTTCATTCACGCTGAAACTCAAATCATCGATGGCCGTAAACTGGCCGAACTTTTTGCTCAAATTGCGTATTTCAATCATTTGCTAATTGATCCTGTCTGGGATTCCCATGTGTTCACTGCAACTGTTCAACAACATGAGGGTCTCCGATGCGGAAATTGTGTGCGGCAAATATAGACATGTTAAGTCGATTTTTCAAGATTAGACACGTTAAATGACATCTAGCGGGTTTTCAGCGCTCTCAGTCCTGGTGCTTTTTGGCCTCCGAGCCCATTCCGGCCTGTGTTTATGCGGTTTTGGGGGTTATAATCGCCGCCTCTCCCTTTTAGGGATCATTGTCCTGTCTAACAGATGCGCCAAGCCATGAAGATATTCACCGGTAGAAAAATGTTGGCTATGCTGTTGCTGACAATGCTGGCACTGAATCTGAGCCATTGCGGCCAGAAAGGTGGGCTAACTCGACCCGATCAGACGACATTTGCTGTTGCCGGTTTTTAGGGGCTCTTCCCTGGAGACGGGCATTCACTGACAACTATTCCCGACACTCGGGCAAACCAAAGCCAATGGATCATTTCAAATATCGCGGTGACACTCTCTTCGCTGAGGAGCTTAGTGTCGCAGACATCGCTAACGAGATTGGCACGCCCTGCTTTGTCTACTCTCGCGCCACCCTGGAAAGACACTTTCATGCTTATCAGAAAGCGCTTGGTGAATCACCGCATTTAGTTTGTTTCGCTGTCAAAGCCAATTCCAATCTTGCGGTACTCAATATACTTGCTCGCTTGGGAGCCGGCTTTGATATTGTTTCCGGAGGCGAGTTGGAACGGGTTTTAGCCGCGGGAGGTGATCCCGCCAAGGTAATTTTTTCTGGTCTGGGAAAAACCGAGTTAGAAATTGAGCAGGCGCTTAAGGCCGGTATCTTCTGCTTTAATGTGGAATCTGCACCAGAGCTCTCGCGTATAAACGCGGTCGCGCAGCGCTTACACTTGCAGGCAATGATTTCTGTGCGGGTTAACCCCGACGTGGACGCTGGTACTCATCCCTACATCTCCACGGGTTTAAAGGAAAACAAGTTTGGACTGGCCAGTGCACAGGCTATAGAAGTCTATCGGGAGGCGGCGGCACTACCAGGCACCAGGGTTGTTGGCATTGACTGCCACATAGGATCACAACTCACCAGCCTGGAGCCTTTTCTCGATGCCATTGACCGGTTGCTCGCCCTGGTAGATCAATTGCGTGCCGAAAATATCCACCTGAGCCATTTCGATATTGGCGGTGGTCTCGGGGTAACCTACGGTGAGGAAAACCCGCCGCAACCCGCCGACTTGATCGCCGCCGTTAAATCCCGGCTGGCGGATCGGGACATGACTTTAATTGTAGAGCCCGGCCGCTCTATTGCTGCCAATGCCGGTATCTTTGTTACTCGCGTTGAATACGTCAAAAGCACTGCCCATAAAAATTTCGCCATTGTTGATGGTGCCATGAATGACCTGTTACGACCCGCCCTTTACAATGCCTGGCAGGAAATTATTTCTGTCCGCAAGACCGGCGCAGCAACTGCCACTTATGACGTCGTTGGGCCCGTATGCGAATCCGCAGATTTCCTCGGCAAGGACAGAGAACTGCAACTTGCGGCCGGTGATCTACTCGCCGTCCGCACAGCGGGAGCCTATGGCTTTGTTATGAGCTCCAACTACAATTCGAGGCCTCGTGCCCCAGAGGTAATGGTTGATGGCTCGAAACTACATTTGGTCCGGCAACGGGAATCTCTTGCCGACCAACTAAAACTGGAATCCTGCTTGCCTAGCTGAAGCAACAGTCTTTCAACCCTTGCGCCGGAGACCGCACAGCCTACTAAAACCAGATTATGATAATTCCTTTCACCAAAATGCACGGACTCGGTAACGACTTCATGGTGCTGGATCTGATTTCCAACCACATCACTCTGACCCCGGAGCAAATACGCTCGCTGGCAAATCGCTACACCGGCATAGGTTTCGATCAATTGCTACAGATTGAGCCCGCTACCGACCCTTCTGTTGATTTCAACTACCGCATCTATAATGCTGACGGCGGTGAAATCGAGCATTGTGGTAATGGCGCCAGGTGTTTCGCGCGCTTCGTTTCGGACCGAGGCCTGACGACAAAAAACCCCATCAGGGTAAAAACTGTCAATCGAGTTCTGACGCTGCTGTTAAATGAAAATGGAGAAGTCTCGGTGGATATGGGTATCCCCGACTTTATTCCAGAGCAAATTCCATTTACCACAAAATTGCAGGAAAATGTCTATCATCGAGGCATCGTCGTCGATGGGCAGGAATTGGACATTCAGTTTTCGGCACTCTCCATGGGCAATCCTCATGCTGTAATTATTGTTGAAGACATTGACAGTACCGCCGTAAAAGATATTGGAGAGGTCCTCGGCGCCCATCCCGACTTCCCGGAAGGAGTTAATGTCGGCTACATGCAAATCCTCAGCAGGACCGAGGTGCGATTGCGGGTCTATGAGCGCGGAGTTGGGGAAACCCTGTCCTGTGGCACGGGAGCCTGTGCCGCCACTGTCGCCGGTTGCCTACAAGGTCATTTAGATGATACCGTCGAGGTGCAATTAAGAGGCGGCCGACTAACTGTCAACTGGCGGCAACAAGATTCTCATGTGCTAATGACCGGGCCCGTGGCAACAGTTTATGAGGGGAGTATTCAGTTATGAGTAATGACACATCGGCTATGAGTAATGACACATCGGCGGCAGAGCAGCTAAGCGAAAACGAAGAGAACAAACTTTCTCCGGCCCAGGTAAAAGAATATCTTCGTGCCCATTCAGAGTTCTTTATTGATCAAGACGACTTGCTCGCAGACCTGAAATTACCTCACGAATCCGGTAAGGCTATTTCTATTTTAGAACGTCAGATTACCATTCTTAGGGAGCGCGGTATTGATGCCAGGCAAAAGCTTAACAATCTAATTGAAAATGCGCGCAATAATGACCAACTGTTCGACACTACTCGCAATTTAGTCCTGGCTCTGCTACGCGCCGACGGCATTACCGAGATCGCTGATGTCGCCCAGGATCACCTTAGCAATCATGCCAGTATAGATGCCTGTGAAATTATTCTGGTAGGAAATGATAGACTTACCGTAGCACCGTCGGTAAGAGTTGAAGGGAGTGACAAACTGCATCAGGATTTCGAAGATGTGTTTCGCCTAAAGCGTACTCATTGCGGCACACAAACCGATGAGAAATTGCTTTACCTGTTTCCAGAGAACAGCGATAAAATAAAATCAACAGCTCTCTGCCCGGTAGTAAACAATAGTGAAGTACTGGCTTTACTTGCCTTTGGAAACCGTACTGAAAACTTCTTTAACACGAATCTCGATACGCTGTTTCTGGATTTCATAGGGCAAGTTATTGGTGCCGTGCTCGACAAAGAGTTCACCCTACTAAATACAAGCTCTGCATAAGGCCTTTCCCCCTAACACCTTGCCCAATGTCGATACGCTTAAATGAGCACGAGCATTCATTCTGACGACTCACTCCAGCCTGCTACGACTGCATCCAAACTCGTTTCGGTAATCTGCCGCACGATCGATCGGCCTGAGTTAAAGCAGGCGATGCAATCGGTGGCCGAGCAAAGTTATTCCAATATCGAGTTAGTTCTGGTCGATGCGCTAGGCACGGGAATCGCAAATTATGAGGATCTGTGCCCCGGCAAACCAGTCAAATTAGTTTCGCTTGGCGAAGCACTGCGGCGATCCCGGGCGGCTAACGCGGGAATGCTTAGTGCTGCTGGAGATTACCTGATTTTTCTCGATGACGACGACTGGATCGATAGCGAGCATATAGCTAATCTTGTTAGACTACTGGAGCAGCAAACCGAGGCCAGAGCAGCTTACAGTTCAACTCGCAAGGTCAATGCCTCGGGCCAGCCACTGGATCACGTCTTCGATCGAGATTTCGATTCGGCTCTGCTCAGGCGAGACAATTTCATTCCCATTCATGCCGTGCTTTTCTCCGCATCCCTGCTCGGTGACGGTTGCAAATTCGACGAAACATTAAGCATTTATGAAGACTGGGATTTCTGGTTGCAGGTCTCGGAGCATACCGCCTGGCTTCACGACAGCCGTATTACGGCGTTCTATCGCGAAGGCGGAGAATCCGCGACCGCGGTGAATATCGAACAGATTAAATACAAAAAGGGCCATCCAAATGCACTGGCTCGAGAACTGGTATTGGCGAAATGGCTTCCCAAGTGGTCAGCGGCGGATGTGAATCAGATGCTGGGGACCATGGACCAGTCGCTAGCAATCGGAGAATTGCGTGACGACGTTCGCTCTGCCCATGCCGTTATTCAGGCCCGTGAGCAAGAGATAGCAGAGGTGACAGAAAATTTTGTCGATCTTCAACACGAGCACAAAGAGCTAGTATTAGGTCATAAGCGCTTAACAGTAAAACACGAAGCACTAGATGCTGGTGTTAGAGAAGTACTAAACTCCTTTTCCTGGCGCCTAACCAAGCCCATTCGCTACATTGGCCGCCGTCTCAAGTACTTAGCCGGACTACCAAAAAGAAACACCGTTAAGGTAGTTCTAAAGAATCCAGTATTGCACCAAACCGTAAGAGATGTGCGGGCGAAAATCTTCGATAAGAAATCAAATGAGACGAGCGAAGACAAATTCTATTTTGGCCTAGATTCACCTAACATTGATAATGGGATTTTTTCTGAATCTCTTTCACTACGAGGTTGGGCGTTGTCTGAAAATGACGATCTCAAACTTACAGCTTTTGTTGATGGTCTGGAATTCAGAGCCTTCAGTCCTGGCCTGGTCAGGCCCGACGTCATAGAAGTCTATCCCTGGCTTCCCCATGCGGCGAGCTGCGGTTTCGACGAACAGATCAATCTGAGCTTTCTGGATAGCGGCGTTCACACACTAACGCTGATTGCTGAAAATGCTAAGGGATTGCGCGAAAAATTAACACAGGAATTTTATTTACTCAAGGGTAAGCAACTCTATAGTGCCTGGCTGCAATACAAAATCAGGAAGGACTACCAGTTATCTCCCGCTACTAACTCCATAAACAACGAGCGTCTGGTGCAGGTGGTAATTTCTGAACACAAAGACATCGCGCGTAATCTGGCAAGTCTGAATTCCCTGGTAGCACAAGACTGCGACAATTGGAGAGTACATTATTTGGGAGTCAATTGGCATCAAGTTCAGCAGTCTCTGACCCCGGATAGTCTTGGGCTGCTGCAATCCCGGACCGATGTCGCCTCGGATCTTCATGAAATTTTAGAACGCGGAAATGCGCCGCAAGACTATTTGTTGGCGCTGGATGGAGGCGAGCAGCTTCAGCCTAATGCCCTACGCGAATTGCTTGCCTGTGCCGAAGCCAACACCAGCGCCCTGGTCTATTCAGATCACGATTATATCGATCCCGATGGCGATCACGTGGGCCCGGTTTTTACCTTTGGCTGGTCTCCAGATCACCTTATGTCGCGAAATTATATTGGTGATGTTTATCTTGTCCGGGCCGCCGATGTACCCTTGGATTTTCTTCCCCATTGCGAACTCGATGGCTGGCGCTACGCACTGTTGTTGCAAATGGGAAACAGCAACAACAGAATCGATCGCGTTGCCAGCATGCTTTGGTCTGCGCCCCTGCAATCTGAAGCAGAGTCAGAGCTGAAGCTGCAGAGCGAATATGCTGTGCTGGAGACGTTTTTATCCCACTTTGAGCCGGGGGCATGCCTCACCGCGCTTGATGGATTTCGTTATATTGAATGGCCAATTAACGAAGATCCGCTGGTCTCCATCATTATCCCAACCATGGGCAAGCTGGAGCTAATCAAACCCTGCCTCGATTCGCTGGTTAAAAATACGGCCTACAGCAACTACGAAATATTGATGTTGGATAATAGTAGAGGCCGGTATCCGGAAGGCATCGCCTATCTCCAGGAAAATAATTTCAAGCTCATAGAATGTGACGAGGAATTTAACTGGGCGCGCCTGAATAATATTGGTGCCAGGCACTCGGATGCAGCCTATCTACTGTTTCTGAATGACGACATTGAGGTCACCGATGCTGATTGGCTAGAGCAGATGCTTCGGCAAGCGATGCGCCCGGACGTGGGCACCGTTGGTAGCCTGCTGCTGTATCCCAACGGCGCGATTCAGCATGCCGGCGTGTTTATGGTGAACTTCGGTGGCGGCTGTGCCCACCTGTTTCACAAAATGATGCCTGGAGATAGTATCTACCGTCGACTGGACAAGACAGTAAGAGAGGTCACCGCCAGCACCGGTGCCTGCCTGATGGTAAGCAGGGAAAAATTCGAGGCTGTCGGGGGCTTCGATGAGGAACTCAGCGTCGTTGGCAATGATATTGATCTGTGCCTGCGCTTGTCGGCAACAGCTTACCGTAATATTTGGACACCTCAGTGCTGTCTTATCCACCATGAAAGTATTAGCCGCAAGACGAGCCTGCCAAAAGCGAACGAATTAGCTATGTGGAAACGCTGGTCGACAAAATTTAAAGCCGGAGATGACTACTACAATCCGAATCTTAGCCTGGAAAAACCGGACTGTTCATTGCGGCTCGATATGCCCCCTAGTGAGCTTGTGGCCGAGTTGCTTACCGATGGGCAGTTGCAGGGGCCAGACGCCAGCCAAAGCCGAGAGTTCTCCCTCAGTCCCGGTGTAAATCTAATTGCTTACATCAGGGCAGAAATGGGCGTAGGAGAGGGCGCGCGTTCCGATGCCAGGGCGCTGGACGCTGCCGCAATCGATTTCGGTATTATTAATTTTGAAACAGCCAACCCTGCGCGAATGACCGACCTATCCTGGCAGCACAAGGAGATGTTGAGTGCTCCTTTCGACATTAACCTCATCCATATCAACGCTAATTTTCTGCCGCTGGCGAAGCGAGAGCTTCCCACTCACTTCTTCGAAGGCCGTTACAACATTGCGTACTGGGCCTGGGAACTGGAAGAAATCCCTAGCGAGTGGATAGCAGTTTTTGCAGAGGTCGATGAAGTCTGGGTGCCATCAGAATTCGTCAAACGGGCGATGGAGAAGCAGTCACCTGTTCCTGTGGTAACGATTCCTCACTGCGTCGATCTAAAATTGGAATCTGCATTTTCCAGAGATTATTTCAAAATTCCAGACGCTGCCTTTACGTTCCTGGCCATGTTCGATACTCACTCTATTGCAGAGCGGAAGAACCCCTATGGCGCGATTAAGGCCTTTAAGATAGCTTTCGCTGGCAGCGATAACAGCATCTGCCTGGTGCTCAAGGTCAACAATTCGGAGGCCGCGGATATGAATAAATTGATCGAATCAATCCAGTCTCATCCGAATATCCTGATCATGGCTGAATCTCATTCGAGACAGGAAATTAACGCCCTGCTTTCATTGTCCGATTGTTTTGTATCCCTGCACCGCTCTGAGGGATTTGGACTGGGACCGGCCGAAGCTATGTGCCTGGGTAAAGCAACTATTCTCACCAACTGGTCAGGCTCGACAGACTACATGACCGCGGACAACTGCAAAGCAATAGATTTTGAGCTGCTCAAGATACGCAAAACTCTGGGGCCCTACCAGGCGGGCCAGCGCTGGGCCGAACCAGACCTGGAGCAGGCGGCGGCAGCTATGAGAGAGTTGGCGTCATACCCTGAACTGGCTAGAAGTATAGGCAATAGCGCACGCCAAACCATCAGACAATTATTTTCTCCCGCTGCAGTGGGTAAGAAAATCGCAGCCCGACTGGAAATAATTCGCCAACTTTAGCACCGAATAGTTTTCGCCCAGCAAGAGCAGGAATCATCTTTTCAGGCTTGCGCTCAAGCCGGCAGTAGTCGTAACAGCTGAAATAGAACATGGCCAGTTTTTGAACGTAATCCCATCGTCATGCGTAAGGAAACTCGTTGTCTGTAAGTTAGCCTGTCATGGAAGCGAGCCAGAAAGGCTTCAGCCTGAGCTGCCACATCCGCCAACAGGGAGGTGTGCGTTGGAGAGATCAATCTTCTTAGTAATCCAGCGTCACTTAATTTGACCCGATTGTACTTGATTGCGCCCAGCGTATTATTTTCATGCTGACGATAATCCACCAGTTGCCCAGGCGAGAAAGCGATTTTTCCATAGGCGGTAGCGACCAGCCCCAACCACCAATCGTGCATCACAGCCTCCGTCGGTATAGGTAGCGCCTTTTCAGCCAGAGCTTCATTAATAAACATGGTGCATCCAGTAATCAGGTTACTGACAAGCATCTGTCCAAAACTATTGCGCTTCATGCTCAGCCCCTGGTAATGCAGGAATGAGTCGGCGATGGGCTCCAGCTTTTCGTTAACGACATGTAAATCACTGTGAACCAGCACTGGCGTGTCCGTTCCTGCCACCTCTATCTCAAACATTAGGCGGGCCTGCTGCTCCATTTTTGTGGACTGCCAGATATCATCCTGATCGCTGAACATCATGTAACTACGGTCAAGACCCAACTGTGTTTTATGTTTGAGAACATAAGTGATAAGCGTTGAAAAATTATCCCGTGCACCTCTGCTCGCTGTTTCGATATCGATCGGGTGCACACGATCCGGGTGCTCGCGTGCAAAATTTCGAATCAGCTGGGCAGTGTTATCAGTAGAACCATCATCACGAACCACGATAACGAAGTTTGAATAACTTTGTTGCAGAATGGATTCGAGCTGCTGGCTTAAAAAATCAGCACCGTTGTAGGTCGCTAAAAGCACAGCAATTTTAGGCTGTATGCTCATGCAGGGTCAGCTTAGGGTCTTGGCATCACGTATACCGGAACTAATATAATGCCAGTACTGGTTACGATCATGGGATGACACTAACAACCAGCCTGACTTGATGAAAAACCGCAGCATATCTCTGAGCTTCCAGCCTAGCGGTGAGTAGTCAACGCTATATAGATGCATCCGATTTCTGCTGGAGTAATAGGTACGAGAGGGGTTGTGTTGCGCCATCAGTCCCGCGCGAACCAGTGGACTTAAACTGCGCTCGCCGATGGCGTGATAAAGCACCGCTTCGTCGGTTCCTACCAGGTCGAAGCCCATAGACTTGGCGCGAAAACACCACTCCAAATCCACATTATCGATAAAATAGCTTTCTTTCATTCCGCCTATTTCTGCAAAATGTTTGAGGATCAGCATAGTCCCCGAGGTAATCAGAAAATCTGCCAGAAAATGGGTTTTGCTCTGGGCAAAAACCCGGTCAGATCTCAGCATCCAGCGATTGAACAATTTGAAGGGCGTTTGCCGCATGGATTGCGGATTGATAATACGAGGCCCCATTGCGGCGATGCCCTTGGCGCTTTGCTTGTCGACCGACACATAGGCGGCGATCATCCTGCTTGCAAAAAGATCACAGAGGCTACTGTCCTGATCAAACAAAAATACGTAATCGCGGTTATTATCCTGCGCCCACTTTATTCCCACGTTCAGAGCCTTGGCGAGGCCATTGTTTTCTGGCAAGCGCAGCAGATCCACACAGCGCTCGTAGACCGTTATTGATTCAGCCAGTATTTCGATGTCCGGAGTACCATTGTCAATGACGATGAAATCCGTCTCTTTGTTTAACTGACCAAGCAACGTCAACAGTGCCGTAATATCCGGTTCGAAGGTGACTACCACGGCACAACTATTGTCAGTTTCAGGGATATTCATGGTAAAGCTCTCTAAACCTCGCCGGGCACTTCAGGAGATGTTTTGATGAGTTCGGGATTTTTGATTTCAACAACAATAAAATAGAGGATTGATACAACACCAATGCCAAGCCCGACTACAACCCCGGCATCAATAATTCCACGCCAGGGCTGTGGTAGTCGACGGGCGATCAAGACGACGCAAATGATCATCGTCGTCAAGCCGAACGATATCATTTTCCGCTTTCGAGTCGCATAGATGTAGCTCATACAGAAAAGAGGCGCCAGCAATATGTGGTCAAGCCGCGGGTGATCGCGCAGATAACTCGCCCGTATCACGACCCGAGGAGAAAATCCCAAATGAAATCCCTTGTAGCCCTCTGCATAAGCCATATACACCACGGAAAAAATTAACGCCGCCCAATGCCCCTGATTCATTGGCAAATGCTCGAGATCCAGTGCTATTGGCGCCAATCTGTAGATGGCAAATACCAGCATAAGTAACACTCCGCCGATACCCCACGCGAATCCAAACACTTTCATAGGCTCTCTTCACCAGGTGAGTAAACCCTATTATAGCGGCTTTAGTCGCCAAGCTGAAGATCGGCGCATTCTCAGGCTTGCAAAGTCCTGGTAGCGTCGCTTCTGCCGATAAAGTGGGATATGATTCCGCCTTCAATCCAGCCCGCAATGGCGGTATAACTGGAGTAGAGCGTTAGGGAGACAGGACCAATCCTATGGGTGTAAAGCTTGGCGTGGTGATGGACCCGATCGAGGCTATCACCGTAAAGAAAGATACAACTCTTGCCATGTTGTTGGCCGCCCAGAAACGGGACTGGGAGATACACTACATGCTGCAGTCAGATCTATATCTGGCACAGGGTGAGAGCAGAGCACAAGTGCGAGTCCTGTCCGTACGCGACGACGAGCAGGACTGGTTTACGCTGGGCAGTGGATCCGATATGGCGCTGGCGCAGCTCGATGTCATTCTGATGCGAGTAGATCCACCCTTCGATATGGACTACATCTACTCCACTTACCTTCTGGAGCAGGCACAGCGCGAAGGCACGCTCATCGTCAATGACCCCCAGAGTCTGCGCGATTGTAATGAAAAATTATTCGCCACCCAATTCCCACAGTGTTGCCCGCCATTATTGGTGGCTAGCGACATGGCAAGACTAAAGGCCTTCCACGATCAACACCAGGATGTGATCTACAAGCCGCTCGATGGCATGGGAGGCGCTTCAATTTTTCGAGTAAAGCCTGATGACCCCAATCTGAGTGTTATCATTGAAACGCTTACTGCTGGCGGCGTTAATCAAATCATGGCGCAGCAATTCATCCCCGA
This sequence comes from Gammaproteobacteria bacterium, assembly GCA_963694865.1. Taxonomy (GTDB): domain Bacteria; phylum Pseudomonadota; class Gammaproteobacteria; order Pseudomonadales; family Pseudohongiellaceae; genus UBA9145. The sequence goes on along the minus strand of CAVOFA010000006.1, from coordinate 21,346 downwards.
TATTGTCAATGGCGACAAGCGCATACTGGTAATAGATGGCAAGCCGGTTAAATACGGCCTTGCCAGAATTCCCGCCGCTGGCGAAACCCGGGGCAATCTCGCTGCCGGCGGCAGTGGAGTCGCTCAGGAGCTTACTGAAAGAGACTATTGGATCTGTGAACAGGTAGCTCCCTCGCTGCGACAAAAGGGACTACTCTTTGTGGGATTGGACGTGATTGGCGACTATCTAACCGAAATTAATGTTACCAGCCCGACCTGTGTAAGAGAAATCGATCGCGCCTTCGATTTGGACATTGCCAGTGACTTGATGGAATGCATCGACAGCAAACTTAGGTAATACTCAAGTAACACTTAAGTAATAAAGGGAAAGTTCATGCCAGACACCGATAACGACCTTACCCGGGAACGTTTCGGCTTCACCGTCTTCCTTTCCGCCTGCGCCCATGCCATCGTTATTCTCGGCGTTGGTTTTACCTATCTTGAAGAAATCAGCAGCGAGCCTGCCCTGGAAATAACCATGGCACAGTATCGCAGCGAAATTACACCCACCGATGCCGATTTTCTAGCACAGGAAAACCAGACTGGCAGCGGCAACCTCGATGAGAAGGCGGCTCCAAGCTCTCCCTTCGAATCAGATTTCTATGACGAGCTTATCCAGGAGGTGCAGCCAGTACCCCAGGCTCCAGAAATTGTTAACGATGTGGATACTCAGGATACGGCCGTCATCTCCTCGTTTCAGGATGAAGAGCAGGTGTGGCAACAATTGGATGATGTGGAGGACGAAGGAATAATATCCGAGCGCTCAACACCCGAGGAGCTTAGTCTGGCTATCGCCAGTTTGCAGGCACAACTGGATCTGCGGCGACAGAGTTATGCCAAGCGACCCAGAAAATATACCATCTCATCGCCATCCACAAAAAAGAGCCATGACGCACTCTATTTGGACAAATGGCGAAGACGCATTGAAGCCGTAGGCAATATTAATTATCCTGACGAGGCCAGACAGCAGCAACTCTATGGCAGCCTGCGCATGTTGGTATCCCTGCTACCGGACGGTGAAGTTGATAATATCCGAATCTTACAGAGCTCGGGGCACAGCATTTTAGATCAGGCAGCAATTGAAATTGTGAGGCTTGCGGCTCCCTTTGAGCCCTTCCCAGCTGAGTTACGAGCAGAAGCTGATATACTGGACATCATTCGAACCTGGCGTTTCCACGAGGGCAATGCCTTAACAAGTTTCTGAGGCAGAGCATTCTGATAGAGTTCCGTGAACTCAGAATTGGCTATTAATGTATGAGTGAATCAAGCGCCGCAGGCTTCATGGAAAATCAATTTCTCATTGCCATGCCGCAGATGCTGGATCCCTATTTTGCACACAGCGTGACCTATCTGTGGAAGCACAATGCTGAGGGTGCTCTGGGTATTGTTATAAATAAACCCTTGAATGCCAGTCTTGCCGATATCTTCGATGAATTGGATATTGTCTGTAATTCACAGCTAGAGCTATATCAACAGCAAAAAGTGCTAGCAGGTGGGCCAGTCGAACGCGACAAAGGATTGATCATTCACGACGCCGACAAGACCTGGGAATCTTCGATTACCATTACCCCTGATATAAGTATCTGCACTTCCAGAACGATACTGCAGGACATTGCCGCCGGCAAGGGCCCGGCAAACTACCTGGTGGCACTGGGCTATGCTGGTTGGGAAGCGGGCCAGCTAGAAAGAGAAATCAGGGATAACGCCTGGCTCACGACTCCAGCTGATACGGAACTGATTTACTCCAGGGATTACCCGACCAAGGCTGATGCCGCCGCCTCTCTGTTAGGCATTGATTTACAGCAGATATCCCCGGCCCCCGGTCATTCCTAGCCCGGGGCACATCTGGCCTGGGAGCAAAAAATTCGATCAATACTATTGCATGAGAAGTATTAAGGAACCTCAAGTGGCTCTAGATTCTTTCCCGACAGACAGAAATAAACCGGTTATTGCGCTGGCATTCGATTTTGGCACGCAACGCATTGGCGTCGCATCCGGACAGAGCCTGACTGGAACCGCTGAGACAGCCGCGGTGTTAAAAGCAAATGATGGGATCCCCAACTGGGATGAGATAGAGGCCCTGATAAGTGAGTGGCAACCGAATCTGTTCGTAGTCGGTCTGCCTTATAATCTAGACGGTTCAGAAAGTAACTTGCTGCCCAGAGCAATTAAATTCGGCAATCGTCTCAACGGTCGTTTTCACAAACCGACCTATGGCATGGATGAAAGACTGTCATCCAGAGCCGCTTCGGAACGACTTGCCAACACCGGCCAGAGACAAAATGAAAAAATCTATATAGACGACATAGCGGCTCAGATTATTTTGGAAAACTGGTTAGCGGAACTACGCGGCTTTTGACAACGCCCGACCAGTAATCTTAAAGCAGGATATAGAGCCTGCAACACCTGGGAGCATGGTTGCTAGAAAGAGTCTGGCATTTTTGCTTTCGAGATCGCTTCTTCGCGACTGATGATGCCCTTCCTAAGCAAATCTTTCAGACATTGGTCCAGCGTCTGCATGCCAACCGAGGCCCCCGTCTGAATCGCAGAATACATTTGCGCTACCTTACCTTCTCGAATCAGGTTTCTGATGGCCGATGTTCCAATCATAATTTCATGGGCAGCAACGCGGCCGCCGCCCTGCTTCTTCAATAGCGCCTGTGATACTACGGCCTGCAATGACTCCGACAGCATAGAGCGCACCATATCTTTCTCCGCAGCCGGAAATACATCGATTACTCTGTCAATTGTTTTCGCGGCTGAAGTTGTATGCAAGGTGCCGAACACCAGATGTCCAGTTTCAGCGGCAGTAAGTGCGAGCCGAATTGTTTCCAAGTCACGTAACTCGCCCACCAGAATTATGTCAGGGTCCTCACGCAGAGCTGAGCGTAGCGCTTCGTTAAATCCCAGCGTATCACGGTGAACTTCGCGCTGGTTGATGAAACATTTCTTGCTTTGGTGACCGAATTCTATGGGGTCTTCGATAGTCAAAATATGTTCATATCTGGTATCGTTAACATAGTCGACCATCGCCGCCAGAGTTGTGCTCTTGCCAGACCCTGTCGGTCCAGTAATTACCACCAAACCGCGAGGCACATCAGAGATCTGTTTGAATACATCGCCCATTCCCAATTGCTCCATGCCGAGAACTTTGGAAGGAATGGTTCGAAACACCGCGGCGCAGCCACGATTCTGCATAAAGGCATTTACCCGGAAGCGAGCCAGGTTTGGCACTTCGAAGGAAAAGTCAGTTTCCCAAAACTCTTCGTAGTCTTTGCGCTGTTTGTCGTTCATGATTTCATAGATGAGCGCATGAACTTCTTTATTGTCCATCTCCGGCACATTGATACGGCGGATGTCGCCATCAACACGAATCAAGGGCGGCATTCCCGCAGTAACATGTAAGTCCGAGGCGCCCTGTTTAACGCTAAATCCCAGTAATTCCGTAATATCCTTCTGCCTTACCTGTAACCTTAGTTAATTAGAATTATTGTTGATGGATCAAGCCAGTCCATCTTTATTTTGGAGACTCTATAGCCAATAGTAACGGCGTCACCTATAGTACCTGTCCTTTGGCGAATATCCCAGTCCTTGCCGGGGCAAAAAGGGTCAATACCGTGACCAAGTTAACAGATAATATTAGTAGTCTTCATCGGCAGATTCGATCGATCGAACAGCATTACGAACGACCCCTGGGGTCAGTTCGATTATTGGCCGTCAGTAAGAAGCAGACACAGGATAAAATTCGGCTCGCCGCCGTTGCTGGTATCAAGGACTTCGGCGAGAATTATCTTCAGGAAGCACTGGAAAAAATCGAAGTTCTGAGAGATCTGGATTTAACCTGGCACTTCATCGGCCCACTCCAGAGCAACAAAACGCGAAGCATAGCCCAGTACTTCGACTGGGTTCAAAGCGTAGATCGTGAAAAAATTGCCCGCCGACTTAGCGAGCAAAGACCAGCTGACAAACCCGCTCTCAATGTCTGCGTGCAGGTAAATTTGTCTGCCGAGGCGAGCAAATCGGGTCTGGATCTGCAACAAACGGATTGCCTTTGCGACATCATCGATAATCTGCCGAACTTGTCTCTGCGCGGCTTGATGGCGATCCCGGCTCCGTTGTCCGATCTTCAAGCTCAACGCAGAAGCTTTCGGCGGCTTGCAGATACCTACAGAAATTTGCAACTGCGCTACCCGGACATGGACACACTCTCTATGGGCATGAGTAACGATTATGAATCCGCCATAGCCGAAGGTTCTACCTTGATTCGAATCGGCACGGCACTATTTGGTCCCCGCAGCTAGTTACAGGACGCGTCTCCCTGCCGAATCTTCAGAGCAGGCCCGAAATTAAAACTTACTGTCCCGGTGATTGTGAAATACGCTAGAATATCCCACCATACAGTGAAGGAAGGCGCAGTGGAATTAATGCTGAGCTCTTTAGAAGAACATGCCGAGGTAAAATTTTGAACAGCACCCAAATTAGCTTCCAGACCGGATTTATAGGAGCCGGTAACATGGCAAGCAGCCTTATTCGAGGTCTGTTGGCAAAAGGCCAATCGCCACAGTCAATCTGGGCGGCAGATGTGGATGCGAGCAAGCTGGAAAGCCTGGCTCAGGATTGCGGCATCAATACCGCTGCCGCGGAACAAATTACTGCGTCGGTGGATGTGCTGGTACTGGCAGTGAAGCCCCAGGTAATGCAAAGCGTTTGTGAATCCCTGACGTCTGTGCTACCAAGAGCAGACAAGACTGCGCCGCTGATTATTTCCATAGCGGCGGGTATTACCAGTGCCCAAATCGAACATTACTTAGCTAATAGTGTCTCAGCTAATAATGTCTTAGAGAGCAAAGCTGCTATTGTCCGTTGTATGCCGAACACGCCTGCGTTGATTGGTAGGGGTGCCAGCGCTTTGTTTGCGAATGCCCAGGTCACTGCGGAACAAAAAACCATGGCCGACACTATTATGCAAGCCGTCGGCATTAGTGTGTGGGTAGACGTGGAATCCGATATTGACATTGTCACCGCACTATCTGGCAGTGGACCGGCATATTTTTTCCTGTTTATGGAAGCAATGCAAAACACAGCCGTAGAGATGGGGCTTAGCGAAGAAGTGGCTAGAATATTGACCTATCAGACCGCGGCCGGGGCGGCAGAATTGGCGCTAGCCAGCACAGAAAGCACTGACGAATTACGCCGCAGAGTTACCTCTCCGGGCGGTACAACAGAACAGGCCATCAAAAAATTTGAGTCCGGCGGCATCAGAGAGTTGGTCGATAAGGCATTGAAGGCAGCTCGTGACCGGTCAATTGAGCTCGCTGATGATTTTGGCCACCAGGCCTGAGCAGTTTACATTTTTAAACCAGTAACCAATTAATTTATAGAGAAGAAGTATGGATGTTTTAGGAAGTTCCGGTGCCTTGATTTTCAACACCCTTGGTGGACTGTATTTGTTGGCGGTCCTCCTGCGTTTCCTGCTGCAGGTCTCCAAGGCTGATTTTTACAACCCAGTCTCTCAGGCCGTGGTTAAAATTACTGACCCAATGGTCAGAATTCTGCGAAAGCTTATTCCTGGGTATAAAGGTATAGATTTTTCCACGCTCTTACTGGCTCTACTAGTAGAGGCCGTAGCTATCTGCGCGCTTATTATTTTGTATGGCGGCACTATCCCCGGATTGGGGTTTATTGTTACCTGGTCTTTCGTAGGCGTAATATATTTTATTGTGAATATTTACTACTATGCAATTATCGGCTCGATCATTATGTCATTCGTTATGATGTTTTCCGGCAGCACCAACCCACATCCATTACTGAGGTTGATCTGGCAGCTAACCGAACCGGTGATGGCACCCATCAGGAAGGTAATACCATCGATGGGAGGCCTGGATTTCTCGCCAATCTTTATCTTCATTGCTATTCAGATTATCCGTAATTTTCTGATTACAAGCTTTGGCATTACAGATCAGCTGGCCATGGTAATTATTGGCATCTAGGGAACCTCTGATTATTCCAATATTTAAGCTGATAGAGCCTGGCCACCACCGTTGGATCGGAGACAAGTTATTTCTTGATTGCAGTATTCAACCGAAATCCAACGAGGATAAGATCGTTGGCCTGGTAGCAGGGTTAATTAAAATTCGACTTAGCGCCGCCCCTACCGACGGTAAAGCCAACAAACTTCTTATCAAATACTTGTCCAGGCAGTTTGATGTAAAACAGAGTGCAATTACGATTGTGAATGGTCACACTAGCCGTAAGAAAAAATTGTGTATCGAGAATCCTAAAACTATTCCTGACATTCTTAGTATTGACCCCAAGCCTTAAACTCGATACACGGTACACTATTACCACGGAAATAAAGTTATGCACCCTTTTAGAGCCAGGATTGTTTTTATAAGGTACTAACGTTCGCTTATGACAGTATCGAAGCCCGCAGAGTCTGTAGGTCTGGTAACTCCTCAGACTTACCATTTTGATGAGCCGCTGCAGTTACGCAGCGGTAAGGTACTTGATGCCTACGATTTGGTGGTGGAGACTTACGGCACGCTTAACGCAGCAAAGTCCAACGCCGTTCTTGTCTGTCACGCGCTCAGTGGGGACCACCATGCGGCGGGCTATCACCGCGATTCTGACAAGAAGCCGGGTTGGTGGGACCCCTGTATCGGGCCCGGCAAGGCCATCGACACGAATCTATTTTTTGTTGTTAGCCTGAATAACCTGGGAGGCTGCGCCGGCAGCACCGGTCCGGCTTCGATTAATCCAAACACCGGAAAATTCTATGGCCCGGACTTTCCGGTGGTGACGGTACGGGACTGGGTACAAAGCCAGGCCAGGCTAATGGACCGGCTTGAGATAGGAAAATGGGCAGCCGTGATCGGTGGCAGCCTTGGTGGCATGCAAGTACTACGCTGGTCTATTAGTTTTCCAGAACGCATTGAACACGCCATTGCAATTGCTGCAGCACCGAAGTTGTCAGCGCAGAATATCGCCTTCAACGAGGTGGCCAGACACTCTATTACCCGCGATCCCGAATTTTATGCGGGCCATTATCTGCAGAATGACACTTACCCCAAGCACGGGTTGATGCTGGCGCGGATGGTCGGCCATATAACCTATCTTTCTGACAGTGCCATGCGTGCCAAATTTGGCAAGACGGTTGCCGATTTTGAAGCCGCGGGAGACAACTTCGGCAGAGATCTGCGCTCCGGAAAATTGAGTTTCGGCCTGGATGTGGATTTTCAGGTTGAGAGCTATCTACATTATCAGGGAGAACGCTTCTCAGAGAATTTCGACGCAAATACTTATCTGCTGATGACAAAAGCCCTGGATTATTTCGATCCTTCTATAGACTATGATGGCGATTTGGCCAAAGCGTTCGCCAATAGCAGTTGCAAGTTTCTGCTGATATCTTTTAGCACCGACTGGCGCTTTCCGCCGGAGCGCTCTCGGGAAATAGTCAATGCCTTACTCAAAGCTGGAAAAGAGGTGAGCTATCTGCAGATTGAGGCAGACCAGGGTCACGACGCCTTCCTGCTTCCAGTTCCACGTTACATTGCCGCGCTGCGTACTTACCTGCAGAGAGTGCACCAGGAGCTTGCAGCTGATGCGGCCTGAATTGGAAATTATTTCGAACTGGATTGAGCCCGACAGCCGGGTTCTCGATTTGGGCTGCGGCGACGGTAGTCTCCTGCACTATTTGAAAACCACAAAACAGATCCGTGAGATAGGCCTGGAGATCGATGCAGATAATATCGAAAAGAGTATCGATCACGGGATTAATGTGATCGAGCAAAATCTCGATCAAGGTCTCGGCAATTTTCAGTCAGGCAGCTTCGACACCGTGCTACTGGCACAAACATTACAAGCCTTGAGCAACCCTGCAGAACTGGTCGATGACATGTTGCGTATCGGCAAGAACGGTATCGTAACCTTTCCCAACTTTGGCAATTGGAAGAGTAGGCTCTACCTGGCCACTCGCGGGCGTATGCCTGTCTCCAAATTCATGCCCCATCAATGGCATAACACGCCCAATATTCATTTCTGCACGGTAAGAGATTTTGACGCGCTATGTGTCGAAAAAAACATAACCGTCCTCTCCAGGACTGTGGTGGATTCACAGCACCAGGGTAGCTGGGCTATGAAGGCCTGGCCGAATTTTCTGGGAGAGATCGCCATTTATCACATTACCAAAAGAACCAGTGACCAGGCCCAGTGAGCTAACCGGGTCCGAGTACACCTATTCATTATTCAGAGGCTCACTAGAGAATGCAAAAGATTGTCCTGGCTAGCGGCAATGCTGGAAAATTGAGAGAATTGCGACAGATTCTGGCAGAGAAAGAGATTGGCCTGCTTCCTCAATCAAATTTCGCCGTAAGTGAAGTTGAGGAGACCGGTTTAAGCTTCGTTGAAAACGCCCTGATCAAGGCGCGGCATGCCTGTGTTGAATCCGGCTTACCTGCTATCGCTGACGATTCCGGCATCGAAGTAGATGCACTCGACGGCGAGCCAGGCATCTACTCGGCACGCTACGCCGATGTTAGTGGTGCCTCTCGCGTCGAGGCGGACAAAGCCAACAATCAAAAATTATTGTCTGAGCTGGAGCAGGTAACTGAAGCTCATCGTAGCGCCAGATTCCAATGCGTTATCGCTTTCCTACGGCACGCGCGGGACCCAATGCCACTAATTTGTCAGGGTACCTGGGAGGGCCGCATTTTGTTTTCCGAGATAGGTGAAAATGGTTTTGGTTATGACTCCCTGTTCTATGTACCAAGCCATGAATGTGCATCGGCACAGCTTAGTCCGGAAATCAAAAATTCAATTAGTCACCGAGGGCAAGCTCTGAGAGCATTAATGCGATGCTGGAACTTCCACCACTAAGCCTGTACGTTCATATCCCCTGGTGCGTTAAAAAATGCCCCTATTGCGATTTTAATTCCCATGCTGCGAAATCGACCATTGCCGAAAGCGACTATGTCAGCGCCCTGTGTGATGACTTCGACCGCGAACTCGATCGAATTGAACCGCGCACCCTGCAATCTATCTTTATAGGTGGAGGCACACCCAGCCTCTTCGGTGCCGCTGCTTATGAACGCTTACTCAATCACATTCAGAAGTGGAGCGCATTGGCCACGGATATCGAAATCACGCTGGAAGCGAACCCTGGCACCGCCGAAGCGATAAAATTTAAGGCTTTTCGCGCGACGGGCATCAACAGATTGTCATTAGGGATTCAGAGTTTCGATGATCGACAATTACAAAATCTCGGCAGAATTCATGACGGTAATCAGGCGCGGATGTCTATAGATATTGCCAGGCAGTCGGGCTTTGAGAATATAAATCTCGATCTGATGCATGGTTTACCCGCTCAGGAATCCGAGGTCGCTATAAAAGATTTGGCTACAGCGCTTAGTTATCAACCTCAACATATTTCCTGGTACCAGCTTACAATCGAGCCCAACACAGTTTTCTATCGGCATCCACCGGCGCTGCCGCGGGAGACGATTCTGAACGAGATTCAGGCGCAGGGAGAGCAACTGTTACAGGATAATTGCCTGCAGCGCTATGAGGTTTCTGCCTATGCATTGCCGGGCAGGCAATCGATTCACAATATTAACTACTGGCAATTTGGCGACTACCTTGGCATAGGCGCGGGTGCCCATGGCAAACTTACGCTGCCGGATCAAAGCACTATTATCCGCACGCGAAAAGTGAAGCAGCCGGACCACTACCTACGCAACGAACTTGCACGGGAGGCAAATATTAGTAGTATTTCCCAGGCAGAGCGGCCACTGGAGTTTCTTCTCAATGCCCTGCGCTTGCAGCAGGGCTTCACTATATCAACGTTTGAATGCAGGACCGGCGTCCCTTTTAGCACTATCGGAAAGCAGGTAGAATACCTGATCTCATCGCAACTATTACAGCAAACAGGCGACCGCATAAGCACTACGACCAGGGGCTTTCAATTCCTGAATAACGTTCTAGAGGAGTTTCTCTAAGATGGAGAATCTGTATCAGCAACATTGCGAAGCTTGTCAGCTTGGCGCACCGGTAGTCACCGAAGAGCAAGCCGGCCAGCTCTTGCTCAAGGTTCCTGGCTGGAAACGAGATTTCCATGACGGCGTTGACAAATTGGTTCGGGAATTTCATTTTATCGAATTCAAGGACGCCTTTAAATTTACCTATAAAATTGCAAGCCTCGCAGAGCACGAAGACCACCATCCCGCTATCACCACCGAATGGGGAAAGGTTACAGTGTTCTGGTGGTCTCACAAGATTAATGGATTGCATCTGAATGATTTCATTATGGCCGCGAAAACAGACATGATTGCGAAGTCCTCCACCAAGCCCTGATCCATAGCCGGTTTTAAATAATGCCTGAAAAGTCTCCTGATCTATTATCACAGCTGGACAAAGTCATTAGCCTGGCGAGCATAAGCTCTAATAATCCGCATATCGATTCCAGCAACAAAGCGATTATTGATCAGCTCGCCAACGACTTTGAATCCATGGGTTTTCGCTGCGAAATTATTCCCTGCGACTCACATTCCGGGATCGGTAAATACAATTTAATTGCCACGCTGGGATCGGGACCGGGTGGGCTAGTGCTTGCGGGTCACACTGATACGGTGCCGCTCGATGAAAACCTCTGGTCGGTAGATCCTTTCCGACTGACCCAACGCGACGGCAAACTCTACGGTCTGGGTGTAACCGACATGAAGGGGTTTTTTCCAATCGTAATGGAAGCTGTTAAGCCTCTGCTCGAAGCCGAATTCAAGGAACCTCTCATTATCCTCGCTACAGCCGATGAAGAGACTTCGATGCAGGGTGCTCGCAGGCTTGCCGAACTCGGTAAGCCAAGAGCCCGCTCAGCAATCATTGGCGAGCCCACTGGAATGAAGCCAGTACGCGCTCACAAAGGCATGATGATGGATTCGATAAAGCTAACCGGGCATAGTGGACACTCTTCCAACCCGGCTCTGGGAAACAATGCCCTGGATGCCATGCACTCAGTAATCGCAGGGCTAATAAAATTCAGAAATGAAATGAAGGAAAAATACCACAACGAGTTGTTTGAAATTCCGTATCCAACACTAAATCTGGGTAGCATCCATGGTGGTGATAGCCCCAATCGAATCTGTGGCTACTGTGATCTGGAGATTGATGTTCGTCCACTGCCGGGTATGCACCCTGATACCATTCGAGCAGAGTTACGACAACGCATAAAAGCGATAACCGACCCTCTGGAAATTGAATTCGAGCTTGTCACTCTGTTTTCCGGTACCCCCGCTTTCCTTGCAGAGGAACATAGTCAACTGCTGGCGACGGCAGAAAAATTGACTGGTCACTCTGGCATCACTGTAGCCTTTGGCACCGAGGGTCCTTTTCTTCAAGAACTGGGTATGGATACGATTATCCTGGGCCCGGGAAATATAGACCAGGCTCACCAGCCTGATGAATACATGTCGCTGGACATGATTGCGCCCTGCATCGATTTCTTGCAGAAAATGATCCATCAACAGTGCCTGCAATGATTGAATCGCTATGACAAACAGTAATGACATGATCGAATGGTTCCGAGCTTCCACCAGCTACATTAACGCTCATCGCCACAAAATATTTGTGGTACACCTGCCCGGTGAGGCGCTAGCGGATGAAAATTTTTCCAATATCGTCCATGACCTCAGCCTGTTACACAGTCTTGGTGTAAAACTGGTTCTGGTTCATGGCGCACGGCCTCAGATCACCGCTGCACTCAGGCAGACAGGAACTGAGTCCAACTATCACCGAAATTTACGCATAACCGAAAGTAGTTGTATCGAGACGGTAAAACAGACAGTGGGCGGACTCAGCGTAAATATCGAGGCATCATTCTCCATGGGCATGAGCGATTCACCGATGCATGGTGCCGACATTCGCCTGTGCCGCGGTAATTTCATAACTGCGAAACCGCTTGGCATCCATGATGGCGTGGATTATCACTTCACAGGAGCGGTACGAAAAATACAGGCTGCCGCCATCGAACAGCAGTTGAATCAAGGCAATATTGTATTGCTGTCAAACCTGGGCTATTCCCTAACCGGCGAGGTATTTAATCTGAGCGCAGAAGAGGTGGCCACTGCAGCCGCTATTGCCCTCAAGGCTGACAAATTGATACTGCTGGTTCCAGGCGAAGGCGTGCTTAACGAAAGTGCTGAATTAGTGCCGTCACTCACAGCAGATGACGCCAGGCAATATGTCCTTAGTCTGAACAAGGCCGACGATGAACACTCACACTGTATCAGTCAGGCTCTGCAAGCAGCATTGCGTGCTCACGACAATAGTGTGCATCGCTCTCACCTCATTGGTTTCAAATCCAATGGCGCACTACTGCAGGAGCTTTTTACACGAGAGGGTAGTGGCAGTCTGATCAGTAACGACAATTTTGATCTGTTACGCGCTGCCACGATCGATGATGTCGCGGGCATTCTAAAATTGATTAAGCCACTGGAAGAAAGTGGAGCGCTGGCCATCCGGTCCCGGGAATTACTTGAAACTGAAATTGAAAATTTCAAGCTCATCGAACTGGAAGAGACGGTCATCGCCTGCGCGGCGCTCTACGATGTAGGTAACAATTGCGGTGAAATCGCTTGTATCGCAATACACCCACAATATCAAAAGAATGGCTTTGGTGATCGCCTGCTCTCGAGCCTGGAAAATGAGGCACGACAGAACGGACTGAATAAAATCTTTGTACTAACAACCGTAGCGGCTCATTGGTTTCTGGAAAAAGGTTTTGAGGCAGGAGAGCTAAGCGATTTACCAGATCAGAGGCAGCAACTCTACAACTTCCAGAGAAACTCCAAAGTCTTTATTAAACAACTGTGATCCCCAGCAATTTCCTCATCGCTGTTGCAAAACTTTGCAGACATTAGTTGGATATGGCCCTGGACGACAAAAAATAGTAGTCAGAGTCTGCGGTATCTACACATAAATTTAGCTTTCTTGGTCTAGCTGTTATCAGGCTAATTAGTGTCACTCCGATGGAAAATTCGCCTCGGAGTGAGGGGCCGTTCAGCTTGTAATATAAGGGCTACTATCGTAAGTGATTCGAATGTGAATGCTCCCTGCTACAAGTCAGAGAGTGTGCCGTCTGCCCGCGAAGCCGAGTCGCCCAAGTTACTTCAATAAACCTCACAAAAATTCGCATTGCACACTTAAAATCATTCTAAAAGCTCTCATTTTTACACTAATTCATTAAGCTAACTCGATATTTTCTGGGGATACCTCAGAGTCAGTGCTAGTTGTAGGCAGTAGTTCCTGCTAACACCATTTTAGGCACTCACTTTTTCCAACAGACAAATACTGTAGTCGTAAGGATTAGAATCACTGTGTTGGAAATCCTGTCTGTCAATTTCCTGCCATTCGCTTTCATCAAAATCCGCGAGGAAGGTATCGCCATCCACCGCCGCGTGAACACGAGTGAGATGAAATCGATCTGCCAGGGGTAAAGCCGCCTGATAAATGCCCGCCCCTCCGATCACAAAGGTCTCTTCAGAACCATCTATCAAAGCAATGGATTCCGCCAGTTCGATTGCCTGCTGCAGTGAATGTACGACTCGTGCTCCCTCCGCCTGATACTCCGGGTTCGAGCTGATTACTATATTGGTCCGCCCTGGCAATGCCCGGCCTATAGACTCCCAGGTCTTGCGACCCATGAGAATGCAACTGCCCATGGTAGAGCGCTTAAAATATTTAAGATCTTCAGAAAGGTGCCAGGGCAATCTGTTATTGCGACCAATCACGCGATTTTCGGCCATAGCGCAGATTAGCGATAGTTTCATGGGTTAACTCTGCAAAAAATATGCGTGTATCTTAAACGGAAAACGGATAAGTAATGGCTTCGTGGTGCTCGTAACCTTCGACCTCGAAATCATCCATGCTAACCCAGGTCTCGATATCTTCGAGAGATTTTATGTCCGGGTTGATACGTAATTGGGGCGAGGAAAATGGCGTTCGCTGTAACTGAACTGTTCGCATCAGTTCAAGTTGATCCTCGTAAATATGCGCGTTAACTATCTTGTGGTAAACGAGCCCCGGCGCGTTACCGGTAATCTGAGCTATTAGCGCAAGCAGTGCAAAAACCTGAATCTGGTTAAAATTCAAGCCCAGAGGTACATCGCAGGAGCGCTGGTAACTGGTGAGATAGAGTGTGTCTCCCAGCAAAGAGAATGTGTGTGTGTGCATACACGGGCGCAGACAGCCTAGCTCAAACTCTCCTGGATTGTAGAAAGTCAGTATCTCGCCACGATCATCGATGCCGCGAGACAGATTATCGACAATCTTCGCCAGTTGATCCAGTGAGTTGCCATCCGGCTTGCGCCAGCTACGTCCCTGCACACCATAAACCCGCCCCATATCGTCCTGGCCTTTACGTACCGGATTAGCCAGCCAGGCGTCGTTATTATTGGCGTTGGCGTCCCAGGACTTGGTACCCAATTTTCTGAATTCTGCGGCATTGTCGTAGCCGCGCAGGTAGCCAAGCAGCTCCGCGATCGCCGCTTTCCAGAAACTCTTGCGGGTGGTGATAATTGGAAATTGATTCTGGGCGACATCGTAGCGCAGGTCCGCATTAATTGCCGTAAGACAGTTTTTCCCAGTGCGCTCATTTTCCACCCACACACCCTGATCGATAATGCGCTGACATAAATTCAGGTATTGCTGCATTAGTTTGCTGCACCTATATCGGTAATAGTCACCATTGGCTTACGGCATCACGCCTGTTATAGGCAAAATACATCAGCAACAGCCCGGCCAGAACCATGGGGGCGGACAACAGCTGTCCCATGGTAAGCCAGTCGAACGCGATATAACCGATATCCAGATCTGGTTGACGGAAAAACTCTATGAAAAATCTGAAGCTACCGTAGCCAATTGCAAACAGCGCGGCGACAGCGCAACGTGGTTTTGGCCTGGCGGAAAACCACCAGACAATGCAAAACAGGGCTACGCCCTCCAGAGCAAATTCATACAACTGCGATGGATGCCTCGGTAATTGATCCACTTGTGGAAACACCATGCCCCAGGCCACTTCCGTGGGCTTTCCCCACAACTCGCCGCCGATAAAATTACCTATGCGTCCAGCACCTAGTCCAAAGGGAACTATGGGTGCAACAAAATCCATAACTTCAAACAGTGTCTTGTTGATGCTCTTCGAATAAAAGTACAGCGCCAGCAATACCCCCAGGAATCCGCCATGAAAAGACATGCCCCCTTCCCATACCCTCAACAGCCAGATTGGATCGCCTAGAAATCGATCAAAATTGTAAAAGAAAACGGACCCCATTCTGCCGCCCAATACGGCACCGAGCGCGCCGTAGAAGATCAGGTCCGAAATTTGCTCTGCAGTCCACGTGCCTGGGCTTTGCTTGACCCGATAGGAGGCCAGTGCCCAGGCTCCGCCGAAGGCCACTATATACATAATGCCGTACCAGTGAATACTGATGGGGCCGATGGCAATAGCTACTGGGTCGATTTGAGGAAATGTGAGCATGGGACTGGGATTAACTTCTCGCTGCCGGGGCCGTTAATGGAAACTGCGTTTGTAGCGTTTCAGTATAGCAACATAGTCGAGAGGATTGGCGCATCTATTCGTATCAATACCAATTCCTCACTAGATCATTGCCCCCTCTCTAAGTCATTACTGAAGATCGACCGCCTCCTGCTCTAAAACCTCGTCATCAACACTGTGCAACAGCTACCAATAAACGGTAAAATTTGTTTAATGTGTCTTATCATATTTGCCCATCAAGCAGACCCGCGTTATTCGCTGATAGTGGCTGCGAATCGAGATGAATTTTTCAGCCGATCCACCAAAGATGCCGACTTCTGGCCTGCAGACAATGCCGATACGCGAATTCTTGCGGGCAAGGACCTGGTAGCCGGTGGAACCTGGCTTGGCCTGACTACCTCTGGCCGCTTTGCTGCCGTAACCAATATTCGTGACCCATCACAGCAGGAGCAAAAACCAAGATCTCGCGGCCAACTTACACTTCGCTTTCTTGCCGGGAATGAAACTCCCGCGAAGTATTGTCAGTCTTTAAGCAGTCAGTTTAACCAGTACGCCGGCTATAACCTGCTGCTTGGTGACCAGCATGAAATGTTCTACGTGAACAATCAGGAAGCCGAGGTGCGGCGCCTGGAGCCCGGTGTCTACGGACTCTCAAATGGCGTTCTCGATTCACCATGGCCGAAGGTAGAACGGGGGCGCCAGCAACTGCAACAACTAATGAGCTCCGACGCGGACCTGACTACTGATCAGCTACTGGCAATGATGGCCAATCGCAGCAAGGCCGAAGACGCCGATCTCCCAGACACCGGAATTCCAATCGAGCTGGAGCGCAGATTGTCTTCTGCCTTCATTCAAAATCCAGAAAGGGAATATGGAACACGCTGTTCCACAGCTATTATCTTGAGCAGCAACAAGCTGGCAGCAATCAACTGTCGGTTTAGCGAGCAAAACTACGATGAATCCGGTAGCTCCGCCAGCGCCCACTACTTCCACTTCGATCTAAAGAGCCCCTGAATCGAGTAATCCGGTGTTTATTCCCAAACGTTTCTGCGTCAGCGTTGAGAGTGAACAACTACATTTTAAACCCATGAATTCTTTCACCCAACTGGGTGGCATTGCCAGTCTTGAAATCTAGATTGAACAGCTTCAATGCAAGTATAAGCTTAGCCAGAATCGTGAGAGCGAAGAGCGCAACAATGTCGCCGATCAACTGCATTGTCCGGGCGAAAAAAGCCTCGCTGCCGCCATGAAAGCCGTCGAATCCTAACAGCCCTCTTATTTACTCTGGATCAATATTTCCTCTGCTCCCGGGCGCACTATGGAATTAGAGAGGAAATTACTTACGGGGGATGTAGTGATGATAAGTAAATTTAACGCGTTACGGCAAGTTCTGCTCGGCGTTGTACTGTTAGTTTTAGGGGCTTGTGCACAAACAGGCTCGCAGATTGGCACTTCGCTGTCGCTCTGTTATCCCGGTGACTACAGTGATTATCAGGACTATGGTCTGGAAACCCGAGACATGCCGCTGTTCCCTGCGTGACTACGTGGTGGCAGAATTTGACGCAGCATTTCAGGAGAAAGGCCTGCAGCGAGACGATCGAATCAACGATATCAGAGTGCTGCTACGCTACAATCATGTCAACCTTGACCCCGAGCAACAGCGAATTGATCCGTTCATACGCATGGAGTCCATAACTGTCGAGCTGAATTATATCGCCGTGCTGGAAATTGAGATCGTTGAAACGGCTACCAACAACAGGGTTTGGGCTGGATCAATCAGTAGAATTCACCAGGTTACCCCTGGCGAGTACATGCATGAAGCTAGGGCTCGCCCGGCGTTTAGTGGAGCATTTAGCGAAGTCCTAGCCAGTTATCCTGCACGCTAGCAGCGGCCGTCATGAAATCGCCTGCTCTCGAACGTAGCATAAATGTCGCACATTGCTTATTATTTGTCCCGAATAGTAGGGGCCTGCAGGACCCCAATCACAGAAGCTGCAGATGGCAAATGCTATCATGAATCGATCGAAGCGTTGTCCGATGAGTCTCGGCGAGTGCACGGGCAATTACTTCGCCATTGGAAGAATTAGCAGCACTCGACAGGTACAAGCAAGGTGTTGATGCCTGCAAGGATGATAGACTCAAGGCCATTCTCGCTCACAATCGCGATGAAGAAAAAGAACATGCCACCATGGTGCTGTAGTGGATGCGGCGCCAACACCCCACAATGAATAAGGAATTAAGAGATCACTTATTTACAGACAAAGCCATTGCGCACAAATAGATTCAGCCTTGACGAACACAAGGGCTACCCACAATTGGCCGGCATACTACAACGCCGGCGACAGTCTTGGTTGTAAGTAGTCTATGTTAAGTCCGGAGCAAGCGCTGCAACGATTAAAAGATGGCAATCGAAGCTTTCGCTCAAACGACCACCTCGAGATAAATGTTGGCTCTATTAGCCGCAAGCAATTAGTTAGTGCACAGTCCCCTTTTGCCATCATTCTTGGCTGCTCTGATTCCAGAGTACCGGCAGAGCTGATTTTCGGTCAGGGGCTTGGTGATCTTTTTGTAATTCGAGTAGCCGGCAATATCGTCGCCCCATCCCAAATTGGCAGTATCGAATTCGCCGCCGAGCAATTTGGTACGCGTCTGGTTGTAGTGCTCGGACACTCGAACTGTTGCGCAGTAGCAGCTACCGTCGAGCAACTTCAGCAACATACCGATAACCGTTCCCCTAATCTGCATGCCATAGTGGCCAGAATCAGTCCTGCAGTTAAATCCCTGGTAGAGTTTGACGCAGAGCTAAATAACGGCGTTAGCTCAAGCACAATTACCGATGAATTGTTGAGCCAGGCTGTGCGTTCAAACATAGAGACCTCGGTTGCCAAGCTCTACGAAGGATCTGAAATTCTTAAAAGCTTGATAAGAAACGATAACATGCATATTGTCGGTGCCGAGTATTTGCTCGAATCAGGTAAAGTCGAATTCTTCGACAGCTGATTTCTACAGCAAGCTCGATCCTTTATCTCGATAAACATTGCAAAGGTCGAAAACCACCGGGAGCTTGTTTATGGCTTTCATTGGTGAGTTCGCAATTACTTAAAGATTGAAAGTGTCACCGTTGACCATGAAATGTACAGCTATGCTGGCGGCATAACCCAGCGCGATGGCCCACTCCCATTTCAGATGAGCGAAAAATGTGTAGATGCCACGGGCCTGACCCATAACGGCAACCCCAGCCGCAGATCCTATAGAGAGCATTGAACCCCCTACGCCTGCGGTCAGTGTTACCAGTAACCACTGGCCCTGGCTCATTTCAGGATCCATGGCAATTACGGCGAACATCACCAGAATATTGTCTACAACAGCCGAGGCAATTCCGACGAGGATATTGGTAATCGTTGGCCCCAGATCCAAATACATAATCTCCGACACCAATGCCAGATACCCAAACGCACCGAGTCCACCAACACACAGGATCACGCCATAGAAAAACATCAGGGTATCCCACTCGGCCCTGCGCAAATTCTTGTAGATGTCATAGAAGTTTTTGCTGGCGTCGATACCCTCATCTCTGGCAGCTGAGATACTTAGAGCGGAGTCGCCCACTGCATGTTGCACTTTGGCGCGATCACGCTGCTGCAAGAAATACCCGAACAGCTGCAGGAAACCGAGTCCGGTCATCATGCCGAGAACAGGTGGTAAGTGGAGGAAATTGTGAACGCAAACAGCCATCGTGATTGTCAATAAAAACAGCGCGACAACTACCCAGGCGCCGTATTGCAAATGCGCCTCTTCCTTTTCCGCCCGCTCAGGTTGTGCCGACGACACAGCAAGTGACAATATGGCGCCTGTAACTAACCAATTAACCACTGACGGCACTACCAGCGTAAAGAACTCAGTGAACTGTACCAGCCCCTGTTGCCACACCATAAGAGTAGTAATATCGCCAAACGGGCTAAAGGCACCCCCGGCGTTAGCGGCAACAACAATGTTGATGCAGCCCAACACCACGAAACGGTGATTATTACCACCGACTGAAATAATCACCGTGGCCATTACCAGAGCGGTAGTAAGATTGTCGGCAATTGGCGACATAACGAAGGCAATAGCCCCCGTGAGCCAGAATATTTTCCGCAGCGAAAACCCCTGGTTTATCAGCCAAACGCGCAATACTGCGAAGATTCCACGCTCTTGCATCGTATTAACGTAGGTCATTGCAGCCAGCAGAAACAGGAACAGCTCGGCGAATTCGCGCAGGCTGTGGCTGATCAATTCCTCTGCCCCATGCGTGTTGTCAACACTTGTATAGGCAATGGCAACCAGCATCCAGATAAATCCTGCAGCCACAATTACCGGCTTCGACTTCCGCAGGTGGATATTTTCTTGCAAAATAAAAAGCGTGTAGGCACCAACGAAAATGGCGACGGCCAGCAAGCCAGCCCAGTGTGTTGTTAGTTCCAAGTTACTACCCCCCTAGTGAGCATGCTTAGCCCCATTGAGGCTGACTCGAGTGTAGCGGTATGCTACTCCCGATTAGAAACCTGCCTCTTGGGATTAAAAAGAGAAAGTATGAATCGCTTCCAAATGAAGACAATAAGGTAAATTTAACGAATTATTAACATAAATGAAAGTCAAATCTATTTAGCTTTTTGATATACTATGCCTTAACATTTAATCGCCTGGATACTCGCAATGAAGCCGACCCTAAGACAGCTACAATTACTTGTCGCTGCAGCCGAGCACAGGACCTTCAGCGAGGCAGCTGATGCTATGTGCCTGACACCCTCGGCTCTTAGTATACAAATCAGCCAGCTTGAAGAAACCATGGGAATTGAGCTATTCGAGCGTTTAGGTAGACGCAAGTTCTTAACACCCGCCGGTGAAGAATTACTGGCATCATGCAAAGTAATTTTCGACGAGCTGCAGAAGGTGAATGTACGGCTTACTCAACTTAAGTGCGGCATGAGTGGGGAATTGAAAATATCAGCGGTCACTAGCGCCAAGTTCTTCGTCCCTCACCTGCTTGGTGCCTTCCACAAGCTTTATCCTGACGTGAATTTTAAACTAACCATCGCCAACAGAAATCAGATATTGGAACGTATAGATAATAATGCCGATGATTTAACCATCATGTCTCATATACCGAAAAATTCACATGTTATTGCACTACCAATATTACGTAATCTCCTGGTTCTGGTCGCGCCGCCATCGCATCGACTGGCGAAGCGAAGAAATATTCAGTTGTCTGACCTCAATGGTGAGGATTTTCTTATGCGTGAAAAGGGCTCCGGGACGAGAATGGCTACGGAGCAGCTTTTTGAGAACAACAATATTTCCGTAAATTGTGTGATGGAATTAGGTAGCAGCGAGGCGATTAAACAAGCGATATTGGCGGAGCTCGGAATTTCGATAATCCCCAAGCA
This sequence comes from Gammaproteobacteria bacterium, assembly GCA_963694865.1. GTDB lineage: Bacteria > Pseudomonadota > Gammaproteobacteria > Pseudomonadales > Pseudohongiellaceae > UBA9145. The sequence goes on along the minus strand of CAVOFA010000006.1, from coordinate 337 downwards.
TGCTGTCCGGCTCGAGCTTAAAACAGGGTTTCTTGTTGAACTCAATTCGAAGTCTCTTCCCGAACCTAAACCCTGGTATTCTGTCCATAAAGAAAAGAAGGAACTCTCGCCTTTAGCTGATACTTTTCAGAGTTTTATTCAATATAACGGAGAAAGTATCGCCCGTTCGATTGAGTTACTGCGACACTGATATGAAATTTTTATCGGAAATGTTTCGGCAAGAAAATTTTAGTTGGTTCTGGATGAGCGTAATAATCGATCTACGCCAGCATTGTAGAGCGCAAGATCTACTGCACTTCGAATTGATTGCGCGTCGTCGAGTTGCAGGACCTGATCA